>NZ_MJGT01000116.1:0-44303 GCF_001864975.1 Curtobacterium sp. MMLR14_002
GACGCACCGGCAGACGGACGGGAGGCCCGTGGCGAGACCGCCACGGGCCTCCCGTCCGCCGTGTGGTCGCGTGTCCACGGCGTCGGCGTGCGTTTCGCGCTCAGCGACACGTCACGCGCTGCGCCGCCCGTGAGCTGTCGCTCAGCGCGAAAGTCCGGCGCGCGCTACCAGCTGACGGGCAGGGGCTTGCCCTCCTCGTAGCCGGCGGCGGACTGGATGCCGACCAGCGCACGCTCGGAGAACTCGGCGAGGGAGGACGCGCCCGCGTAGGTGGCGGAGCTGCGGACGCCGGTGGTGATCATGTCGAGCAGGTCTTCCACGCTCGGGCGCTCCGGGTCGAGGTAGATCGTCGACGACGAGATCCCCTCGGCGAAGAGCGCCTTGCGCGCCCGCTCGTACGGGTCGAGCCGCTCGAACCGCTCACGCACGGCCTTGGCCGAGGCCATGCCCCAGCTCTCCTTGTACGCCTTGCCGGCGGCGTCACGACGCAGCACGCCGGGGGCCTCGAGCGTGCCGGCGAACCACGAGCCGATCATGACGGCGGACGCCCCGGCTGCCAGCGCGAGGGCGACGTCGCGCGGGTAGCGCACCCCGCCGTCCGCCCAGACGTGTGCGCCGAGCGAGCGGGCCGCCGCGGCGGTCTCGAGCACGGCGGAGAACTGCGGACGACCGACGGCCGTCATCATGCGGGTGGTGCACATGGCACCAGGGCCGACGCCGACCTTGATGATGTCCGCTCCGGCCCCGACCAGGTGCGCGACGGCGTCGGCGGTGACGACGTTGCCGGCGACGAGCGGGATGCCGAGCTGCAGCGACGCGACCGTGCGGAGTGCGCGGAGCATGCCGTCCTGGTGGCCGTGCGCGGTGTCGAGGACCAGGACGTCCACGCCCGCGGCGGCCAGCGCCTTGGCCTTGGCGGCGACGTCGCCGTTGATGCCGAGCGCGGCGGCGACCCGGAGCCGGCCGGAACCGTCGACGGCGGGCGTGTAGATGTCGGAGCGGATCGCGCTCGTCTGGCTCGTGGTGCCGACGACCCGGCCGTGCCGCATCACCGGCGCGAAGTCGACCTCGGCGGCCGCGAGCACGTCGTACACGTGGCGGGGCGTGCCGGCGTCCTCGGCGTCGATCGCGGTCGAGGCGCCGTGCAGCAGATCACCGAGGACGGCGTCGGGGCCGGCGGTGCCGAGGCGGGTCGCGGGCACACAGCCCAGGTACTCCCCGTCGGCGTCACGGACGACCACACCGCGGCCGGCCACCGGCAGGAGCTGTTCGAGTGCCTCGGCGACGGTGGTCTGCGCACCCATGTCGTAGGCGGTGTCGAAGTCGACCGGCTGGTCCTTCACCCAGCGGATCGCGGCGTCGAGGTCCTGCAGGTGCATGTCCTGCGGCAGCACGCCCAGACCACCGCGGCGGGCCAGGGTGGCGGCGAGCCGGGGGCCCGTGACGGAGTTCATGTTGGCGCTGACGATCGGGATCGTGGCACCGCTGCCGTCGTTCGCCGCGAGGTCGACGTCGAAGCGGCTCGTCACGCCGGAACGGCTCGGGACGAGGAAGACGTCGGAGTAGGTCAGGTCGTGCGTCGGCCGCGTCTCGTAGAACCTCATGCGCTCCACTGTACGGCTCCCGTCAGGGCCCCGACCGGGTGCTCGGGGGCTGCCGACTCGCGCCGCGGCTGACACGGAACGGACATGTCGGAGCGGCTAGGCTTGGCACCTGTGCGGCGCAGGGTTGCTCCGCACGACACACACGAGCATCTATCGACGGAGAGTGGGCGATCGGCTGTGTCGAGCCATCTGACCGGAACGGACGAGACCGCGGGCGAATTCGGGGCGAACGAGTGGCTCGTCGACGAGCTCTACGAGCAGTTCGTCGCGGACAAGGAGTCGGTCGACAAGTCCTGGTGGCCGGTCCTCGAGAGCTACCACCGCACGCAGGTCGGTGACGCTCCGGCTCCGGCGGGCTCCCCCGCGCAGCAGGCGCCGGCACAGCAGCCACCGGCCCAGCAGCAGTCGTCGACACAGCAGCCGGCCACCGGGGACACCCCGGGCGAGGCGAAGTCGGGCCCGATCCAGGCGAAGACCACCTCGCGTCAGCCGGCACCGCAGCCGATCCCGGCCGAGGCGAACGACGCCGCCGACGACCACGAGGAGACCCACGAGGACGTGGCGACCCCGCTCCGGGGCATGGCCAAGACGCTGGCGTCGAACATGGACGCCTCACTGACGGTCCCGACCGCCACGAGCGTCCGGACCATCCCGGCGAAGCTGATGATCGACAACCGGATCGTCATCAACAACCACCTGCGACGCGCCCGCGGCGGCAAGATCTCCTTCACGCACCTGATCGGGTGGGCGATGGTGCAGGCGCTCAAGGACTTCCCGAGCCAGAACGTCTTCTACGAGGAGCGCGACGGCAAGCCGTTCGTCGTCGCCCCGGCGCACGTGAACCTCGGCATCGCGATCGACGTCCCGAAGAAGGACGGCACCCGCTCGCTCCTGGTGCCGAGCATCAAGCGCGCGGAGACCCTCACGTTCGGCCAGTTCCTGTCCGCCTACGAGGACCTCGTCAAGCGTGCCCGTGACAACAAGCTCACCCCGGCGGACTTCCAGGGCACGACGATCTCGCTCACCAACCCGGGCGGCATCGGCACCGTGCACTCGGTCCCGCGTCTGACGAAGGGGCAGGGCTCGATCATCGGCGCCGGTGCCCTCGAGTACCCGGCGCAGTTCCAGGGCTCGGCGTCGAAGACCCTCGTCGAGCTCGGCATCGGCAAGACCATCACCCTGACGAGCACCTACGACCACCGCGTCATCCAGGGCGCCGGTTCGGGTGAGTACCTCAAGCACGTGCACGAGCGCCTCATCGGCGAGCACGGCTTCTACGACGGCATCTTCGCCGCGCTCCGGATCCCCTACAAGCCGATCCAGTGGGCGAACGACATCAACGTCGACCTGGCGCACCGGGTGAACAAGACCGCGCGTGTGCAGGAGCTCATCAACAGCTTCCGCGTCCGTGGGCACCTGATGGCCGACATCGACCCGCTCGAGTACCGCCAGCGAACGCACCCCGACCTCGAGATCGAGAGCCACGGGCTGACCTTCTGGGACCTCGACCGCGAGTTCGTCACCGGTGGGCTCGCCGGCACCACCTCGGCACCGCTGCGCGACGTCCTCGGGATCCTGCGCGACGCCTACTGCCGCACGGTCGGCATCGAGTACATGCACATCCAGGACCCGGAACAGCGTCGCTGGGTGCAGGAGCGCATCGAGGTGCCGTACTCGAAGCCCTCGAAGGAAGAGCAGCTCCGCGTCCTCGGCAAGCTCAACGAGGCCGAGGCGTTCGAGACCTTCCTGCAGACCAAGTACGTCGGCCAGAAGCGCTTCTCGCTCGAGGGCGGCGAGTCCACCATCGCCTTCCTCGACACCCTGATCCAGCACGCCGCCGGAGCCGGACTGGCCGAGGTCGCGATCGGCATGGCCCACCGTGGCCGCCTGAACGTCCTGACGAACATCGCCGGCAAGACCTACGGGCAGATCTTCCGTGAGTTCGAGGGGTCCTCGCTGCCGGGCACGGTGTCCGGTCAGGGCTCCGGCGACGTGAAGTACCACGTCGGCACCGAGGGCGTGTTCCGCACGTCCGACGGCTCGAGCATCCCGGTGACGATCGCCGCGAACCCGTCCCACCTCGAAGCCGTCGACGGCGTACTCGAGGGCATCGTCCGCGCCAAGCAGGACCGCGAGGCACCCGGCAGCTTCGGCGTGCTCCCCGTGCTCGTGCACGGCGACGCGGCGATGGCCGGCCAGGGCGTGGTCGTCGAGACGCTGCAGATGTCGCAGCTCCGCGGCTACCGCACCGGCGGCACGGTCCACCTCGTCATCAACAACCAGGTCGGGTTCACCACCCCGCCCGAGTCGGCACGCAGCTCGGTGTACTCCACCGACGTCGCGAAGACGATCCAGGCACCGATCTTCCACGTGAACGGCGACGACCCCGAGGCCGTCGCCCGCGTCGCCGAACTCGCCTTCGCGTACCGCGAGGAGTTCCACCGCGACGTCGTGATCGACCTGATCTGCTACCGCCGCCGTGGGCACAACGAGGGCGACGACCCCTCGATGACGCAGCCGCTGATGTACAACCTCATCGAGGCGAAGCGCTCCGTCCGCACGCTGTACACCGAGGCCCTCGTCGGCCGCGGTGACATCACGCAAGAGGAGTACGACGAGGCGCACCGCGACTTCCAGGACCGACTGGAACGTGCTTTCGCCGAGACGCACGAGGCACAGACCGGCACCATCCCGGTCATCGAGGTCGACGACGACGGTGCGGTGCAGGGGCTCGAACGCCCGGCCGCGCAGCGCGATGACTCCGAGGTCGAGGTGCACGAGACCGCCGTGTCCGAAGAACTCGTCCGGGCGATCGGCGACGCGCACAGCAACCCGCCCGCAGGGTTCTCGATCCACCCGAAGCTGCAGCAGCTGCTGACCAAGCGCACCGAGATGACGCGCAACGGCGGCATCGACTGGGCGATGGCCGAGCTCATGGCGATCGGCTCGATCCTGGTCGAGGGCAAGCCCGTCCGCCTCGCCGGACAGGACGCCCGCCGCGGCACGTTCGTCCAGCGCCAGTCGGTGTTCCACGACCGGGTGAACGGCCAGGAATGGCTGCCGCTGTCGAACCTCACCGAGGACCAGGCCCGGTTCTACGTGTACGACTCGCTGCTGAGCGAGTACGCGGCGATGGCCTTCGAGTACGGCTACTCGGTGGAACGACCCGAGTCCCTCGTGCTCTGGGAGGCGCAGTTCGGCGACTTCGCGAACGGCGCCCAGATCGTCATCGACGAGTTCATCTCGTCCGCCGAGCAGAAGTGGGGGCAGCGCTCCGGCCTCGTGCTGCTGCTGCCGCACGGGTACGAGGGCCAGGGGCCGGACCACTCGTCGGCACGCATCGAGCGCTACCTGCAGCTGTGCGCCGAGGACAACATGATCGTCGCGCGCCCGTCGACCCCGGCGTCGTACTTCCACCTGCTCCGCCGACAGGCCTGGGCCCGTCCGCAGAAGCCGCTCGTCGTGTTCTCCCCGAAGGCGATGCTCCGGCTCCGCCAGGCGACGAGCGCGGTCGAGGACTTCACGACCGGAACGTTCGAGCCCGTGCTGGACGACGCGCGGATCACCGACAAGAGCGCCGTGCGCCGCGTCGTGCTGCACTCCGGCAAGGTGCACCACGACCTGCGTGCCGAGGTCGACAAGCGCGGCATCACCGACGTCGCACTCGTCCGCCTCGAGCAGCTCGCCCCGCTCCCCCTCGACCGCATCCTCGAGGTCCTGGCGGGCTACCCGGACGCCGACGTCGTGTGGGCGCAGGAGGAGCCGGAGAACCAGGGCGCCTGGCCGTTCGTCTGCATGAACCTGTCGCCGCACCTGGGCGGTCGCCCGTTGTCCGTCGCGGCCCGCTCGGCGAGTGCCGCCCCGGCCACGGGGTCCTCGAAGCGCTCCGCGCAGGAGGCCGCCGACGTCATCGACACGGCACTGAGCGCGTCGGCCTAGTCACGGGGAAGCGCCCCGTGCGGGAGTCCGAGGGACTCCTGCACGGGGCGCTTCGACGTTCGCCAGGAAAGCGACGCTACGCGATCTTCGTGTACCGCACCCCGGCGTCGTGGTACCCGCGCTTCTGGTAGAACCGGTGCGCGCTGTCCGTCGCGGCCGCGCTGACGGCGCTGAGGCGACGCGCGCCCTGCTCGACCGCCCATGCTTCGAACGTGCCGATGAGCGCCGAACCGGTGCCGAGCCTCCTGGCCGTGTCGTCGACGACCAGCAGCAGCAGCTGCGCCGTCGGCTCGTCGCTGGCGTACGCCCACGTGACCTGCGCGCCGGCGACCGCGACGACCCGGCCGTCGTCACCACGGACCACCCAGGTGCGGTGCCCGGCTTCGGGGGTGAGCCGGTCGAGGCGGGCGCGCATCGACGCGTCGTCGACGTCGTGACCGAGCAGGCGGACGAGGGCGGCGACGTCGGCGACGTCCGTGTCGGACCAGGTGGTGGTCGACTCGACGGAGAGGGTCATGTCGGCCAACCTACCCGGGCCGTCGGTCGTGTTGCGACGGGGTTCCATAACAACTGATATTAATATACGCTGTTGTCATATCACCCGCCGGGTGAACCGACCGACAGGACAGCCATGCACATCACCTCCCGCCACGGCCGCACCGCCGCCTGGATCGCCTTCCCCCTCGCCGTCGTCGCCAGCGGCGCACTCATCGCCACGGCCTCGTACGCCGCCTTCTCGAGCAGCACCGACAACGCCGCGAACAGCTGGCACACCGGGGCCGTCTCCCTCACCGACGACGACCAGGGCGTCGCGATGTTCGACGTCGACGACCTGGTGCCCGGGTCCGCGGGCTCGAACTGCATCACGGTGACGGCGAACACCACCAATGCCTCGACCGTGAAGCTCTACGCCGCAGACGCAGCCGACGCCGACGAACTGGCGCAGTACGTCGGCATGAAGGTCGAGCGCGGCGCCCTGGGTACCGCCGGGGACTGCAGCACCTTCACCACGGGGACGACCGTGCACGACGGGACGCTCGCCGACCTCATGGCGTCCGAGTCCTTCGGCACCGGCGTCGACGCGTGGAAGCCGGCGACGGGCACGGCAAGCACGACCTACCGCTTCAGCTACGACCTGAGCGAGGGGGCACCCAACAACGTGCAGTCGTCCGAGGCCGGCACCACGTTCGTGTGGGAAGCGCAGACCGACTGATCCCCGTCCCCGTACCGATCCGTCCCACCCGACCCACCCGACCCACCCGACCCGTCCGACCCGAGGAGCAGCCGATGCCGAACGTCGCCACCCGCCGTCACGTCCGCTGCGTCGGCGACCTGCCCCGGCTGCTCCTCGCGGTCTCGGCGCGGACGGCCCTCTGGTCGGTGCTGCTGCTCGCGCTGTGGGCGTCGCTCCCCGCGGCGTTCGGGTGGCACGTCACGACGGTCGTCTCCGACTCGATGGCCCCCGGCATCCGGACCGGGGACGTCGTCGCCGCGATGCCCGTCGAACGCGATGACCTCGAGGCCGGACGGGTGCTGCTCGTCGAGGACCCCGACCACCGGGATCGACTCCGTCTGCACCGACTCGAGCGCATCGAACCGGACGGGGGCCTGCGTCTGCGCGGGGACGCGAACCCGACGGCCGACCGCACGGCCGTCGAACCCGCGGCGGTCCTCGGAGTCGGGGTGCTGCGGTTCCCGTGGATCGGGCTGCCGGGCGTCTGGATCCGCGCGGGCGACTGGACCTCCCTGCTGCTGGCCGGCGTCGTCACCGCCGTGCTCGTCGTCGCCGGGCGTGCTGATCGGGACATCGTCGCCGGTCGCCCCTGCCGCACCTGCGGCACGCCTCGCCGTGACCTCCACTCGCCCGTGGTCGCGGAGCCCCGGACCGCGACCGTCACCACCCCGACGTCGACCACCGCGCCGGTCGCGGTGTTCACGGCACTGGCCATCACCCTCACCCTGCTCGCTGGAGCCGGCGCTGGCGCGGGCGCCGGGTTCAGCGGCTCGACCGGGACCGCCTCGGCGCTCGGCACCGGCGGCTTCGGGTGCTTCCACCAGCCGGCGCCGGGCACGTCACTCGCGTGGGACTTCGCCGAGAAGAACGGTCCGCAGGTCGTCGACTCGAGCGGGTCCGGGGCCGACGGTGCCTTCACGCCCGCCGCTGCCCGGGTCGACGCCGACTGCGCCACGAACCCGTACGCGACCTTCTGGGCCGAGGACGGGGCCGAAGGGTGGGCGGTCACGGACACGGCGGTCGACGCGCCCAACGCCTTCACGATCGAGGTCTGGTTCCGCACCCGGGACACCGACGGCGGGCGGGTCTTCGGGTTCGGGTCTGACCGCTCCGCGGCGTCGCAGTACCGCGACCGACACCTGTACATCGGTGCCGACGGAGTCCTGCGCTTCGGCGTCGAGGGCTCCGGGTCCCAGTTCAAGTTCACGCTGGGATCGACGTCGACGGTCACCGACGGTGAATGGCACCACGCCGTCGCGACCTTCCAGTCGCGATCGATGGCGTTCTGGATCGACGGCCAGCTGCAGGGCACCCGGTCCGACGCCGTCACCCTGCGGCAGTACTCGGGACACTGGCGCGCCGGACGCCAGACACTGGCCGGTTGGCCGAACGCCGGGGACTACGTCTACACGGGCGACGTGGACACGGTCCGGGTGCACGACCGTGTCCTCGACGCGGCCGCGATCACCCGGGCGTTCCAGGCAGGACGCTGACGCCAGACCAGGCCGAACTCCGGCCAGAAGCCGGAAGCCAGGACGGGCACGAGCCCGGCCGAGCCGTCAGTGCGTCGCCTGCTCCACACGGATGCGCGCGAGGATCTCGCTGCGCAGCTGGTCGGGAGCGGTCTCCTTGCAGGCGCGACGGACGGTCTCCATGAGCACGACGCCGACGCGGTGCTCGGTCTGGCAGTCCTCGCAGCCGTCCATGTGCTCGCGGATGTCCGCGGCGTCCTCGTGGCGGAGCTCGTCGTGCAGGAACTCCTCGAGCTCGGCCTTCGCCTTCGAGCAGTCGCAGCCGCTCATCGTGCGTCCTTCCGTCCGGTGCGACCCGTGGTCGCGGTTGCCTTCGTCGTCTGTGCCGCGCCTCGTCCCCGTCCACGCATCGTCGCCGTCGACGCTGCGTCCGGGACGATGCCGGTCTCACGGGCGTGGTCCGCCAGGAGCCCACGGAGGAGCCGGCGGCCACGGTGGAGGCGGCTCATGACCGTCCCCACGGGGGTCTTCATGATGTCGGCGATCTCCTGGTACGAGAAGCCTTCGACATCGGCGAAGTACACGGCCATCCGGAAGTCCTCCGGGATGGCCTGCAGGGCGTCCTTCACGGCGGAGGACGGCAGGTGGTCGATCGCGTCGGCCTCGGCGGACCGGGCGGAGATCGACTGGGTGACGCTCTCCGCGCCGCCGAGCTGCCAGTCCTCGAGCTCGTCGATGGTGCCCTGGTACGGGTTCCGCTGGTTCTTGCGGTACGTGTTGATGAACGTGTTCGTGAGGATCCGGTACAGCCAGGCCTTCAGGTTCGTGCCCTGCTTGAACTGGCGGAACGCGGCGAAGGCCTTGACGAACGTCTCCTGCACCAGGTCCGACGCGTCGGCCGGGTTGCGGGTCATCCGCATGGCCGCACCGTAGAGCTGGTCCATGAAGGGCAGGGCCTGGTCCTCGAAGAGGGACCGCAGCTCCGCCTCGGAGACGGTCTTCGCGTCGACCGGCTCGTCTGCGGCGTCGTCGAGGGCTTCGTGCTCCTCTTCGACGGCGTCGAGCTGCACCTCGGTCTCGTCGACCAGGTGGTGCGGAGCTGCCTGCGGTTCGTCGGTCGTCATCGCCGCCAAGTCTAGGCCGAGCGTGCCGAGCGTCGTCGGCACCGCGGTCAGCACGGTCGCCGTGCCGGTCCGCTCTCGTGCGAGTGTTGCTGTCGCCACTGATCCTCCCGGTGCGTTCAGTACCCTGGTGAACCGATGGCAGACACGACGCATTCCCACAGCGGGGCCCAGCCCGCCGACCCCTGGATCGCCCCGGTCGCAGGGGGTCCGCTGCGCGGCGATGTCGCGCTGCCCGGGTCGAAGTCGCTGACGAACCGGGAGCTCGTGCTCGCGGCCCTCGCCGACGGCCCCTCGACGATCCGGCTCCCGCTGCACTCCCGCGACTCGGCACTGATGATCGCGGGCCTCCGTGCGCTCGGCGTCGGCATCGAGGAGCTCGAGCCGGCGGCCGGCACCGCCCCGAACCCCTACGGCCCGGACCTCCGGATCACGCCCGCCCCGATGCACGGCGAAGTCCGCCTGGACTGCGGGCTGGCCGGCACCGTGATGCGCTTCCTGCCGCCGCTCGCCGCCCTGGCCGTCGGGCCCGTCACGGTCGACGGCGACCCCTACGCCCGCAAGCGGCCGATGCACGCCATCGTGCAGGGACTGGTGGACCTCGGTGTGGACGTCACGGACGACGGCGGCGGTTCGATGCCGTTCTCGTTCACCGGCACCGGCTCGGTCCGCGGCGGCGCCCTGACGATCGACGCGTCGGCGTCCTCGCAGTTCGTCTCCGGCCTGCTGCTGTCGGCCCCCCGCTTCGACGAGGGCCTGCACCTCACCCACGTCGGCGAACGCCTGCCGAGCATGCCGCACATCGAGATGACCGTCGCGGCGCTCCGTGCCCGCGGCGTCCGCGTCGACGAGCCGTCGGTCGGCGAGTGGGTCGTGCACCCCGGCCCGATCGGCGCGCGTGACGTCACGATCGAGCCCGACCTGTCGAACGCCGCGCCGTTCGCGGTCGCCGCGCTCGTCGCCGGCGGCACGGTGCGCATCCGCACCTGGCCCACCGAGACGACGCAGGTCGGCGCCGACCTCGAGACGCTCCTGCCCCTGTGGGGGGCGAGCGTGGCCCGTGACGGTGACGACCTGGTCGTCGACGGCGGCGTCGGGATCCGGGGTGGGGCCTCCTTGCCGGGTCTCGAACTCGACCTGAGCCGCGGCGGCGAACTCGCCCCGGCGCTCGTCGCGCTGGCCGCGCTGGCGGACGGCCCGAGCGAGATCACCGGCATCGGCCACCTGCGGGGGCACGAGACGGACCGCCTGGCCGCGCTGGCGGCGGACCTCAACCGGTCTGGAGGCGCGGTGCACGAACTCGACGACGGCCTGCGGATCGAGCCGGCGCCGCTCCACGGCAGCGCCTGGGGCGCGTACGACGACCACCGGATGGCGACCGCGGGGGCGATCGTGGGCCTCGTCGTCGACGGCGTCGCCGTCGACGACATCGGGTCGACCGCGAAGACGCTGCCGCAGTTCCCGGAGCTGTGGGCGGCGCTCGTGGCGTCCTCGGTGACCGCTGCACGGGTGAGTGGGGACTGACGCATGAGCTGGTGGGACGACGTCGACGGTGACGACTCCGACGCGGACGAGCCGTACGGGCAGTACGACGAGTCGAGCGTCCGGGTGCGTCCGAACCCGAAGGGCAACCGACCGCGCACGAAGACCCGTCCGACGTACGACGACGCCCCCGTCGGCTGGGTGACGAACGTCGACCGCGGGCGGTTCGGCGTGCTGATCGACGACCACGTCATCACCGCGACGAAGGCTCGCGAGCTCGGCAAGAAGTCCGTCGTCACGGGCGACCACGTGTCGCTCGTCGGGGACGTCTCGGGCGACCCCGGGTCGCTCGCGCGCATCGTGAAGGTCGCCGAGCGCACCACCCTGCTGCGACGGAGTGCCGACGACTCCGACGAGGTCGAGCGCGTCATCGTGGCGAACGCCGACCAGATGCTCATCGTGGTGGCCGCCGCCGACCCCGAGCCGCGCACCCGCCTGATCGACCGGTACCTGGTGGCCGCGTTCGACGCCGGCCTCGACCCGATCCTCTGCATCACGAAGACCGACCTCGCCGACCCGGCTGCGTTCCTGGCGCACTTCGCGTGCCTGGATCTGCGGATCGTGACGAGCCGATCGGACGACGTCCCGTTCGAGGCGCTGCACGAGCTCCTGGACGACAAGGTGACCGTGACCGTCGGGCACTCCGGCGTCGGCAAGTCGACCCTGGTGAACGCCCTGACCGGCTCGACGCGGGCGATCGGGGTCGTGAACTCCGTGACCGGGCGGGGGCGGCACACGTCGTCGTCGTCGATCGCGCTGCAGGTCCGTGACGGCGGGTGGATCATCGACACGCCGGGTGTGCGGTCGTTCGGCCTGGGGCACGTCGACCCCGCGAACGTCTTCCGGGCGTTCGCGTCGCACGCCGTGCCGGTGCGGCCCGCGCGGGACGGCATCCCGTTGGCGCAGGCGCACGACTGGGAGATCGTCGACCGGGTGCAGGACGGGGAGCTCGGGCCGACCGGCGTCGAGCGGCTCGACTCGTTCCGGGCGCTGCTGACCGGCATGGGCGCGTCCGACCCCGGTTCCGAGTAGCGCGCCGGGGGCGCTGGCCGGCGGTTGTCGTCGCCGGCCGGCGCTGGTCGGCGGCTGGGCGGCGGCTGGTCACGACACCCCGCGGTGTGTGCGTCGAGGGGTCACGAACTGTCGGCTGGCGAGGCGGCACTCGACAGTTCGTGACCACTCGAGCGTCGGCGCGCGGTGAGTCGTGACCACTCCGGTTCCCGCGCCCCCTCGCACCGTGCAGACCTCGCACCGTGCGAGGGGCGCACGAACGGTGCGACGTTGTGCACTCCGTGCGGGCTCGTGGGCCTCGCACGGAGTGGGCAAACTCGCACGGGACGATGCCTCGGCACCGGGCCGACGTCGACAAGCGCGCATCGGGGTTGTACAGTTGCGGTCGTGTCTGAAGTTGCAAAGTACAACTTTGCGCCGACCCCCGCTGTCGACGCCCCGTCCCCGAGCACGACGACGACGTCGCACGCGCACCACTCCCCCACCCACAAGTCCCCACGAGCCCCGAAGCCGCAGCGGTCCGACAGCGTCCTGCGCCCCGCCGGCCTCGGTCGTGTGCTGCTGACGTTCGCCTCGCACATCCTCGTGCCGCTGTTCCTGGCCGCCGGCATGGGCTTGGCCTACCTCGGTGCTTTCCACGCTCCGGCCCCGCAGGAACTGCCCGTCGGCATCGTCGGCCAGGGCGCGGCCACCCAGGTGTTCGCCCAGACCGTGACCGACCAGTCCGACGGCGCCCTCGTGGCCCACGTCGTCGCATCGACGAAGGCTGCCGAGCAGCAGGTGCGCGACCGCGACCTCGCCGCCGTGTACGCACCGACGGCGACGGGTGCCACGCTCTACGTCTCGACCGCCGCGTCGGAGACCACCGCGAGCGCCGCGCAGAAGGTGTTCCTGCCGATCGCCTACGACCAGCACGTGCCGTTCCGGGTCGTCGACGTCGTGCCCACGGGCGACCAGGACACCACCGGCCAGGGGCTGTTCTTCCTGCTCGTGGCCCTGAGCGTCGGCGGGTACGCGTCCGCGATCGCCGTGGCCTCGGTCGCGACGAAGCTCCGTGCCGTGTGGACCGCGGTCATCGGGCTCGCCACCGCGGGGGTCGTCGCCGGCATCGGCGTGATCGTCGCCGGACCGATCTACGGCGTCATCACCACCCACCACTGGCAGGTGTTCCTGTTCGCCTGGCTCTACGACTCGATCATCGTCGCACTCGGCGTCGGGCTGCACCCCGTGCTCGGACGGTGGACCACCCCGATCCTCACGATGCTGTTCGTGATGCTGAACTTCACGTCGTCCGGCGGGATCTTCCAGCCGGCGTTCCAGCCCGGGTTCTTCGCCGCCCTGCACACCTTCTGGAGCGGTGCCGCGTGGCTGCAGGCCGCACAGGACCTGCAGTACTTCCCGGACGCGTCGCTCGGCCGGTCGTCGCTCGTGCTCGCCCTCTGGCTGGCCGCCGCGCTCCTGCTCTGCGTCGTGGTGCACGGGCTCGTCGCCCGCCGGACCCGCATCGCCCGCGAGCGCGAGGTCACCCGGCTCGAGGAGGAAGAGGTCGTCGCCGCGTAGCGACGGTAGGTTGGGCGACGTGGACCTCAGCGCCGACCTGGACTTCGCCCGCTCCCTCGCCGACACCGCCGACGCGATCAGCCTCGAGCGCTTCCGTGCCGCCGACCTGCACGTGACGAAGAAGGCCGACAGCACGCACGTCACCGACGCCGACCAGGCCGTCGAACGGGCCCTGCGCGAGCGGCTCGCCGCCGAGCGACCGGACGACGCGTTCCTCGGCGAGGAGACGACGGCGGACACCGGGGCCGAGGCCGTCAGCGAAGGGCACCGCCAGTGGGTGGTCGACCCGATCGACGGCACCGCCAACTACCTGCGCGGCGTGCCGGTGTGGGCGACCCTCATCGCGCTCGCGGTCGACGGCCGCCCGGTGCTCGGCGTCGTCAGTGCTCCCGCCCTCGGCAAGCGCTGGTGGGCGGCCGAGGGCTCCGGCGCGTTCTCGCTGGACGGACCGCTCCGGGTCTCCGGGGTGTCCGAGCTCGCCGACGTGAGCCTGAGCTACAACAGCATCCAGCAGTGGGACGACGACGACCGCCTCGAGCCGCTCGTCGACCTGTCGCGCCGGGTCTGGCGCACCCGGGCCTACGGCGACATGTGGTCGTACATGATGGTGGCCGAGGGCGTCCTCGACGTCGCCGGCGAACCGGACCTGAAGCCGTGGGACATCGCGGCCCTCGTCCCCATCGTCGAAGAGGCCGGCGGCCGCTTCACCTCGCTCGACGGCGATCCCGGGCCGTGGCACGGCAGCGCGCTCGCCTCGAACGGCCTGGTGCACGACGCCGTCGTCGAGGTCATCCGCCGCGACTCCTAGGCACGGTCGGCGGCCAGGTCAGCCCCGCTCGGCGGACCCCGGCGCCTCGGTCCGCTCGGCGGATCCGTTCGCCCCGGCGCGCTCGGACCCCGCGGCCGCGCCAGCGTGCTCGCAGTCCCCGTCCGACCGCCGCGCCGCCCGCCGACGCGTCACCAGGTCCGCGCCGGCCAGCACCAGTGCGAGCGCCATCAGCGACACCGTGAACGTCGTGCCGCTGCGGAACGCGTCGTGGTACGCGTCAAGACGGCTTCCGGACCCGCCAGATCCCGACCCCGCTGCTTCGCTCCGCACGATCCCGTAGAAGATGCTCGTCGCGACCGCGGTGCCGATCGCCGTGCCGACGCGCTGGCCGAGCTGCTGCATCGACCCCGCCACCCCGGACTGCTCGACGGGGATCTCGGCCAGGGTCAGGGTCTGGTTCGGCGACACCACGAACCCGCCACCGAGCCCGCCCACCAGGAACGCGCCCGCCATCGCCCACGGGGTGACTTCCGGCGGGGTGGCGACGGCGGCGACCATGAGCAGCAGGAAGCCGACGACGACCATCCCGAGCCCGGCGACGACCAGCGCCCGCCCGACCCGGTCGACGATCCGTCCGCCGATGTACGAGCCGACGGCACTCGTCGCGGCGAAGGGGATGCTCACCATGCCCGCGAACAGGGGCGAGAGCCCGAGGCCCTCCTGCAGGTACAGCGTGACCATGAGGAACGACGCCGGCAGCGCCGCGAAGTAGACGGCCACGATCGACAGACCGTTGCGGTACGACGACAGCCGGAACAGCTCGAAGTGCACGACCGGCGACTTGCCCTGCCGCTTGAACCGCTGCTCCCAGAGCACGAACAGCACGAGGAACACCGCGAAGCCGACCAACCAGAACCAGCGGGTCGCGGAACCACCACCGCCGCTGGTCAGCACGAACGGCAGCATCAGGGTGATGATCGCCGCGCCGAGCAGCAGGATGCCGACGACGTCCAGTTCACGGTCCTGCGCTTTCCCCTGGGCACCCTTCGGCAGCAGGCGGACGGCGAAGAGCAGTGCGGCGATCCCGAGGGGCACGTTCATCCAGAACAGCAGCCGCCAGCCGGACTCCTCGCCGCCGATCGCGATGAGGCCACCGCCGATGGTCGGCCCGAGGGCGGTGGAGATGCCGATCATCGCCCCGAACAGCCCGAACGCGCGGCCCCGCTCCGGTCCGCGGAACAGCTGCTGCACCAGTCCGATGACCTGGGGCATCTGGATCCCGGCGGCGAATCCCTGCAGGATCCGGGTGACGATCAGGACCTCGATGTTCGGTGCGACGGCGCACAGCAGGCTCGATCCGGTGAACGCACTGAGCCCCACGATGAACATGACGCGCCGGCTCTTCAGGTCCCCGAGCCGACCCGCGGGCACCAGGGCGAGGCCGAACGCCAGCGCGTACCCCGCCACGATGAGCTGGAGCGACGAGCTGGTGGCCCCGAGGGACTGCTCGATCGAGGGCAGCCCGACGTTCACCTTGGACAGGTCGAGGATCGTCAGGGCCGCCACCGCGACGCACACGGCGAAGGCGCGCCACCGGGTGCGGTCATCGAGGCGGGCGTCGGTCGGTTCAGCGTTGGACATCCCGTCCGTGCTACACCTGCGACGACGAACGAGGTCCGGACAGAGCTGTACCCCGGTTCCGTCAGGCGGACCCGGATCGGGGTGCAGAGGGCGGGTGCCACACCCCCCTCGTGGCCCCCCCGTACTGGGGGCACCGTTCTGGACATCTGCGAGCCGGAGTCCGCTCGGCGGGCCGGTACCTGAGTTATCGTGCTCCAGACGGCAGGTCACGTGACGCTCTCGGATTCCCTAGATCCGGACGGCGGAACAGACCGGTCGTGTTCGTCCGAAGACCCTAACCCGAGGGGTGATACAGACGATGACATCATCGTTCCCGAGCGGAACCGAGTGCACCCACACTCGTCGACCGCATCCAATCCACGACAGTTCCGGCGCGCGCTCAGTCGCCGCCGCTCGTCCGCACTCCGCCACGGTCACCCGCCGTGCAGCAGTCCGGTCCGCCTCCGTGCGCCCCGTCGCAGCGACGCCCGTGTTCGCCGACGCCCTCCTCGCAGCATCCGCCTCCGGACCCGGAGGCCGGTGAGTCATGGCACTCACCGGTCGACGTCTCGAGGTCGACCGGATCGCGACCCTCGCAGTGCTCCCACGGGAGTCCGCGATGGTCGTGGTCGGCGACCCTGGTTCCGGACGCAGCAGCGTCCTCGACGCGGTCTCGAACCGCGTTTCCCTCCCCGTCGTCCGGGTCGGTGTCAACGGGAGTGAATCCCGCTGGCCTCTGGCCGGGGTGACCTCCCTGTTCACCGCGCTCGACGACCCCCGAGCGACCGCACACATCGCCCACCTGCTGCAGGCCGGCGGGACCGCGGCCGCCGTGACGGCCGGGCTGGCGGCGGCGCACGACTTCCTCGACGCCGTGCACGCCCTGACCCTCCCGCCGACGCTCGTCCTCATCGACGACCTCGACCGGATGGACTCGGAGAGCCAGGAACTCATCGCGTTCCTCGCCGGACGACTCGCGGGCACCGCCCTGCGTGTCGTGGCGACGGTCCGCTCGGTGCCGTCGGACGGGCCGCTCGCGGCCCTGCCGACCCTGCGGATCGAACCGCTGCCCTCGGACGAGGCACTGATCCTCGCCCGGGCCATGGCACCCGCCGAAGCGAACGACGGCGTCCTCGCCGTCCTCGCCGAGGAGACCGGTGGCAACCCCGGCGCGCTCCGCGAACAGCTCGCGGTGCTCACCCGGGAGCAGCTCACCGGCGCGGAGCCGATCGTGCTCCCGCTCCGACCCACTCCGACGACCGAGGCCATCGCGGCGCTCGCACTCGGGCCCGCCGCGGGACGCGATCTGGACGTCCTCGCGAAGCTCGCCCTGGTGCCCGTCGCGAAGACCACGGCGTGGGACCGGGACGAGCTGGACGACCTGGTCGGGGCCGGTCTCGCGACCGTCCGCGGGCAGAGCGTCACCGTCCGGCACCCGCTCGTGCGTTCCGCGCTCTACTGGCGGATGCCCGCCCGTGACCGTCGTGCGGCACACGCCGAGCTGGCCACGGCGAGCGCGGAGAACGACCCGCGGTCGGCCGCGTGGCACCGGAGCTTCGTCGACGACGTCCCCGACGTGGTCGCACTGCTCCAGGCTGCACGGTCGTACGTCGTGGACGGCAACGTGCACGCCGCGATCGCGCTGACCGAACGTGCCCTGCACATCGGTGGCGGGACCGAGGACGAGCACGTCGCGCTCCTCGGGGTCGCGGAGGCCATGCTCGGCAAGCGCATGCTCGGCTTCGCCGCGCGGTACCTCGCGGCGCTCCGTCCGTTCCGGACGACGCCGAACGAGGTCCGCCGGCTCCGGCTGCAGTACTCGGCCGAGTACCTCAGCGGTGACGCCGTGCACGCGGACGAGCTGCTCGTCCCCGTCGACGCGACCGACCCGGCCGAGGTGGACGCCGTCGCCGGGCTGATGGCCATGGTGGCGTGCTTCCGTGCCGAGGCGTGGGAGCTCGACCAGGCGAAGGACCTGCTGCACCGGATCGAACCGCTCGAGGGGTCGGCGTCCGCGCACACCCTCGAGATCGCGACGACCGCGCGGGAGCTCATCGCCGCCGTGGACGGCGTGCTGCCGCCGGACACCGAACTGCACGACGGGCTCGCGACGTCGGAGCTCGTGGCGATGTCGGACCCGGCCCTGCTGCTCCTCGCCCACGCGCTGAGCATCGGCGAGCGCTACCGGAGCGCGCGACGGGTGTTCGCACTCGTGCTCGCCCGGGGGCCGGAGACCGCGGCGGTGTGGACCGAGGCGGCCCGCTACCTGACGGCCGAGAACGAGGTGCGCTCCGGCAACTTCCGGCAGGCGCTCCGCGCGATCGACGTGTGGGAGTCCGGTTCGTCCGTCGCCGAGCGGTTGCGTGAGCCCTCCCGGGCGATCGCCGTCGCGTGGCGGCACTTCGCCGAGGGCCGTTCCGCCGAGGCGCTCGACGTCGTGGACCGGTGCCTCGAGCACCGTTCGACGAGTCGGCTCTGGGGTGCGACGGCGAAGCTGCACGCGCTCCGCGGCAAGGTCCTGCTGCTCGACGGCCGCCTCGACGAGGCAGCCACCGCGCTCGAGGCAGCCGACGCCATCGGTCGGTCGCTCCGGAACCCCGCGGTGCTCCGGCACCTCGGCGACCTGGTCGAGGCGTACGTGCGGCTCGGACGGATCGACGACGCCCGGACGATCACGGCCCGCCTGGCGGCGGACCACCACGCCCGGCCCGGGCGCTGGGGTGCCCTGGTGCTGGCGCGGAGCCTCGCGCTCGTCGCCGACGACACCACCCGCGAGCCGGCCCGTCGCCGTGCGCTGGAACTGTTCCAGCCACACGACTCGCAGTACGAGCGGGCTCGCACGTTCGCGGCGCTGGCCGCGGTCGGCAACCCGGCGGAACGACCGCGTCTCGGCGCGGCGGCCGCGGCGGCGTACGAAGCGGCCGGCCTGCGTCGACCGCTCGTGACGCCGGCGCCGGCTGCGGCGATGCCGCAGTTCGGCACGGGCTCGTCGTCGATCCGGTCCGCACCGGTGCTCTCGCCGGCGTTCCCCGGGACGCCGCGCAGCGCCCCCGACGCGTCGGCGGTGCTCACGTCACTGACCGCCGAGGAGCGTGCGGTGGTGCAGAAGGTCACCGAGGGCTACCGCAACCGCGAGATCGCCTCGTCGCTGTTCATGTCGCAGCGCACGGTGGAACTGCGGCTCACGCAGATCTACCGCAAGGTCGGCGCGCGATCGCGATCGCACCTGGTCGCGCTCCTCACGTAGGAGAGACACATCCAACCGGGCTCGCAGGCTCGCCCGGCGCTGGGTCCGCGCGCCGCTGGCGCGTCGCTCAGAGCGAAGACCGCGCGGGAGGCCCGGTACCAGCTGGTACCGGGCCTCCTGTCTGCGCGCGCTTGCGGGAGTCCGCACGCGACCGCAGCGCGGTGTGCCCCCGCACGCGGGGAACCGCAAGAGCGTCCGACGGGTGTTGCCGTGTGGTCGGCGGCGGGTGAGGCTTCTCCTGCACCGACCGCCGTGCCCCTCCCCCGGGGGCCAGCCCGCGGTACCCCGTCCGGTACCCGAACCCCTCGGCCCAACGACACCGACGTCCGTCCTCGCCTGATCCGAGGACGGGCGTCGGTTCCCGGGCCGGGAGGCCCCGGACGCGCGGCAGACCCGACGGCGGTCGGTGCCGCACCAGTCCCACCTCCCCGTTCCACCCACCCTCGTTCCCCCGAAGGGACAGCCGATGTGCGGCATCATCGCGGCCCGCGTGTCTGACGACGCGACCCCCTACCTGCTCGACGGACTCGAACGACTCGAGTACCGCGGGTACGACTCCGCCGGCATCGCCGTCCGGACGGCCGTCGGCCGCACCGAGACGATCCGCTCGGTCTCCCGCGTCGGCGACCTGCGCACGCTCGTCGCTGCACGCTCCGGTGACGCGCTCACCGGCGTCGGCATCGGTCACACCCGCTGGGCCACGCACGGTGCCGTGCGCGAGGCGAACGCACACCCGCACGCCGACTGCACCGGCCGGATCTCGATCGTGCACAACGGCATCGTCGAGAACGCGGACCGGCTGCGCCAGACGCTCGAGGCGCAGGGCCACCGCTTCCGGTCCGACGTCGACTCCGAGGTCATCGCGCACCTGGTCGAGCGGGCGCTGGCGGTCGACCCGGACCTGATGCTCGCGGTGCAGATCGCGACGGCGCAGCTCGAGGGCTCGTGGGCGATCGTGGTCCTGGACGCCCGGGACGGCCGCATGGTCGTGGCGGCGGACCGTTCGCCGCTCGTCGTCGCACGCTCCGGCCGCGGTGACTTCGTGGCGAGCGACATCGGCGCGATCGCCGAGTGGTGCGAGACGTTCGTGGCGCTGCGCGACGGCGACGTCGTCGAGCTCGGTGAGGCCTGGACCTGGTCGTCCGACGGCATCACGGTGCCCGTGCCGTTCCCCACGCCGTCCCCGTTCGCCGCCGCAGCACTCGACCTCGGCGACCACACCGACCACATGGCGAAGGAGATCGACGAGCAGGCCGACGTCGTCGCGACGATCCTGGACCGGGTGACCCGCCGCACCGCCGACGGCAGCATGTGGGTGGGCCTCGGCCTGGCCGGCTTCCACCGGCTGGCGATCGTCGCCTGCGGCACGTCGCTGAACGCAGGCCAGGTGATCGCGACCGCACTGCGTGGGATCGGTGGGGTGCCGACCGACATCGTCGTCGCGAGCGAGGCCGACCAGGCCGTGCTCGGTCCGGGAACCCTGGTCGTCGCGATCAGCCAGTCCGGTGAGACCGCGGACGTGCTCCGCGCCCTGGACCGGTTCGAGGACCGCCACCCGGTGCTCGCGCTGACGAACAACATGCACTCCTCGCTCGCTCGACGGGCCGACGCCGTGCTCGACTGCCACGCCGGCCCGGAGATCGGGGTCGCCGCCACGAAGACGTTCACGGCGCAGGTCGTCGTCGGGGTCGCGGCGATGATCTCCGCGATGGTCGCCTCCGGCCGCATCGAACCGTCCCGCGCGCAGGTGCTCGTCGACGAACTGCTCGACCTGCCGGCCCGGATCGAGCACGCCGCGCGGGTGTCCGCCGAGCGGATGCCCCTGCTGGTGTCGAGCGTCAAGGAGGCGACCGGCTTCCTGTTCCTCGGCCGCGGTGCCGGACTGCCGTACGCCGCCGAGGGCGCCCTGAAGCTCAAGGAGCTCAGCTACCGCTGGGCCGAGGCGTACCCCGCCGGCGAACTCAAGCACGGGCCGCTCGCGCTGGTGGACGACGGCACCCCGGTGGTCGTCATCGACCACGGTGAGCCGAAGATCCAGTCGGCGATCGCCGAGGTCCGGGCACGCGGTGGCTTCGTCATCACGATCGGCGGCGAGTCGGCGGACATCCCCGCGCTCGGCCGCCGTGGCACCGGCGACCTGGCCTGGGGTGCGATGACCGCGCCGTGGGGTCCGCTCGAGGCCGTCGTGCCGCTGCAGATGCTGGCCCGCGAACTCGCCCTGCAGCTCGGGTGCGACGTCGACAAGCCCCGGAACCTGGCGAAGTCGGTGACGGTCGAATAGCCGGGCGCCGACGCGTGAACCGCCTGACGGTCTTCCTCGCCGTCCTCACCGCCCTGGCGATCGCCGGCACCGTGGTCCTGGTCACGGTGGTGCTGACGACGCCCGGGCTCCCCTGACGCCGGTCCCGCAGGGTCTTCCTGGGCGGGGCTGCGATGCTGGTCACTTGACCACCGCAGCCCCGCCCCTCGTCTTCGTCGCGCTCCTCGTCGGCGCCGTCCTGCCGTTCGTGCCGTTCGTCGGCCGGGTGGCCCGCATCGCCGCGACCATCGCGCACGAGGTCGGGCACGCGATCGTCGTCGTGCCGTTCGGCGGGCGGATCCAGCGGATCGAGCTGCACCCGGACGGGTCCGGCGAGGCCTGGGTCCAGCTCGGCCGGGTGCCCGGTGGCATCCGGTGGCTCGTGCGGATCCTGAACCTGTACGCCGGGTACAGCGCACCCCTGTGGGCGGGGGTGCTCCTGGTGACCGGGGTGCTGCACGGCTCCCGCTGGCTGCCCGTGGTGGTGCTCGCGGTCATCGGGCTCGTGGCGCTGGCGTTCGTCCGGAACTGGTTCGGCCTGCTCGTCGTGCTCGGCTTCGACGCGCTCGCCCTGTGGGTGGCCGTCCGCCCGTCCGAGGCGACCGTCCTCGTCGTCGCGGCCGTCGGGGCGTTCTTCGTCGTCGACGGCCTGCGCTCGGTGGTGCAGGTCGGCCGCTGGCTGCTCACCGGTGCCCGGGTGCAGACCGACTTCCACATCGCCGCGGCCGAGATGCGGGTGCCGGCGTCCCTGTGGTTCGTGCTGTTCGTCGCCGTGAACGCCGTCGCGGTGTGGCTGGCGCGCGAGCCGCTGCTCCAGGTCTGGGACACTGTCGTCACCGGGGTCCGCGCGCTCGTCTGAGGCTGCGCTCGCGTAACCGGGGGCCGCAATCGCCTGTCCGCGCCGAGCGGCTGCGAGGCTACCGCCAGACGACCCCCGGAGGTGTCCCATGGCGACCGACGACCACGGCTTCGCGACCGAGCAGGTACACGGCGGCTTCGTGCCCGACGCCGGGCACGGCGCCCGGGTCCCCGCGATCCACATGTCCTCCGGGTTCCTGTTCGACGACTTCGACCAGGCCCGCGACCGCTTCGCCGACACCGACGACGGCTACACCTACACGCGCCTCGGCAACCCCACGAACGCCGACGTCGAGCGTCGCGTGGCGCTGCTCGAACGCGGTGTCCAGGCGATCCTGGTCGGCAGCGGTCAGGCGGCGGCGACCGTGGCGTTCCTCGGCCTGCTGCAGGCCGGCGACCACGTCGTCAGCGCCCGGAGCATCTACGAGGGCACGCGCGGGCTGCTGCTGCAGAACCTCGGCCGGCTCGGCATCGAGGTCGACTTCGTCACCGATGCCCGCGACCTCGACGCCTGGGCCGCCGCGGTCCGACCGAACACGAAGGCGTTCTTCGCCGAGACGATCCCGAACCCGAAGAACGACGTCCTCGACATCACCGGCGTCGCCGAGACCGCGCACCGCGCCGGCGTCCCGCTGATCGTCGACAACACCCTCGCCACGCCGTACCTGGTGCGCCCGGTCGAGCACGGTGCGGACATCGTCGTGCACTCGGCGTCGAAGTTCCTCTCCGGGCACGGCGCCGGACTCGGCGGCGTGGTCGTCGACGGCGGCCGCTTCGACTGGTCCGCCGCCCCCGAGCGCTGGACCCACCTGACCAGCCCCGAACGGTCCCTCGGCGGCGAGAGCTACGTCGACCGGTACGGCAACCGGGCCTTCGCCGTGTTCGCCCGCGACGTCGTCGCCGCACGCATCGGCCCGGCGCCGTCGCCGTTCAACGCGTTCCTGCTCCGCCAGGGCATCGAGACGCTGTCGCTGCGGGTGGAACGCCACTGCGCGAACGCGCTGGCCGTCGCGTCCTGGCTGGACCAGCAGCCGGAGGTGACGAGCGTCGACCACGCGGGCCTGGCCTCCAGTCCGTTCCACGACCTCGCCCAGCGCTACCTGCCCCGCGGGGCCGGGTCCGTCTTCGCCTTCACGCTCGCCGGTGGCGAAGCCGCCGCGCGGGCGTTCATCGACGCCGTGCAGCTGTTCAGCCGGATGACCCACCTGGGCGACGTCCGCTCGCTGATCCTGCACCCGGCGACCACCACGCATGCCGGCCGCACGCCGGAGGAGCGAGCCGAGCAGGGCATCGAGGACGGCCTGATCCGGCTGTCGGTCGGCATCGAGGACGTCGCGGACCTGCTCCGCGACCTGGAACGCGGGCTCGTCGCGGTGCGGTCCGCAGACGCCGCCGCCGGCCTGGAGGCACGTGGAGCGTCCGACGCGCAGCGCACGGCAGTCCGTGGGCCGGCCCTCGACCGGCAGGAGCGCTGAATGGCCGAGCTGCAGCACTTCGGGTACTTCTTCTCGCGAGGCTTCGGCCCGCAGGCGTGGGGCCGGTCCGACTGGGACTGGGGCCACGACTGGACGAAGCCGGACCTGTACCAGCAGTCCGTCCGGACGCTCGAGCAGGCCGGCATGGACCTGGTCATCGCCGAGGACGCCGTCTCGCTCGGCTCCCCCGCCACCCTCGACCTGCGCATCCGGCAGGCGTACGGCGGCCCGAAGCACGACCCGCTGCTGCTCGCCCCGTACCTGTTCGCCGCCACCTCGCACATCGGCATCGCGCCGACCGTCAACGCGGGGATCACCCCGCCGTACCTGGCGGCACGGCAGTTCGCGACCCTGGCGCACCTGTCCTCGGACCGGCTGGGCATCAACGTCGTCACCGACGTCGGCAGTGCACGCCACGCCGGCCTGCCGCCGCTGCCGCACGACCAGGCGTACGACCGCGCTGAGGAGTGGATCACGCTGCTCCGCCGGCTCTGGCACTCGTGGGGCGACGCGTACGTCGGCGCACCGGACTCGTGGCACTTCGCGGACGGCGACGCGCTCGACGCGTTCCACCACGAGGGCGCCCACTTCACCGCCGACGGTCCGCTCAACGCCCTGCCGCTGGCGTCGGACCCCGTGGTCGTCTCCCCCGGTGGTTCGGGTCGAGGGCTCGCGTTCGCCGGGACCCACTCGGACGTGCAGCTCGCACTCGCACCGCTGTCCGCCGCCGCGGTCACGGAGTACCGCGCCCGGGTGATCGCGGCAGCCGAGGCCGCAGGGCGGTCCACCGCGGACCTGCGGATCCTGTTCGTGCTCAAGCCCGTGATCGTGTCCTCACCGGAGGAGGCCGACCGCATCGTCGCGGCGTCCGAGCACCCCACCGACTACGCGCTGCGTGCGGCGGCGATCGCGTGGTCGAGCGACTCCGAGACCGATCTGCTCGCACTCGACCTGGACGCCCCGGTGCCCGACGGGACCTTCGGGGAGCACGTCTCGGCCGGCACGATCCGCGGGCTGCTCGGGGACACCCCGGACGCACCGCTGCGGGAGCTGCTCACCCGCAAGGCGCGGCAGGGGCGGATCGCGTCACGCTCGGGGTTCGTGGGGACCGCCGACGAGTTCGCGGACTTCATCGAGGAGCTCGGCAGCGACGCCGACAACGACGGGATCATCTTCTCGGGCGACCTGCACCCGGCGCAGATCCACCGGATGTTCGGCGACCTGGTTCCCGTGCTCCGGCGCCGAGGGCTCCTGCGACGGGAGTACGGCGCCGGAGGGATCCGGGCGAACCTGTTCGACTTCTAGCGGGAGCGGCTGCGAGCTACTTCTTCTTCTTGGACTTCTTCTTCGCGTCGTCGTCCTTCTTCGACTTCTTCGACTTCTTCTTGCCGTCGTCGTCCTTCTTGGACTTCTTCTTGCCGTCGTCGTCCTTCTTCGACTTCTTCTTGCCGTCGTCCTTCTTCGACTTCGCCTTGCTCGCACCCGTCGGCAGCGGCAGGACGGCCGACACGGCCTCCGGCTCCGCCTGCGCGACGTGAGCGTCGGCGTCGGCGTCGGCGTCGGCGTCGCTGGCCGCAGCCTCGGTCTCCGGCGACTCCACCCCGTCGATCGGCTCGACGACCACGGCCGAGCCGGTGTCCAGCTCGACGTCGACCGCGTGCTCCTCGAGCACCGGTGCCAGGGCGTCGGCGACCCGCTCGACCGTCAGGACCGCGTCCGCCTCGGCGAGTCGGAGCAGCGCCTGCGCGGTCCGGACCCGGGTGGTCGTCTTACGCTCGAGGACGTCGGACCGTGCCCCCTCGAGGAACGTGCGCAGGGCGCGTTCCACGGCTGAGCGTCCGCGCGGGGCAGCGCGGTCGAGCCGATCGAGTTCCCCGGCGACCCCGGAGACGTCGTCGGCGACGTGCTCGTGGCGGACCGACTCGATGAGCGCGGCGATGGCTGCGGCGGCACGTTCGACCCCGGCGGAGCGCTGGTCGAGCACGACGAGCATCTCGACCACCGAGCCGTAGGTGACGGTCTCGAGGCGAACCGGCTCCGCGCCGCGGCCGCGAACGACCAGACGGGTGTCGGGGTTCGGCAGCCATGCGGCGAGAGCGGCGACCGTGGCGACGGAGCCCACGATCCGCTCGTACTCGCTGAGCACCACTCGTTCCTGCTCCCGCAGACGGACACGGATCGCGATCTCCTGCACCACGTGCTGACCTCTCGTTCGGGTTCGACGCGAGCGTGTTCTGCGCGCCTGCTCCGGAGCGTAGTCCTCGGACGTGGCGGAACAGCGAACGCCCCGGCACTGTCCAGGGGACGGTGCCGGGGCGTTCAGGTGGCGCAGCGTGACAGCGGTTCGTCGTTCGGCGAATGGTGGAGATGGGGGGAATCGAACCCCCGTCCATCGCTGCAATTCGACGTCTTCTACGGGCGTATCCGGATAGTTCGTTCTGCTCGGCCCCGTCCTTTGCTACCGGCTTCTAGGACGACGGGCCCAGTCTCAGTGCAAGTCCCGCACGGCCCTGAGGCGCAACCGTGCAGCAAGTCCTCTGGATGACGTCGGGATCAGGTTAGAAGACGGTCACCTGGCCGACGGACTTCATGTGCTGGGCTGCTTACGCAGCGAGAGCGAAGTCAGTGCGCTTGGAATTGGCACTTGTTGTTTTCCACGGATCGTTTACGAGATAACCGTGGGTCCTCGGCCCGCTTCCCGTCGGCACACAGGCAATGTCGAAACCGATCATCCCCATGCGGGCCGGACGTGCGAGCCGCTGTCACGCTGTTGAGTTGCCAATGCCCCTGTCGGAGCAGTCCCTCAGTCTAGCCGAGGAGGTGCGTCGGCGCTACTCTCCGACGCGGTTCCGGGTGCGCATGGCCCGCTCGGCCTCACGCTTGTCGGTCTTCTCGCGCAGGGCCTGGCGCTTGTCGAACTCGCGCTTGCCCTTCGCGACGGCGATCTCGATCTTGGCCCGACCGTCGTGGAAGTAGATCTGCAGTGGCACGAGGGTGTAGCCGCCCTGCGCCGTCTTGTGCGAGATCTTCACGATCTGCTGCTTGTGCAGGAGCAGCTTGCGCTTCCGCCGCGGCGAGTGGTTGTTCCAGGTGCCCTCGGTGTACTCCGGGATGTGCACGGCGTCGATCCACGCTTCGCCACCGTCGATGTAGGCGTACCCGTCGACCAGGGACGCGCGCCCCATCCGCAGGGACTTCACCTCGGTGCCGGACAGGACCATGCCCGCTTCGTACGTGTCCTCGATGAGGTAGTCGTGCCGGGCGCGACGGTTCGTCGCGACGATCTTCTCCCCGCGTTCCTTCGCCATGACGACTCCTCTCGATGGTGACCGGTGCAGTGCGCTGCGTGGGTGGTTCCGCGCAGCCCTACAGACTACTCAACACGAAGCGGGCGACGCACCTTCCCGGCGCGCCGCCCGTTCGCGGATGCTGTGTGCGTCAGACCTTCAGGTACCGGCGGATGGCGATCGACGCCGATGCCGCGGCGAGGAGCACCCCGATCACGATCACCGCGGGGACCACGATGGCCGCGTCCCCCATGCCGATGAACGCCGTGCCGGTGAAGCGCTCCGCCAGGAAGTTCCGGACGAAGAACCAGACCACGGCGGTGATGGCGCCACCGGCCAGGACCGCTCCGATGGCGGCGGCGATCACCCCCTCGAGCACGAACGGTGTCTGGATGAACCGGTTCGACGCACCCACGAGCCGCATGATGCCGAGCTCTCGCCGTCGACTGAACGCCGACAGGCGGATCGTCGTCGCGATGAGCAGCACCGCCGCCACGAGCATCAGCGCCGCGATGCCGATCGCCGTGTACGACGAGGCGTTGAGCAGGTTGAAGATCGGCTGCAGGTACCCGCGTTGATCGACGACGCTCTGCACGCCGGCGACCTTCGACAGGCTCTCGACCAGGACGTCTGCCTGCGACGGGTTCTTCAGGTTCACCCAGAAGGTCTCGTTCAGGTACTCCGGCTTGACGAACTCCGTCGCGGCCGAGTCCTTGAACTGCTCCTTGAACCGGGTGAAGGCCTGGTCCTGGTTCTCGTAGTAGGTCTTCTCGATGTACGGCTTGAGCGTCGACGAGTCGAGCTGCGCCTGGACCTGCTCGCGCTGGTCGGCGGTGGCCTTCGCGCCGGTGCAGTTGCCTGTGGTGTCGGTGTCGGTGCACAGGTAGACGGCGACCTGCGCCCGGTCGTACCAGTACCCCTTCATCTGGTTGATCTGCATCTGGAGCAAGATCGCCGTGCCGACGAAGGTCAGGGAGATGAAGGTCACGAGGACGACGGAGACGACCATCGACGCATTGCGCCGCAGGCCCGAGCCGACCTCGGACATGACGAGCCCGAGCCTCATCGGATGAGCCCCGGGATCGTCTGGATGCCGGTGGTGTTGGACACGGTGCCTCGCTGGATCGGGACGGCCTGGGTCTGGTAGCCGCCGGACTGTTCGTCGCGCAGGACGGTGCCGTTCGAGAGCTCGATGACCCGCCGCTGCATCTGGTTCACGATGCTGGCGTCGTGCGTCGCCATCAGCACGGTGGTGCCTCCCTGGTTGATGCGTTCGAGGAGCGCCATGATGCCGGCGGACGTCGTGGGGTCCAGGTTTCCGGTGGGCTCGTCGGCCAGCAGGATCGCCGGCTTGTTCACGACGGCGCGGGCGATGGCCACACGCTGCTGCTCACCACCGGAGAGTTCGTGCGGCATGCGAGTGGCCTTGCCGGCGAGCCCGACGAGCTTCAGCACGTCGGTCACGGCCTCGCTGATGAAGCCCTTGCTCTTGCCGATGACCTGCAGCGAGAACGCCACGTTGTCGAACACGTTCTTGTTCGGCAGCAGACGGAAGTCCTGGAAGACCACCCCGAGGTTGCGGCGGAAGTACGGGACCTTCCGCGATGCCAGGGACCCGAGGCGCTGCCCGAGCACGTGGATCTGCCCGCTGGTGGGCTTCTCCTCCTTGAGCACGAGGCGCAGGAAGCTGGACTTGCCGGAACCGGACGCGCCCACGAGGAACACGAACTCACCCTTGAGGATCTCGAGGGTGAGGTTGTCGAGCGCCGGACTCGGGTTGCCCGAGTAGACCTTGGTGACCTGGTCGAATTTGATCATGACCGGATCAGGGTAGGTCGCCCCGCTTGGAAAGCAAGCGAGGCGCGCGGCTCAGGAACCCCTACTCGGCAGCGGATTGCTTGCGCCAGCGGATGCCCGCGTTGATGAAGCCGTCCAGATCGCCGTCGAACACGGCTGAGGGGTTGTTCACCTCGTGCTCCGTCCGGAGGTCCTTGACCATCTGGTACGGCGCCAGGACGTAGGAGCGGATCTGGTCGCCCCAGCTCGCCGTGATGTTGCCGGCGAGTTCCTTCTTCTTCGCGTTCTCCTCTTCCTTCTTCAGGAGGAGCAGGCGCGACTGCAGCACGCGCATGGCGGCCGCACGGTTCTGGATCTGCGACTTCTCGTTCTGCATCGAGACGACGGTGCCGGTCGGGATATGCGTCAGGCGCACCGCGGAGTCGGTCGTGTTGACGGACTGCCCGCCGGGGCCCGACGAGCGGAACACGTCGACGCGGATGTCGTTCTCGGGGATGTCGATGACGGCGGTCTCCGGCATGAGCGGGATGACCTCGACCGCGGCGAAGGACGTCTGGCGCTTGCCGGCGGCACCGAACGGCGACATCCGGACCAGGCGGTGGGTGCCGGCCTCGACCGACAGCGTGCCGAACGCGTGCGGGGCGTCGATCTCGAACGTCGCGGACTTGATGCCCGCTTCTTCGGCGTACGAGGTGTCCATCACGGTGGTCTTGAAGTTGTGCTGCTCGGCGTACCGGAGGTACATGCGGAGGAGCATCTCGGCGAAGTCCGCCGCGTCGACACCACCCGCACCGGCGCGGATCGTGATGACCGCCGGACGGTCGTC
Organism: Curtobacterium sp. MMLR14_002; assembly: GCF_001864975.1. NCBI lineage: Bacteria > Bacillati > Actinomycetota > Actinomycetes > Micrococcales > Microbacteriaceae > Curtobacterium > Curtobacterium sp. MMLR14_002. The sequence continues at coordinate 29,662 of NZ_MJGT01000116.1, forward strand.
GTACTCGCCGTCGAGGAGCGTCTGCACCTCGAAGTCGCCGATCATCTTCTGGATCGCCTTGAGCTCGGCGAGCGCTTCGTCGGCGGACTCCTGGTCGTCGCCCTCGTTCGCCATCTCGACCAGCACCTCGAGGTCGTCGATGCGCTGCTCGGTGTCGGTGATCTTCTTCAGCTCCGACTGGCGGTGCGAGAGCGCGCTCGTCACCTGCTGCGCGTGGTCGACGTCGTCCCAGAGGTCCTGGGCCCCGGCCTGCTCGCTGAGGTCGGCGATCTCACGCTGCAGGCGGTCGACGTCGACCACCGAGCGGATGTTGCCGAAGGTCTCGCGAAGGGCGGAGAGCTGCTCGGTGAAGTCCAGTTCGACCATGGTCATCGATCCTACCGGCGCGAGTCCGACTCGGCCGACCGGGGGTCAGTAGTCGATGTGCTCCGTCCGTCCCGACGACAGGGCACGAGTGGCCGCCTCGGCGATGGCCTGGGCCCTGAGCCCGTCCTCCAGGGAGACCGGCGGCTCGGATCCGGACTCGAGCGACGCGACGAAGGCGGCGAGCGTCGCGGCGTAGGTGGGCTGCACACGCTCGAACCAGCCGTCGTGGAGTCCGTCCGCGACGATCTGCCCATCGGTGTAACGAGCGACGTTCCCGCGGTGGTTCCGCCGCGACTCGACGAGTCCGGACGATCCCATGACCTCGATGCGCTCGTCGTAGCCGTAGCCGGTGCGCCGCACGCTGTCGATCTGCACGAGCGCGCCGGAGGGCATCGTGAGGGTCGTGACCGATGTGTCCACGTCGCCGAACTCGCGGATGGCCGGGTCGACGAGCGCCGAACCCGCCACCGCGACCGTCACCGGGTCCTCGCCGGTGATCCACCGCACGAGGTCGAAGAAGTGCACGGTCTGGTCGCGGAGCTGGCCACCCGAGACCCGCAGGTAGTCGAGCGGCGGCAGGGACGGGCCGCGGGAGCTGAGCTGGACGAGTTCGACCGCACCGATCTCCCCCGTGGCGACGATGCGTTGCAACTCGGCGTGGTCACGGTCCCATCGCCGGTTGAAGTCGAGCATCGCCGGCACGCCGCTGGCAAGCACGTGCTCCACCACCGCGACCGCGTCGGCGTACCCGGCAGCGATGGGTTTCTCGCAGAGCACGGCGATCCCGGCGTCGGCGGCAGCGTGCAGGTGCTGCGCGTGGGTGTCGGTGGAGGAAGCGACGAAGACCGCGTCGACCTGCGCCGCATCGAACGCCTCGTCCTGGGTGAGTGCCCGCGTGCCGTGCCGTGCCGCCAGCGATGCAGCGCGGTCACGGTCGACGTCGTGGATCCCCACGAACTCGACGTCGGGGTGCGCTGCGAGGGACGCGGCGTGCACGGCGCCGATGAAGCCGGCACCGACGAGTGCGAAGCGTTGCGTCATGATCAGCCCACCAGGATCGCGGTCAGGTCGTGCATGGTGCGTGCGACGACGGCGGGATCCTGTTCGTTCGCCCGGTCGGAGAACATCTCGGTGACCCACCATCCGTCGTACCCGGTGGCCTTGATCGCGTCGACCCACTGCTGCAGCGGGATCGCGCCGCCACCGATGACGACGTTGCGGTGGACGGCTTGGTCGGGAACCGTCCGGTCGCGGTCCAGGTCGAACCCGTCCGACAGGTGGACGGCCTTGATGATGGACGCGGGCAGCGCTCGGACCTCGGCCAGCGTGTCCCCGGTCGTCCAGAAGTGCCAGGTGTCGAGTGCGATCCCCACGTTGTCGCGCCCGGCCTCCTCGATGATGTCCAGCGCGTGCCGGCATCGGTTGAGGTGCGCCCAGGCGAGGGGCTCCAGGTAGACCTCGAGCCCGTGGTCCGCGGCGATGTCCGCCGCCAGACGGACGTTCGCACCGGTGATGCGGACCGCTGCGTCCTCGTCGAGTCCGAGCGTCGCCCGGTACCGGGTGTCGTCGTCGGCCAGCCGGCCAGCGCGGTGGTCACGGACGACGGCGGAATCGACCGGCCCGGTGCACAGCTGCACGATGGGCGCACCGACGGCGGTCGCCACACCGCACATCCGCTCGACCTCCGCGACGAAGTCGTCGCGACCGGCACCTTGACGCTCGATGTCGAGCACGGCACCGAGCCCCGTCACTTCGAGGCCCTCGAGCAGTGGCGGCAGTGTCTGGACGTCGTAGCCGGCATCGAGGTACCGGTAGAGCTTCGGGCTCTGCAGCTCGATGCCGCCGTAGCCGGCTTCCTTCGCGAGGCGGACGTCCTGGACGACGTTGCCGTGGAACGTCGTCGTGACGTTCATGGAGATCTTCGGGGGCATCTGCGCTCGCTTCGTTGGACAGGACTGGAACTAACTGGACCGGTCCAGAATAGGACTAGCCTGCTCTCATGTCGAGACCGCACCACGCTCCGACCATCCGGGACGTCGCCGAGCGCGCCGGGGTCTCGAAGTCGCTGGTCTCACTCGCGCTCCGCGGCGACCCAGGAGTCAGCGACGCCCGTCGGGCGGCCGTCGAACGAGCAGTCGACGAACTCGGCTACCGACCGAACCGCGCAGCGAGGAGCCTCGGCGAGCAGCGGACGGGCACGGTCGGAGTACTCCTGAACGACCTGCGGAACCCCTGGTTCGTCGACCTGCTCGCCGGACTCACCGCGACGCTCGACACCGTCGGACTGGCACCCATCCTGGTCGACTCGGCGACCACACGGCGCGTGGGCGGTTCGCCCGTGGACATGCTCCTGCGACAACAGGTGGACGGCATCGTCGTGGTCGGCACCACAGAGGACGACGCCGCGCTCCGTCGGGCGGTCCAGGAGGTCCCGGTGGTCCTCGCCGGGACGTACGAGCCTGACGACCTGCACGCCGACGTGGTCGTGAACGACGACCATGCCGGCGCTTCGATCGCGACAGAGCACCTCCTCGCGCTCGGACACACCCGGATCGGTCACCTCGTCGGCCCGGGGCGCGTCGGAGAGCTCCGCGAGCAGGGTTTCCGCGCGACCATGACCCGCCACGGTGCCGACGCCGTCGTGGTGCCGGCCGGCATGAGCGAGGAGAGCGGGTACGCGGCGGCCCGACGAGTCCTGGGCGTGGCCGACCGTCCGACCGCGCTCGTGGCCTACAACGACCTCGTCGCCATCGGCGCGTTGTCCGCGGCCGACGACCTCGGCCTCGTCGTCCCGGACGACGTGTCCCTCGTCGGGTACGACGACACCTACCTCGGCAGCATCCGGCACATCTCGCTCACCACGGTCGACAACGGGACGTTCGCGATCGGGGCCCAGGCGGCACGGTGGCTCGGTGAACGCGTGCAGGGGCGAGACCCGGAGCCGCGCGTGCACCGAGTACCGGTGTCACTCGTGGTGCGGCGCACCACGAGCGGTCCGAGACCGACGGACGGCGACCGCTGACGACGACGTCGCCGACGGTCCGGGGTCCCAGCGCGCCCGCCTGTCCGGCGCGCACCCGGAAGGCCGACCGGGAGGCCCGGCGCAGGTCCGTCCCGCTTGTCGCGGTCTCCCTCCGCACGCCTCGCACACCCGCCCCGGCCCCGTCATCCGGGCCTCCGGTGCGACCTGGCGATCGCGTACCGTCGCAGCCGCACGCCACCGCGGCGCTCGGTCGACAGCAGGACGGCGTCGTAGTGCTCCAACACCCCGATGGAGCCGTCGTTGTCATCGCGGCAGACGGCGATCACAGGGTCGATCCCGACGCGCGATGCGTGCGCGAGCACCTGGCCCAGCGCCCAGGTCGCCACGCCTCGGCCCCTCGCCGAGGGGCGGATCCCGTACCCGACGTGGCCGAACCGCTGCACGCCGGCCGCGTCTCCCGGCGCCCGGAGTGCGATCCCGCCCAGGACGCGGCCGTCCTCGACGATCCACCAGAGGGCCCCGGGTCTGGCGTGCAGTCGGCCGACCCAGGTGCGGAACCCGTCCTCGTCACCGACGTCGTCGTGGGCGGTGATCCCGAATCCGTCCTCGTGCGCGCCCGGCCCCCACTCGGCATGCGCTTCGGCCCACGCCTCGTACAACGCCGTCTGCGGCCTCACCAACTCGAGCATGTCCAAGTATCACAACGAAGCGGGTCGGTGGCGATCCCCTCGTGCGGATCCGACGCCAGTCGCTTCCGGAGTCGCACGCGCGACCCGCACCGACCGTGACCCGTAGAGTCGAGAGACTCTCGACGTCAGGACCCGAACGATGACCAGCCCCGCAACCGACCCAGCCGGAGCCGAGCGGTGGGCAGCCGCCGCCCGGCTCGCCGACGGCCAGAGTGACGACGGGCTCCGCCGTCGCCGGACGCGCGTGTTCGTGTGGGCGGGGGCACTCGTCCTGGTGTCGTGGGCGGTCGGAGTGGTCCTGGCACTGGTGCTGGTGCCGGCCAACGGGAGCGACCACGCGAGTGGCGACGGCGGCGTGCAGCTGCTCGTCCAACTCGTGCTGTTGCTGCTCGGGCTGGTCGTCGGCATCGTCGGTTTCGTGTGGGCCTACCGCTCCGGTCACTACGTCACTCGCTGGCGATCGGTGAGCAGCCCGCTCTCCCGCGCGGAGCAGCGGTCGGTGCGGCGTCAGATCGCCGGCAAGGAGCCGATCGACGACGAGCACGCGGACATCGTCGTCGCGGTGGCCGTGCAGAACCGTCGAGCCACGCTCGGGATCCTGCCGATCTTCGGCGCCGTGATGCTGTTCGCCGCCTCGACGGCGGTGAGCACGGACAGTCTGCCCATCAAGCTGATCGAGCTCGTCGCGTCGTTCGCGGTGGTGCTCGGGCTCGTGCAACTGGCCGTGCAGTACCGACGAGCGGGGCGGTTCCTCTCGGAGCGCCCCGTCAGCTGACGTCGTCCGGCTGGCCGTCCGCACCGCTCGACCGTCGGCGGCGTCGGCTCCTCAGGACCAGCAGGAGACCGACCAAGGACGCGGCGCTCCCGAGGAACACCCCCGCACCGACCCACGTCGTGACGGACGTGCCGTGCCCGAAGAGCGCGTTGATGAGCATGCCGAGTCCGACGGCCACGCCGGTGAGCAACACCGCGCAGGTCGGTTCGAGCCACGGAGGCGACAGGAGCGACCGTCGATCGACCGGGAGGCCGTTGTCCAGTCGAGCACGCGCAGCTCGCTCGCGGTCCTGGATCGCGATCCCGATCGTCGGCCCCCAGAAGGCCACCGTGGCCTGGCTGCCGTCGGGATCGACCACGATCAGGATCGCCATCGTCGCAACCGCACCGCCGAGGTACCACCAGGGGAAGACCCGACGGATCGGGACGGCCCAGCGGCTGTCCCGCCGGGTGCCGTTCCGCGGGTGGTGCTCACCGCTGCTCGTGGCCACGGTCAGCGCTCCCGGCGCAGGTCGGCGCTGCCCTGCGGTTTCGGAGAGGTCACGAGCTCAGGCTACTGGCGGACGTCCGTCCACCTCGCCGCTCCCGGTGGCTGTTTCCGCAGTGCCGTCACGTGCCCGAGACCGCGCGACCGCCAGTGCCTGCTCAGCCGACGCGAGGAGCACCGGATCACTCGCCCGTCACGGTCGTCCCTTGCGGAACGGAAACCGGAACGACCGTCGCCGAACCGCCACGGGCCGAGGCCCTTCTGCCAATCGCGTCAGCTCCACACGCAGGTCCGCATCAACGGTCGGCACCCCGACACCCGGGTGCCGAGGGAACGGGTTGCCCTCGATCCCGAGCACGGTCAGTGCGGCGTGGGCGTGCCCGGATGCCGACTCCGGGTCGCCCAGCCGGCTCGCGACGCGGGCCCGCGCTGTCAGGTACCGGACGACGCGGTCGCGGAAGAACGCCGTCCTCCGGATCGAGTCCTCGGCGCCGGCGAGCAGTGCGTCCGCCTCGGCGAGCGACGAGGGATCGCCGAGCTGCAGGAGCACCTCGGCCAGGAGGACCTCCGACATGCCGGTGGTGAACGAGTCGGAGCCGCACTCGGCGATCCGCCGGAGGACGCTCCAGTACTCGTCAGCGGCGTCACGCAGACGTCCCGACAACGCCAGCGACATCGCGAGCACCTCCCCGCCGTCGTTCACGCGCGCCTGCGACCCGCCGACGGCCTCGATCTCCGCCATGAACCGGACGAGCAGCCCCCGACCGACCTCGCGGACGCCCTCGTCTGCGTCGCCCTGCAGGGCGAGGGTCACCCCCTGGATGCGGATGTACTCGAGCCTGGACGATCTCGCACGTGCGAGCTTCGCTTCGAACGCCGCAGCGATCTCGTCGTTCCACTCGGTCGAGCGGTACCAGTTGTCGTCCCGCGGCGGTCGGACTCGCGCTGGACGGCGGACGTCCCCTGCGTCGTGTACGTCGTCCGGCCCCGGCACCACGAGCAGCAGTATGCCCTGGAAAGGGACCGGCGTCAGCGTCGCAGCCGAGATCGCCGGTGTCCCACCCAAGCACTGACCAGGACGACGACCGCGCAGATGAAGGTGACGAACCCGAAGGGCCGGGATCCCGGGTGGGTGAACAGCGCGACCGAGACCCCGAAGAACACGATGCCGAGCAGGGCGAAGACGACCCACACGGCGGACGATCGAAGCATGCCCGGAGTCAACCACTACCGCCCGAGCAGCGGCTCCCTCGATGCCATCCCAGCTGCACCAGCCCGCGCGACCGCATCGGGCAGCGCCGTCAGGAACGCGTCGACGTCGGCATCGGTCGTCGTGTGGCCGAGCGTGATCCGGAGCGCACCACGGGCGTCCTGCTCCGACAGCCCCATCGCGAGCAGCACGTGCGACGCCTCGGGCACACCGGCCTGGCACGCCGACCCGGTCGACACCGCGACCCCGGCGGCGTCGAGCAGGAACAGGAGCGAATCGCCCTCGCACCCGGGGAACGTGAAGTGCGCGTTGCCCGGCAGCCGGTCGACCGGGTCCCCCATCAGCACCGCAGACGGCACGGCCGCACGGACCCCGGCGACCAGGCGGTCCCGCAGGGCGACGAGCGACGGGTGCGGCATCGGTTCGGCGACGACCGCGCTGGCCGCGACACCGAAGGCCGCAGCCGCCGGGGCGTCCTGCGTGCCGCTCCGCACCTGCCGCTGCTGCCCCCCGCCGTGGATGAGGGGTTCGACGGTGGCCTTCCGTCCGAGCACGAGTGCACCGATGCCGACGGGCCCGCCGACCTTGTGCGCGGAGACGCTGAGCGCGTCGAGGCCGGACCCGGCGAACGACACCGGCACCTGCCCGTAGGCGGCGACCGCGTCGCTGTGCACGGGCACGCCTGCGGCGTGCGCGAGTTCGACGATCCGTGACACGGGCTGGATGGTGCCCACCTCGTTGTTCGCCCACAGGAACGTGACCAGGGCGACGTCCGAGGCGTCGGCGAGCCGCGCCTCCAGTCCGGCGAGGTCGACGCGACCCTGCGCGTCCAACGGGACCACGTCGATGACGGCGCCCTCGTGCGTCTCCAGCCAGGTCAGGGTGTCGACGGTGGCGTGGTGCTCGCCGCCCGGGACGACGATGCGGGGCCGCTGGCGGTCGCGCTGGCGAGCCCAGAACAGGCCCTTCACGGCGAGGTTGATGCTCTCGGTGCCGCCGGAGGTGAACACGACCTCCACGGGGTCGGCGTCGAGCGAGCGGGCGACGGCGGCGCGGCCGTCCTCGAGCAGCATCTTGGCGCGCTGACCGGCGCTGTGGATGGACGACGGGTTGCCGACGGTGCCCAGGGCATCGGTGAAGGCGGCGAGCGCCTCCGGCAGGATCGGCGTCGTCGCGGCGTGGTCGAGGTAGACCGACAAATGCACCCCCTGGATCGAGCAGTGTCCAGGATACGCGCCGGTCCTCGTACCCTTGTCGCGTGCACGAGACAGCGATCGACCTGACGCCGGGGTTCTCCCTGGGCGGGACCGTCCCCCGGTTCACCCTGCGGTCCGCGACGGCGACGGACGTCGTCCTGGTCGTGGCGAGCGCGGGGAGCGCCGACGGAGCCGACCCCTCCGACGTGCGGCCGACGCGGTACCCGCTCGAGCGCGTGCCGGACACGGACGTGTGGACCGGCGAGGTCCCCGGGGTCGTGCCCGGCGACCGCTACCACCTGCTCGTGGACGGGCCGGTGGGGCCGCGGCACGAGTTCGACCCGACGAGTCCGTTGCTCGACCCGTACGCGCGGGGCATCCTGCCGACCGGCGACGACGAGGCGGCCGGCCCCCGGTGGACCAGCGTGGTCGTCGACGACGCGTTCGACTGGGGCGGCGTCGTGAAGCCGCAGGTCCCGCTCGACCGTGCCGTCGTCTACGAGGCGAACGTCCGCACCCTGACGGCCGCGAACCCGCACCTGCCGGAGCACCTGCGCGGCACGTACGCCGGGGTCGCCCACGAGAGCACGATCGCGCACCTGCACCGCATCGGCGTCACCACGCTCGAGCTGCTGCCCGTGCAGGCGTTCGACACCGAGCGGTGGCTCCGCGATGCCGGCCGGCAGAACGCCTGGGGCTACAACACGCTCGGGTTCTTCGCCCCGCACGCCGCGCACGCCTCGGCACCGGCGCAGCAGGAGGGCGCCGACGCCGTCCTGCGCGAGTTCAAGGGCATGGTCCGGCTGCTGCACGAGGCCGGCATCCAGGTCGTCCTGGACGTCGTCTACAACCACACCGCGGAAGAGGGCCTGGGTGGTCCGACGACGAGCCTGCGCGGCATCGACGGTGCGAACCGCTACCGCTGGGCACAGACCGACCCGCCCCGCCGGGACACCTACTACGACACCACCGGGTGCGGGAACACGCTCGACACCTCGGCCGAGGCGACGGCGGACCTCATCGTCGACAGCCTGGTGTACTGGGCGCGCGAGGTCCAGGTCGACGGGTTCCGCTTCGACCTGATGGCCGCCCTGGCCCGCGACGGCGAGCACCGGTTCGACCCGTCGCACCCGCTGCTCGAGCGCATCCGGAACCACCCCGACCTGCAGGACACCCTGGTGATCGCCGAGCCGTGGGACGTCGGCCCGGACGGCTGGAAGACCGGGGAGTTCGGCGCGGCCGGACACCGCACGAGCGAGTGGAACGACGGGTTCCGCAACACGGTCCGCCAGTTCTGGCTCACCGACATCGCCGAGGAGCGCCGCACCGGCCTGCCGCAGACCGGGATCGGTGCGCTCGCCGGAGCCCTGACCGGCTCGCGTCACGTCTTCGGCGCCGACCGCGGCCCGCTGGCGAGCGTCAACTTCGTCACCGCGCACGACGGCTTCACCCTGCTCGACCTGGTGTCGTACGACGGCAAGCACAACGAGGCCAACGGCGAGGACAACCGCGACGGCTCGAACGACAACCGCTCGTTCAACCACGGCATCGAGGGTGACACCGCCGACCGCGGGGTCCGCGCCGCGCGCGGCCGGTCGATGCGCAACCTGGTGGCGACCCTGATGCTCTCCGCCGGGGTGCCGATGCTCACCGCCGGCGACGAGCGGAGCCGCACGCAGCACGGCAACAACAACGCCTACGTGGTGTCCGACGACCTGACCCCGGTGGACTGGTCCGACGACGAGGACGCCGAGACGATGACCGAGGCCGTCGCCGCGCTGGCCCGGTTCCGGCAGGCGCACCCGTCGCTCCGCCCCACCCGCTTCGGCGTCGAGGGGCAGGAGACCCCCGGGGCCTCGCGGATGTCCTGGTACGGGCCGGACGGGCACCCGATGACGATCGAGGGCTGGGACCAGCCGGTGCACCGCGCCCTGCAGTACTTCGTCGAGTCGACGCCGGAGCACGAGCCCTTCGACCGCGTCCTGGTGGTCGTGCACGGCAGCGGCCGCACCCGCGACCTGACCCTGCCGGTGCGCGAGGACGTCCTCGGGTACCGCCTGGCCTGGTCGAGCGAGAAGCACCGCGACCACGAGCGCCTCCGTCCCGCCGGGCAGGTCTTCACCGCCTACGGCCCCGGCATCCACCTGTTCGAGGTGGCGTAGCGCCGAGCAGGCGGGTGCGGCCCGGCGTCGCGACCGGGTGGCGGACGGGAGGCCCGTGGCGGCCCCGCCACGGGCCTCCCGTCCGGTCCTCAACAGGCTCCACGGCGCGCCCGGCCCTCCACAGCGGGCCGATTCCGGGGAACGCGGAGCCGCTCGCCGGGTAGCGTCGCTTCCGTGGCCACCGCAGACCGACCCCGCCGCCCGAAGATCGGGCGCATCCCGATCACCGAGCTCGCCCCGAGGACGCCGAACGGCTTCCCCGGCAAGGCATTCGACGGCGAGGTGATCACGTTCGGTGCAACCGTCTTCCGAGAAGGACACGGCATCATCGGCGCCGACCTCGTCCTCGAACGCCCAGACGGTGGAACCCGCACCGTCCCCATGACCCTCGGTGCCCCCGGCACCGACCGCTACGAAGCCACGGTGCAGGTCGACCACGTCGGCGTCTGGACGTGGCACGTCGAGTCGTACTCCGACGACTGGGCGAGCTGGCTGCACGGCGCACGCCTGAAGATCGCGGCCGGCGTCGACACCGAGGCGACCCTGCTCGACGGTGCCGTGCTGCTCGACCGGCTGGCCGAGGAGACCGACTCCCCCGCCGCCACCCGTGCCGCCGCACGCGTCCGCGACACCGACCTCGACCCGGCCGAGCGCCTGGCCGCCGTCGACGACCCGCGGATCGTCGCCGAGGTCGAGGAAGCCCCGCTCACCTCGCTCCGGACCCACTCCGCCACCCAGCTGCTCGACGTCGAACGCACCCGCGCCGGCGTCGGCGCCTGGTACGAGTTCTTCCCGCGCTCGGAAGGCGCGAAGAAGAACCCCGACGGCTCCTGGAAGAGCGGCGACTTCCGCACCGCGGCCCGCCGGCTGCCCGCCGTCGCCCGGATGGGCTTCGACGTCATCTACCTGCCGCCGATCCACCCCATCGGCACCACGGCCCGCAAGGGGCCGAACAACACGCTCACGCCCGGGCCGAACGACCCCGGCAGCCCCTGGGCGATCGGCTCCCCCGAGGGCGGGCACGACGCGATCCACCCCGACCTCGGCACCGAGGACGACTTCCGCGACTTCGTCGAGACGGCGAAGAACACCGGCATGGAGGTCGCGCTCGACTTCGCGCTGCAGTGCTCCCCCGACCACCCCTGGGTCACGCAGCACCCGGAGTGGTTCACGCAGCGTGCCGACGGATCCATCGCGACCGCCGAGAACCCGCCGAAGCGCTACCAGGACATCTACCCGATCCAGTTCGACACCGACCCCGAGGGCCTGGTCACCGAGGTCGAGCGTGTCCTGCGCCACTGGATCGCATTCGGCATCCGGATCTTCCGCGTCGACAACCCGCACACCAAGCCGCTCTGGTTCTGGGAACGGGTCATCCGTGAGATCCGCGACGAGCACCCCGACACCGTGTTCCTCGCCGAGGCGTTCACCCGCCCGGCGATGATGCGCGCGCTCGCCGAGGCCGGCTTCCAGCAGTCGTACTCGTACTTCACCTGGCGCAACACGAAGGACGAGATCGAGGACTACTTCACGGAGCTCTCGCACGAGACGAGCGACTACCTGCGCCCGAACCTCTTCGTGAACACGCCCGACATCCTCACCGAGTACCTGCAGTTCGGCGGCCGTGCCGGCTACAAGGTGCGGGCGGCGCTCGCCGCCACCGGTGCGCCGACGTGGGGCATGTACGCCGGGTACGAGCTGTTCGAGGACGTCGCCCGACCGGGCTCCGAAGAGAACATCGACAACGAGAAGTACGAGTACAAGCCGCGCGACTTCGCCCTGGCCGAGGCCGAGGGTGCGTCCCTGGCGCCGTACGTGACGATGCTCAACCGCCTCCGGGCGGCGCACCCCGCGCTGCGACAGCTGCGGAACCTGCACGTGCACGCCGCCGACGACCCGGCGATCGTCGTCTACTCGAAGCACCTGTCGGGCGAGTACATCCGGTCAGGACGCCCCGACACCGTGATCGTGGTCGCCAACGTCGACCCGCACTCCGCCCGTGAGACCACCGTGCACCTGGACCTCGCCGCACTCGGTTTGCCGACCGAGGGCCTGTTCGACGTCCGTGACGTCGTGACCGGTCAGCGCTGGACCTGGGGCGCGTCGAACTACGTCCGCCTGGACGCGTTCCAGGAGCCCGTGCACCTGCTCGTCGTGGAAGGACCCCACCGATGACCCCCGAACCGACCGACCCCACGAAGCGCGGACCGGCCGTCCCGCCGGTGCCGCCTCCGCCGCCGGCCGTGCCGCGGTACGAGCCGAAGGCGTCCGCGCCCGACGAGGACCTGCCCGGCGCTCCGCCGGCGCAGCGGGAGGCGCCCGACCGCGGCGTGTCGGAGTCCGCCACGCTCGCCGGGCACCCCGCCGACCCGACGCACCCGCGGCAGCCGTCCGTGGCAGCCGCGGCATCGTCGGACGCCCCGACGGCCCCGACCGGCGGCGCTGCACCCGTGGTCCGCCCGGCCTCCGTCGACGCGCCCGTCGCCCCCAGCGCTGCTGCTCCGGCGCCGACTGCTGCCTCGGCTCCGGCCGCCACCGGTACGGCCACGGATCCGCGTCCGGCTCCGATCGAGGACTGGCTGCGTCTGCAGGTGGCCGAGGGCCGCTGGTCCCAGCCGCACGACGTGCTCGGCCCGCACCCGGTCGACGGCGGCACCAGCGTCCGCGTCGTCCGGCACCTGGCCCGCGCGGTGCGCCTCGTGCGCCCCGACGGCGACGACATCGAACTCACGCACGAGGGTGACGGGCTCTGGGCCGGCGCCACTGCCGAGACCCTCGGTCGCTACCGCGTCGAGTCGGAGTACGACTACGACGAGTCCACGGACGAGGACGACGCCACCTGGACCACCGACGACGCGTACCGGTTCGCCCCGACGCTCGGCGAGCTCGACCTGCACCTGTTCGGCGAGGGCCGTGACGAGCAGCTCTGGCACCACCTCGGCGCACACGCCCGCACGGTCGACGGTGTCGACGGTGTCGCGTTCGCCGTCTGGGCGCCCCGGGCCACCGCCGTCCGCGTGATCGGCGACTTCGAGGGCTGGGAAGGCCGCACCACCGCGATGCGCCGTCTGAGCGACCTCGGCGTCTGGGAGCTGTTCTGGCCCGGCGCCGTCGTCGGGCAGCGCTACAAGTTCCAGATCCTCACCGACTCCGGCTGGGTGGAGCGGGCCGACCCGTTCGCCCGCGAGGCCGAGATCGCGCCCGCCACGGCCTCCGTCGTCACCGAGTCCACGTACACGTGGTCCGAGGGCGACGCCGCGTGGATGGAGCGGCGCGCACAGACCACCACGCACGACGCCCCGATGAGCGTCTACGAGGTGCACCTCGGCTCGTGGCGCCCCGGCCTGTCGTACCGCGAGGTCGCCGACCAGCTCATCGGGCACATGGAGTACACCGGCTTCACGCACGTGGAGTTCCTGCCGCTCGCCGAGCACCCGTTCGGCGGCTCGTGGGGCTACCAGGTCACCGGGTACTACGCGCCGACCGCACGCTTCGGTTCGCCGGACGACCTGCGCTACCTGATCGACCGCCTGCACTCCGCCGGCATCGGCGTGATCATGGACTGGGTCCCCGGGCACTTCCCGAAGGACGAGTGGGCCCTCGGCCGCTTCGACGGCTACGCGCTGTTCGAGCACCCGGACCCCCGCCGCGGCGAGCAGCTCGACTGGGGCACCTACGTGTTCGACTTCGGGCAGCCGCAGGTGCGCAACTTCCTGGTCGCGAACGCGCTGTACTGGTTCGAGGAGTTCCACATCGACGGCCTGCGGGTCGACGCGGTGGCCTCGATGCTGTACCTCGACTACTCCCGCTCCGACTGGCTGCCGAACATCCACGGCGGCCGCGAGAACCTCGACGCGATCTCGTTCCTGCAGGAGACGAACGCGACGGCGTACAAGCGCTACCCCGGCATCGTCATGATCGCCGAGGAGAGCACCTCGTGGCCGGGCGTGACCCAGCCGACGAGTGCCGGCGGACTCGGCTTCGGGCAGAAGTGGAACATGGGGTGGATGCACGACTCGCTCGAGTACGTGCAGCGCGACCCCGCGTACCGCAGCTACCACCACGACGAGATCACGTTCTCGTTCGTCTACGCGTTCAGCGAGCAGTTCACGCTGCCGATCAGTCACGACGAGGTCGTGCACGGCAAGGGCTCCCTGTACGGCAAGATGCCCGGCGACGAGTGGCAGAAGCTCGCCAACGTGCGTGCGTACCTGGCGTTCATGTGGGCGCACCCCGGCAAGCAGCTGCTCTTCATGGGCCAGGAGTTCGCCCAGCCCGCCGAGTGGTCCGAGGCGAAGGGCCTCGACTGGTGGCTCCTCGACCAGCCCGGCCACCGCGGTGTGCAGGACCTCGTCGCGGAGCTCAACCGCGTGTACAAGGACTCCCCCGCGCTCTGGACACACGACTCGACGGCCGACGGCTTCGAGTGGCTCGAGGGCGGCGACGCACCGCACTCGACCCTCGGGTTCCTGCGAAAGGACGGCGACGACCGGGTCGCGGTGTTCGTGAACTTCTCCGGCGTGCCGGTGGAGCGTCGCTTCGGGTTGCCGACCGCCGGCGAGTGGCACGAGGTGCTCAACACCGATGCTGCCGAGTACGGCGGCTCCGGAGTCGGCAACCTCGGCGTCGTCACCGCCGAGGACACCCCGTGGGCGGGCCGCCCCGCCTCGGCGCACCTCGTGGTGCCGCCGCTCGGTGCCGTCTGGCTGAAGCTGGCCCAGTAGCCCGGCCAGCGTCCGCGACGCGACCGACCGACCGACGGGAGGCCCGGTGCC
>NZ_MJGT01000116.1:44677-133648 GCF_001864975.1 Curtobacterium sp. MMLR14_002
TGGCACCGGGCCTCCCGTCTGTCTCGTTGCGGGCCGGGCGGTTGCGCTCGAGACGCCGTCGTGTCCTCGAGACGCCCCCGAGACGCCGAGACGCCGCCGGATTCGGCGGCGTCTCGGTGTGACGACGGCGTCTTCTTCGCCGTACGGACCCCGCGGGTCTAGTACAGGGCGTTCGCCAGGCGGCGACGCGCTGCGACGACGCGCGGGTCCTCGCTGCCGATGAGCTCGAAGTACTCGACGAGCCGGACGCGCAGGGCCTCACGGTCGTCGCCGAACACCGTCGGCACCAGGTCCAGGAGACGTCCGAAGGCGTCGTCGACGTGCCCGCCGGAGATGTCGAGGTCGGCGACCGCGAGCTGAGCCTGGACGTCCTGCGGGCCGGCGGCAGCGGCCGCACGGATCTCGTCGGCCGTCCGGCCGTTCAGCCGGTCGAGCAGCGACACCTGTGCGAGCCCGGCCACGGCCATCTGGTCGTGCGGGTCCTGCAGGATCGCGGTCTTGTACTCCTCGATCGCGGTGGCGTAGTCGCCCTGCTCGATCGCGTCGTACGCGGCCTGGTGGTGCGGCGGGAGTGGCTCTGGCTCCGGCTCGCCCTGCTCAGCGTCGACCTCGGTCGCAGCGCCGTCGACGGTCACGCGACCGGCCACGCCGTTCTGCTCGGCGGCCTGGAGCACCTGCTCGTAGACGTCGCGGACCTGCGCCTCGGGCAGTGCCCCGACGAAGAGCCCGAGCGGGCGTCCGCCGATCACGGCTGCGACGGTCGGGATCGACTGCGCCTGGAACGCCTGCACGAGCTGGGGGTTCGTGTCGGCGTCCACCTTGGCGAGCACCACGCGGCCGTCGTACTCCGCGGTGAGCTGCTCGAGGATCGGCGAGAGCTGCTTGCACGGCCCGCACCACTCGGCCCAGATGTCCACGATGACCGGGACGACGTTCGACAGTTCCAGGACGTCCTGGAAGGTCGCGTCGGTGACGTCGATCACGAGCGACGGGACGGTCAGGTCGGCACCGTTCATGGCGCCAGCCTCGGTGCCGGGAACGGCTCCGCCGGCGGAACCCGCCGGCGCCGGAGCACCGGACGGCTGGGGCGGCCGCTGTGCGCGGTCGACGAGGGACGACAGGTCCACGGCTCCGCGGAGCCCGGACGGGGTCGGGGGGATGTTGCTCATTGCACCTCACTCGCTGCGGTCAGGCCCTGTGTGAACCCGAGCAGGACCACTTTGCCATCCGAGGCGACCGGCGGCACGTAGAAGAGCAGCTGGACGCTGTAGGTCGCGCTGATGCCCTTCTTGCTCGTGTCCACGCCGGACAGTGCCTTGACGGCACCCTCGGTGTTCACCTCGGCGCCCGACGCGGTCGGGGTCACCTTCTCGATCTCGTCCAGGTCCGCGGAGACCAGGGCGCCGGCGTCGTCGGTCGCGATCGCGACGGCGGAGTCCGCGGGCACCTCGGACGAGTACTCGATCTTCGCCGTGTCCGGCAGGGCCTTGGCCTTCTTGTCCTTGTACGCCTTGCCGATGGTGGTGCGGAGCGCATCGCCCTCGGTCGCGAACAGGTCGGCGTACTCGCTGGCGGTGTCCTTCGACAGGATGTCGCCGTAGGCGGTCGCGAGCTGGTCGGGCTGGATCGTCAGGAGCTTCGACTCCGGCGCGAGCAGTGCGGCACCGATCGTGGTCGGGGCGAGGCTCGGGATCTTCGCGTCCGCTTCGAGCGAGACGTCGTACGCCACCTTGTAGGGATCGCGGGCGGTGTCCTGCACCAGGGTCAGGGCCTGCGGTGCCGACTTCGCGTCACAGTCCTCGGCGACGATCGTGAAGACCGTTCGGGGCCAGGTGTCGGTCTGCTGCGGCAGCGCGACGCACACCTGTGCGGCAGAGATCGTCGGCGGTGCCTTGACGTCCGAGTCCTTGCCGCGGATCGAGTAGTTCGCCAGGCGGAGGTCGAGCGCCGCTCCGGAGAACCGGGTCCGGACCAGGTCACGGTCGCGCGCCCCGTCGGCCTGCTTGGCGACGGCGGCGGTGCGCTGCACGATGCGGGTGATCTGCTGCTTGGTCGCAGCCGTCGGCTCGGTGGTCTCCGCAGCCCCCGTGGCGGTGGCCGTCGGGGTCGGCGTGGCGAGCGAGGGGTCGCCGCCCTGCGGCCAGTAGTCCGAGGAACAGCCGGCCAGGGTCAGGGCGCCGACGAGCAGCACCGGGACGCCGATGAGCGCGCGCGTGCCGCGACGACCGCGGCGCGGCACCTGCGCTCCGGCGGCGGCGGCTCGACGGGACGCACGCACCCGCGGCGGGCGGCTGCCACCACTGCGACGGCGGGGACCGCGGCCACGGCGCTGGTGCAGGAAGGCGAGGACGAGCAACACGAGACCTCCGAGGACGAACACGCCGCCGGCCACGAGCAGCGGACCGACCGCCGGCGTCGCGGTGTCCTGCGGCCAGGTGACGGACACGTCGCTCGGTGCTGCGGCCTTGCCGTCGCTCACGACGAGGACCGAGACGTCCTGCGGCAGGCGGACGGTGAACTGCCCGGCACCGTCGTACTCCTGGTACCAGAGGTCGCTGCCCTTCGGCGACGGGACGCTGGTCTCGCTGCCCGAGGTCGACCCGACCAGCGAGCCCTTCTCGGCGTCGAAACGGAGCGTGGTGTGCTCGGCGTCACCGATCCAGGCGTCGACGTCGGCGGTCTTGCCGTAGGCCGCGAAGACCTTGCCGGAGCCGGACACGTTGATGCGCTGGTAGCCGGGGTTGGCGTTGAGCGTCGTCCCCGGGATCACGGTCACCGGGGCGGAACTGGTCGTCGAGCTCTCGGCCACGAGCGAGGACGGCGGCGCGAACACGGTCCGCTGTCCCACCGCCAGCGCCACGAGCAGCAGACCGATGACGAAACTGACGATCGCCAGGACGAATCGCACGAACTCTCTCCCTACCGCGCCGGGGTGGGGATGTCGGCGCGCGAATCAGCGACTCAGGATAGCGAGCAACGCTGGACAGCGCATCAATCCGCGCTGTCGCCGGACTCAGACGACCCGCTCCGGCCGCCACTACAATCGACCGCGGGCCGATCCGGGCCCTCCGCCGAGCACCCAGGAGCGACACGTGGCGAACGACGAGGCCGAGTTCGGGACCGAGCTGCGGGGGTACCGCCGCGACGAGGTGGAGCGTTCGCTGAACGACCTGCGCCGCGAGCTCATCAAGTCGAACAACGACCGCGCCGACGCCGCGAAGGAGATCCGTCTCCTGCAGGCCCGGGTCTCCGAACTGCAGGGCGAGCTCGACGAAGCCGGCACCCCCACGTACAGCGGACTGGGCACCCGCCTCGAGTCCACCCTGCGTGTGGCCGAGGAGCAGTCGACCCGCCTCATCAGCCAGGCGGACATCGACGCCCAGCGCCTCCGTGCCTCGAGCCGTTCCGAAGCCGAGCGCACCGTCCGCGAGGCCCAGGAGGAAGCGCGCGACACCCTCGAGGACGCCCGCACCCGCGCCACCAACGAACTGACCCGCGCCCGCGCCGAGGCAGCCGACACCGTCGAACGTGCCCGGGCCGAGGCCGGTCTGCTCACGCAGGACGCCCGCAACGAAGCCGCCGCGATCCGCGGAGCCGCCGTGACCGAGGCCGCCGAGGTCCGTTCCGTCGCCATCCGCGAGACGAACGCACTGCGCGCCCAGGTCGAGCACGAGGTCGCCGAGCTGCGCGAGATCGCCCAGCGCGAGTCCGCCGACGCCCGCACCGCTGCCGCCGAGCTCGACCGCGAGACCGAGCACCGCCGCTCGGTCTTCGAGGCCGACCACGCCCGCCGCACCGAGGACCTCGACCGCGAGGAGACGACCCGGCGAGAGGCCCTGGAGCGCGAGGTCACCGAGGGCCGTGCCGCCTGGCACCGTGAGCGTGACGAGGAGCAGCAGGCACACGCGCTGGCACTCGAGACCGGTCGCGCCGAACTCGAGTCCGAGGTCACCCGCCGCCGCGCAGAGCTCGACACCGAGGTCGCCGACCGCCGCCGCGAGCTCGACGAGGAACTCGCCGCGGCCCGCGCCCAGTGGGACCGTGAACTCGCCGCAGCCCGCACCGCACTCGAACAGGAGATCGAGGCGGCCCAGGCGCAGCTCCGCGTCGACGAGGAGCAGACCCGCGTCGAGAACGCGCGCCTGGTGCAGGAGACCGCCGACCGGATCGCCCGGGAGCTCGAGGAGCACGACGCCCGGATCGCGCAGGAGCGCGCCGAGGCCGACGCGGCAGCCGAGCGTGCCGTCCGGGAGCACGAGAACGCCATCGCCGCTCGACGCGAGCGCGAGCACGCCGAGGTCGACACCGAGATCGCCGACCGCCGCACCGCCGAGCTCGGGGTGCTCGAGGCCGAGCGCACCGCCCTGCGGCAGGAGATCGACACCGCGCGCGCCGCCCTGGTCAAGGAGCGCGACGAGGTCCGTGCCGAGATCGCCCGGGAGCGCGACGAGGCCCGCACGACGCTCGAGTCGGAACTCGCCTCCCGCCGCGACGACGCCGAGCAGGACTACCTGCGGAAGCACCACGAGACGGTCACCGAGACGCAGAAGTACCTGGACGAGGCCAACCTGCAGCTCGCCGAGGCCACGCGCCGCGCGACCGAGGCCCGCGAACGCGCCGAACGCCTGCAGCAGGAGGCCGACGACCTCGAGCGCACCAGCACGGCCGAGGCCCAGGAGCACGCCCGCACCATCGTCGCCGACGCGCAGGACCGGGTGCACCGGATGGTCGCCGACGCCGAGGAGCGCACCGCCGGCGTCATCGCCGAGGCCGAGGACCGCCTGGCGGCGATCCGCACCGAACGCGAAGCCGTCGCGGGCTACCTGGAGAACCTCCGCGGGGTCCTCACGAACGCCACGGGCCTGCTCGGCACGGCACCCGCCGCGGCGTCCGCTGCGGACGCTGCCGACGACGTGGACGCAACCGACCGCTGACGGTCCACGGCCTGGAGGCGCGACCCGCGCCTCCAGGCCGTCCCACCTGGTGCAGGTGGCGGGCCGCAGGGCGTCGTGCGGACGTGCTCAGACGGGCCAGTGGGTCGGCAGCGGGGCGCTGCCCGGCACGACGAGGTCGGCGATCGCGTCGAGGACGATCCGCACGTACCGCTCCCCCACCCACAGGTGCTTCGCACCGTCGACGGGCACGACCCGGACGTTCGGGGCGAGCGCGAACCGTGCCGCCGCGGCCTCGGGCTGCAGGAAGTCGTCGTGCTCGGGGACGAGCGCCACGACCGGGACCCCGACGGCAGCCCAACGGGCGAGTTCCTCGTCCGAGGTGCGGTGCAGCGGTGGGGACAGCAGGACGACACCGGCGACCGTGCCAGCCTCGACGTGTTCGAGCGCGTGCTTGAGGATCACCTCGGTGCCGAAGGACCACCCCACCAGCCACGGGGTCGGCAGGCCGCGGTCGACGACCTCGGCGACGGCGGCGCGCAGGTCGAAGCCCTCGGACACACCATCGCCGAAGACGCCCTCGGACGTCCCGCGCGGGGACGTGACGGACCGGAAGTTGAACCGCAGCACCGCGATGTCGGCGAGGGCGGGCAACCGTGCCGCGGCCTTCTTGAGGACGTGCGAGTCCATGAACCCGTGCGCGGTCGGCAGGGGGTGGAGCGTGACGATGGTCCCGCGAGCCGGGGTGTCGGCCGGCTCGGCGAGTTCACCGACGAGCGTCAGGTGGTCGTCCGTGACGAGCTCGACATCGGTGCGACGGGCCGGCAGCACGGTGGCGGACCGGATCTCGGTGTCGTGCGGCACGTCGTGCTCGGTCATGCGATGCTCCAGCAGTGGTTGTGCCAGTGCCGGCGCGACGCAAGGTCGGCAGCATCGCCGAGCACGCCGTCCGCACGCCAGACCACCACGTGGGCGGTGCCGGGCAGGACGCTTCCGCCGCACCCCGGGCAGATGTACTCCTTCTGCGCCGACGCGGCCGAGATCGGCTGCACCTGGTACTCGCGACCGTGACGGACCTCGGTGCGCTTCCACGAGCTAATCAGCCGGTCGAGGGTGGTCTCCTCGTCAGGCTCGACGTCGCGACCACGGGGACGCCGCGGTCGGTTGCTGCGCGGCACCCGAGCAGCCGATCAGTACCAGTTGTTGGCCTGGCTGTGTCCCCAGGCACCGCAGGGGGTGCCGTAGACGCCGGCGATGTAGTTGAGACCCCAGGTGATCTGCGTCGCCGGGTTGGTCTGCCAGTCGGCGCCAGCCGTGGCCATCTTGCTGCCGGGGAGGGCCTGCGGGATGCCGTACGCACCGCTGGGGTTGTAGGCGTTCACCCGCCAGCCGGACTCCTTGTTCCACAGCGAGACCAGGCAGTTGTACTGGTCGGTGCCCCAGCCACGAGCCGTGACCTGCTGCAGGGCGATCGCCTGCGCGCTGCCCGGGTCGGGCGTCGCAGCGGTCGCGGCGAGCGTGTTGGCGGCCGAGACCGGCTGGTTCTCGGTGGCCGCGGCGTCCGCGCTGTCGTCGGTGGTCTCGGCGTCGGCGTCGGCTTCGTCCTCTTCGACGACGGGCTTGACGACCTTCGGGGCCGGGACGGTGACGTCGTAGCCGTCACGGTCGACAGCGGCCACGGCGTAGGTGCCGTGCGCGGTGTACTGCTGCGGCGCCGGCGGCGTCTTCACGAGCACCGGGGTGTCGACGGCGGCCTGTGCCACGTCGGCCTGCAGCGGGTTGAACAGCGAGCCGCCGACGAACAGGAACACGCCGACGAAGGACATCATCGGGGCGATCGCGCGCTTGCGGGCGACGGCGTTCACCGAGGACGCGGTGGGCTTGACGAGCTTCGGCGTCGCACGGCGCTGCACCGTCGCGGTGCGCTGCTTCGCGGGACGCTGGTCGGCGTCGACCAGAGCATCGTGGGCGAAGGACGCCACACGCTCGTCGGAGACGCGGTTCGCCGCCACCGACTTCGGCGTCGCGACCGGACCCGTCGTCGCGGGCGCCGCCTGAGGGGTCACCCCGAACGCCGACGTCTCCGTCGTGCGGGTTCGCTGCATTGCCGCGCGGCGCTCACCGGAAGCCTGGAGGCTGAGGTGCTCGCGGGTATCGCGGTCGGAGCTTGAGTCTGCCGTGTGCCTGCCCATGAGTAGGACCAGGGTAACGGAACGATCACGGAAAGCGAAGCACCTGGGGACAGCGCGTCGTCACCGGACAGCGAGCATCACTTCGACGACGGCGTCGAGCAGGGCGTCGACCTGCGCCTCGCGGTACCCGCCGTGCTTCGGGCGGAAGACGATCGAGCGGACCTCGGTGAGGCTGAGCGGCTTGCCCTCGCGGAAGTACCCGGCGAGTCGGGCGGCGAACGCGTCGACGTCCTTCGGGTGGTAGCCGGTGCCGAGCACGCTGACCCGGCTGAACCGCTGCCCGTCGGGCCGCTCGAGCCGCGCCACGACGTCGGAGGCCTTCGTCCGCGCCTCGGCGTACCAGGCCTTCTTGCCGACCTCGCTCATCTCCCGCTCACGCTCGCGGGCCGCGAAGGCGTCCTCGAGTCGCTCGAGTGCGGCGTCGACGTGCGACGTGGAGTAGCCGCCCTTGCGCATCGAGAACGCCGTGGCGCGGATCTTCGCGGCCTCGATGCCGGGGGCGCTGTCGTCGGCGGAGTACGCGCGCCGGGCGTCCTCGAGGAAACGCTCGACTTCGTCGACGTCGTAACCGAGGGCGGAACGGGCTGCGGTCGGGAAGGTGGTGGCCACGGCGTCATTCTGCCAGTCCCCGACCGTGGCACAACCTGGACGCGCTGAGTGCGGCGTTCAGCCCGGCCCGACAGCGGTCAGTGGTTGACGATCAGGTACAGCACGTAGGCGACGGCGGCGGACGGCAGGATGCTGTCGATGCGGTCGAGCAGGCCGCCGTGTCCGGGCAGGAACGACGAGATGTCCTTGATGCCGAGGTCGCGCTTGATCATCGACTCGGTCAGGTCGCCGAGCGTGGCCGAACCGGAGATGAGCACACCGAGCAGGACACCGGTCCACCAGGGCAGCCCGAGCATGAACACGGCCACCAGGATGCCGACGATGATGCTCGCCGCCACGGACCCGGCGAAGCCCTCCCACGTCTTCTTGGGGCTGATGCGGGGAGCCATCGGGTGCTTGCCGAGGTTCAGCCCGGTGGCGTACGCGCCGGTGTCGACCGCCACGACGACGAGGATGAACCCGATCACCCAGAGGTTGCCGTCCGGCTGAGCGGAGAGCAGCACCACGCATGCGCCGAGCAACGAGATGTAGGCCTGCACGAACAAGCCGTTCGTGAGGTCTCGGGCGACGTTGCCGGCCGGGGGCTTCTGCCGCGCGACGGCGACCTCGAGCAGTCGCCAGACACTGATCAGGACGATGCCGCCGAGCAGGGTGAACAGCGCCGCGACCTGGCCGAGCAGGAACGCCGCCGGCACGATCGCGATCGCGACGGCGACGCTCGGGATCCGCGGGACGTCGCGGCCGGCGAACCGCATCGCGCTCGTGAGTTCGTAGACGCCGACGCCCAGCAGGAACGCCGCGACGACCATGAAGGACGGCGGCCAGAGGAGCAGCGTGCCGAGCATCACGACCGCGAACGCGAGCGCGATGCCGATCGCCGCCGGCAGGTTGCGCCCGGTCCGCGCGGTCAGCGCTTCGTTGCGCGCGCCGAAGTCGGCCTTGCGCTGGCGGAGCTGCGCCTCGAAATCGGTGCGCGCCGCTCGTGCGCGCGCATCGAAGTCCTGACGGAGCCCCTTCTTCACGGGCCCGCTCGACGCGGGCCCGTGCTCTGCTGTGGGGCGGTCATCGCCCTGGTCGGAGCGACGCATCAGACCTCGAGGAGTTCGGCTTCCTTCTTCTTCAGCGACTCGTCGATCTGGTCGACGTGCTTCTTCGTCAGGGCCTCGAGGTCCTTGTCGCCGCGCGAGATCTCGTCGTCGGAGATCTCACCCTTGAGTGCATCGAGGTCGTCCTTGGCCTTGCGGCGGATGTTCCGGACGACGACCTTGTGGTCTTCGCCCTTCGTCCGCACGAGCTTGACGAACTCCTTGCGGCGGTCCTTTGTGAGCTCCGGGATCGTCACGCGCACGATGTCGCCGTCGTTCGTCGGGCTGGCACCGAGGTTCGGGAAGGTCGCGATCGCGCGCTCGATCTCCTTGAGCGCCGTCTTGTCGTACGGCGTCACGATGAGCGTGCGGGCCTCGGGCGTCTGCAGCGACGCGAGCTGCGCGAGCGGCGTCGGCGTGCCGTAGTACTCGACCGGGATCTTCTGGAAGAGCGCCGCGTTGATGCGGCCGGTGCGGACGGTCGAGAAGTCGTCCTTGGCGACCTCGACAGCCTTCGCCATCTTCTCGGTGGCTTCGGTCAGGACATCACTGATCACGGTGTTACTCCTTCGGTACTGGCGTCGAGTCTAGTCAGCGCCGGGGGTCAGTTGCTGACGACGGTGCCGATGCGCTCGCCACGGATCGCGGCCTGGACGTTGCCGTCGCCCTCCATGCCGAAGACGTGCATCGGCATGCCGTTGTCCATGCAGAGCGAGAACGCGGTGGCGTCGACGACCTTGAGGCCCTTGAGCAGCGCGTCCTGGTAGGTCACGTGGTGCAGCTTCTCGGCGGTGGCGTCCTTCTTCGGGTCGGCGGTGTACACGCCGTCGACGCCGTTCTTGGCGACGAGGACCTCGTCCGCCTTGATCTCGAGCGCACGCTGCGCCGCCACCGTGTCGGTGGAGAAGTACGGCAGTCCGGCACCGGCGCCGAAGATGACGACCCGGCCCTTCTCGAGGTGCCGCTCGGCGCGCCGCGGGATGTACGGCTCCGCGACCTGGGTCATCGCGATCGCGGACTGCACGCGGGTCGCAGCGCCCGCCTGCTCGAGGAAGTCCTGCAGCGCGAGTGCGTTCATCACCGTGCCGAGCATGCCCATGTAGTCGGCTCGCCCGCGGTCCATGCCGCGCTGCGAGAGCTCGGCTCCGCGGAAGAAGTTGCCCCCGCCGACGACGATCGCGATCTCGACCTCGCGCGCGGCGACGGCGATCTCCTTGGCGATGGTGCCGATCACGTCGGGGTTCACCCCGAGGGAGCCGGCGCCGAACGCCTCTCCCGACAGCTTCAGCAGAACGCGGCGTCGTCCGGTCTTCTCGTCGGTCATCTGGTCCGCACCCTTCGTCGTGGTCTCGTGGAAATGTACTCGCGGATGTGTCGCGCGCGTGTCGTGCCGGCGCGCGCGAAAAACGGGGCCAGGAACCTGGTTGGTTCCTGACCCCGTCACGGGTTCGTTACGCGCCGACCTTGACGCGGGCGAAGCCCTGGATCGTGATGCCGGCGTTCTCGGCGGCCTTCGCGACGGAGATCTTGTTGTCCTTCGCGTAGTCCTGGTCGAGGAGCGACACCTGCTTGATGTAGGCGTTCACCCGGCCCTCGACGATCTTCGGGAGCGCAGCCTCGGGCTTGCCCTCTTCGCGCGTGATCGCCTCGACGGTCGCACGCTCCTTCTCGATGGCCTCGGCCGGGACCTCGTCGCGGGTCAGGTACGTCGGGTTCGCGAACGCGACGTGCTGGGCGATCGAACGTGCCTCGGCGGCGTTGTCACCCTCGTACGCGATGACGACGGCGATCTGCGGCGGCAGGTCCTGGCTGGTCTTGTGCAGGTAGATCTCGAAGGCCGAGCCCTCGACACGGCGGACCGTGCGGACCTCGAGCTTCTCGCCCAGCGCGGCAGCCGACTCGTTGACGACCTCGAGGACGGTCTTGCCGTCCAGCGGTGCGGCGTTGGCGGCAGCGACGTCGGCGGCACCGGCAGCGGCGACCGCGCCCAGCACCTTGTCGGCGAGGGTCGTGAACTTCTCGTTCTTCGCGACGAAGTCGGTCTCGCTTGCGAGCTCGACAACCGTGGCGGCGCCGTTCTCGGAGGTCGCGACGACGACACCCTCGGAGGTGGCACGGTCGTCGCGCTTGGCGACGGCCTTGGCACCCTTGATGCGGAGCAGCTCGACGGCCTTGTCGTAGTCGCCGTCGGCCTCGACGAGCGCGTTCTTCGCGTCCATCATGCCGGCGCCGAGGTCCTCGCGGAGCTTCTTCACGTCAGCAGCGGTGAAGTTTGCCATTGACTGGAGTCCTTTCTGGACTGTACGTGTGTGGAGAGTGGAGTGCAGTCGGGGCGCCGGACCCGGTGGGGTCCGGCGCCCCGGCGACTCACTCGGCGGGGGTGGTCTCCGCGGCTGCCTCGGCCTCGGCCGTCGGCTCCGCGTTCTTCGCCTCGTCGGCGATCGGCTCGCCGATCTCCTTCGCGGCGACCTGCGCGTCAGCGTCGTTCTCTTCGACCGGGGCGGCGGGCGCCTCGGTCGTGGCGGCGGTCTCGCCACCGAGGAGCTCCTGCTCCCACTCGGCGAGGGGCTCGCTGGCCTCGTCCTCGTCGCCACCGTTGTGGCGGGTCTTCAGGCCCTCGGCCGCGGCGTCGGCGACGATGCGGGTCAGGAGGCCGACGGAGCGGATCGCGTCGTCGTTGCCCGGGATCGGGTACGTGATCTCGTCGGGGTCGCAGTTGGTGTCGAGGATGCCGATGATCGGGATACCGAGCTTCTGCGCCTCGTCGACGGCGAGGTGCTCCTTCTTGGTGTCGACGATCCAGAGCGCGCTCGGGGTCCGCGTGAGGTTGCGGATACCACCGAGGGTCTTGTGGAGCTTGTCCAGCTCGCGCTTCTTGATGAGGAGCTCCTTCTTGGTGAAGCCCTTCGTCGTGTCGTCGAAGTCGATCTCCTCGAGCTCCTTCATGCGCGCGAGGCGCTTGGAGACCGTCTGGAAGTTCGTGAGCAGACCGCCGAGCCAACGCTGGTTGACGTACGGCTGGCCGACGCGGGTCGCCTGCTCGGCGATGGAGCCCTGGGCCTGCTTCTTGGTGCCCACGAAGAGGATCGTGCCACCGTGCGCGACCGTCTCCTTGACGAAGTCGTACGCGCGGTCGATGAAGGCCAGCGACTGCTGCAGGTCGATGATGTGGATGCCCGAGCGCTCGGCGAGGATGAAGCGCTTCACCTTCGGGTTCCACCGACGGGTCTGGTGTCCGAAGTGGACGCCGCTGTCGAGCAGCTGGCGGATGGTGACGACGGCCATGTGCCGTCCTCCTTCTGTGTTCTCGGCGCGCAGCCGTGCTCTCGCACGTCGCTGCGGACCTGTTGCGGTTGTGTCGATCACGACCGTCGGTCGTGGTCCCTGGTGTCCTGGCACGCGACCGCCCGCTCGTGAGAGCGGGACCGGTGGTCGGGTACCGAGCCCGTGAGGGCTTGGTGGACACGCGAAGTCAGCGCGCATCAGCACGCTGCTGGATAGATGCTAACAGAAGGGAGGCCCGGATCACGCGCGCCTCGCGGCTGACGTGATCCGGGCCTCCTGTCCGGCGATCCGTGCGGAACGGACGCGGTACGCGACCGGCCGATCAGGCCTTGGCGTCCACCGTGTCGCCGTCGGCGGAGATGCCCATCTCCTCGAGCGAGCGGCCCTTGGTCTCCGGGATCTTGGCGATGACGAAGAACAGCGACAGCAGCGCGAACAGCGCGTAGATGCCGTAGGTGACCGTCAGGTTGAAGCCGGACAGCACCGGGAACGAGATCGTCACGATGAAGTTCGCGATCCAGTTGGCGGCCGAGCCGATGCCGAGCGCCGTGGCGCGGATGCGGTTCGGGAACATCTCGCCGAGCAGGACCCACATGAGCGGACCCCACGTGGCGCCGAAGGACACCACGAAGAGGTTCGCGAAGATCAGCGCGATGACGCCCCACGAGCCGGGGAGGCTCGGGCTGCCGTCGACGATCGTCGCCTGCGAGAACGCGATGGCGACCATGGTGAGCGAGACGAACATGCCCGCCGAACCGGCGACGAGCAGCGGCTTGCGGCCGACCTTGTCGACCAGGAAGATCGCGATGAAGGTCACGGCGACGTTGACCACCGAGGTGATCGTGGAGATGAGGAACGAGTCCTCCTCCTTGAAGCCGACGGCCTGCCAGAGCGTCGTCGAGTAGTAGAAGATCACGTTGATGCCGACGAACTGCTGCAGCACGGCCAGGATGATGCCCACCCAGACGATCGGCTGGAGCCCGAAGCGGTTGCCCCGGATGGACCCCTTCTTCTCGTTGGCTTCCTTCTCGATGCCGTCCTGGATCTCCTCCAGGCTCGTGTTCACGGTGTCGCGCGGGACGATCTTGCCCATCACGACGCGCGCATCGTCAGCACGGCCCTTGGTGAGCAGGTAGCGCGGGGACTCCGGCAGCGTGATCGCCAGGACGCCGTAGACGACCGAGGGGATCACCCCGACCAGGAACATCCAGCGCCAGGCGGCCAGGCCCCAGACCTCGGCCGAGGCGCTGCCCGCGGTGACGGCGAACAGCTGGTCGGACAGGAGCGCGGCGAAGATACCGAGCGTGATCGCCAGCTGCTGGAACGAGGCCAGCCGCCCGCGGATCGCCTTCGGGGAGACCTCGGAGATGTACGCCGGCGCGATGACCGAAGCGGTACCGATGCCGAGACCGCCGACGAGACGCCAGATCACGAGGTCCCACGTCGCGAACGCGAACGCCGAACCGATCGACGAGACGAAGAACAGCACGGCGGCCCAGAACATGATCCGGGTGCGGCCGTAACGGTCGGCGAGGCGGCCGGCGAAGTAGGCGCCGAACGCGCAACCGATCAGGGCCGATGCGACCGCGAAGCCGCTGGCCGCGTCGGAGAGGTTGAACTCGCCCTTGATCGCGTCGACGGCGCCGTTGATGACGGACGAGTCGAAGCCGAACAGGAAGCCACCGACCGCCGCCGCGATGGCGAACAGGGTGACCTTCCCCTTGAACGCACGGTCTTCGCCGTGCCCGGTGGTCGTGGTGGACACGATGCTCCTGGGTTCTGCCGCCGTGCAGTTGTGCAGCACGGTGCCCCGGCGGTCGGCTGGTTCGCCGTCCGAGCGGCGTTGCGTGTTCCGGAGCGGCCCCGACTGTACTCCTCGCTCGGGATCTGGTCATAACCGGGGCATGATCGGGACGGCGCGGGGCTTGCGCGCCGACGCGGAACGACACTGTCGCCGTCGTACGACGTCGGTTCTGTCGTTTCCGTCCTCGGCACGTTCCTCCCCAAGCCTGGAGGCGCGACTCCCCCTCCACGGATCGCCCACGCCCGCCCCGGGGCCGGGTTCCACCGCCCAGGCTGGGGACATGCGATCGAACGCACGTCCCGTCCTGCTGTCCGTGGTGTGCGCGGCGGTGCTGAGCGGGACCGTGCTAAGCGGGACGGTGCTGGGCGGGACGGCGGTGTTCGGAGCCGGGGCGTCGGTGGGCTCCGAGGTGTCGGTGGGCTCCGGGGTGTCGGTGGGCTCCGGGGCGTCGGTGGGCACTGCCACCGATTCGGGCCGGGTCGAGGCTCGCTGGGTCTGGCCCACCGGATCGCGGGTGGTCGAGCGCGCCTGGGAAGCGCCGTCCTCGGACTACGCCGCCGGCCACCGGGGCCTCGACGTCCCGGCCGCCCTCGGCAGCACCGCCTTGGCGGTGGACGACGGCACCGTGGCGTTCGCCGGCGCGGTCGGTGGCCGCACCGTCGTGACGATCGACCACGGCGACGGACTGGTCAGCACGCTCGACTCGGTGACGCCCCTGGTCGCCGCCGGCGACGAGGTCGTGCAGGGCGCGGCGGTCGGGCGCGTCTCGGTCGGGCACTGTCCGGCGTCGGCGCCGTGCCTGCACCTCGGTGCTCGCGTCGACGGTCGCTACGTCGACCCGATGGCGTACCTGCCACCAGCCGAGTGGCCGGTCCTCCTGCCCGAGTCGGCCTGGCCCGGATGAGCGAAGCCCCCCGGAGGCCGACCGAAACTGACCGGAAACTGACCGGGCACCGACCGGGACGCACGTCGGCCAGCCGTCAGGCGCGCGGGTGCGCTGTCCGGTAGACCTCGCGCAGCCGCGCCGACGACACGTGCGTGTAGATCTGCGTCGTGCCGAGGCTGGCGTGACCGAGGAGTTCCTGCACCGCGCGCAGGTCCGCTCCCCCGTCGAGCAGGTGCGTCGCCGCGGTGTGCCGGAAGGTGTGCGGCCCGCTCGGGCCCTCGCCCGGCAGGTCACCGAGCAACCGCGCCACCACGCGGTAGGCACTGCGGACGCCGAGTCGGGCGCCACGGTCGCCGAGGAACAGCGCCGTGCCTGCCGGTCCCTCCGACCGTGCGACGAGGGCGGGCCGTCCGCGCTCGAGCCACGCCTCGAGTGCGTCCCGTGCCGGCACCCCGAACGGCACCACGCGTTCCTTCCCGCCCTTGCCGAGGACCCGCACGGTCAGGCGTCCGCGATCGACGTCGGTCACGTCGATCCCGACGAGTTCGCTGACCCGGATCGCCGCCGCGTACAGGAGCTCGACGAGGGCCAGGTCCCGCAGCGCCGTCGGGTCGTCCGTCGCCGCCCGGGCACCGAGCCCGTCGAGCAGGACGCGCACCTGATCGGCCGACACGACGCGGGGAAGGTGCGCCCCGCCCTTCGGTGCACGGAGCCGGACCCCCGCGTCGGTCGTCGTCACCCCGGTCTCGCTCGCCCACCGCGTGAACGCCCGCACGGACGAAGACCGCCGAGCGATCGTCGACCGGGCGAGCCCCCGGTGGTCGGCGTCCCACAGCCAGTCACGCAGGAGCTCGAGCTCGACGTCGGCGACGCGGTCGACCCCTCGGGTGTCCGCGAACGCCACGAGCTGCTCGAGGTCGTTGGCGTACGCGCGCAGGGTCTGCTCGCTGAGGCCCCTCGCGTGCCGGGCGTGCCCGAGGAAGGCGTCCACCGCCACGACCAGTCGACCGTCCGTCCGCGCAACCACGACGTCAGCGTACGGCTGTCGACCGTCATGCCCGGCCCCACCCGCCGCCGCTCGCGACGACGAGTCCCTGCAGCTGCGCCAGGGCGAGCGCGTCGGCGACGTCGGCCGTCGACATGCCTGCCCGACGGGCGATCTCGGCCTCGGGCAGAGCGCGACGGCCGAGCGCGTCGAGCACCCGGAGCACCTCGGGGTCCTGCCGACCGGACAGGAGCGGTTCGTCCGGCACCGCTCCCCCGCTCGTCCCGGTCGCCGGTCTCGCCGCCGCGACCGGATCCCCGGGGTGCACGACGATCTGCGCCCGTCCCTGTGCGATGAGCCGGTGGCACCCGACCGATGCCGAGGACGCGAACGCTCCCGGGACCGCGAACACCGGCCGGCCGAGCTGCGCTGCGTGGTGGGCGGTGTTGAGCGCCCCGGACCGGGCGCCGGCCTCGACCACGACCGTGACGTCGGCCAGCGCGGCGATCAGCCGGTTCCGCGCGAGGAAACGCCACCGCGTCGGTCGCGTCCCCGGTGCCGACTCGGCGAGCAACGCCCCCTGCCGCGCCACGTTGTGGAGCAGCTGCGCATTGCCCACCGGGTAGAGCTGGTCGATGCCACCGGCCAGGACGGCGACCGTGGGCGTCCCGGCGGCGACGGCGACACGGTGCGCCACCGCGTCGATTCCGTATGCGCCCCCGCTCACGATGAGGAATCCCGCGTCCGCCGCCGTCGAGGTGATCTCCGCCGCGGCCTCGGCACCGGCCACCGTGTTCGCCCGGGACCCCACGACCCCCAACGCCGGCATCCCCTCGCCGAGGCGTGCACCCGTGCTGCGCGTCCAGAGGACCACCGGGGCGTGCGGCCCGAGGTCATCCATCGCGGGCGGCCACCCGTCGCTCTCGGGGACCAGCAGTCCGGCTCCGACCGCACCGGCCGCCGCGAGCACGTCGCCCACCTCGACAGCGGCCAATCGGGGCCGCCACCGTTCCACCGCGGTCTGCAGCACGCCGAGCAGCACCGCTGGGTCCTCCGCACCCGGCACCTCGGCGTCGACGCAGCATCCCAGCAGCGAATCGAAGTCTCCGTCCGCGGCGAGCAGCACCGCACCGAGCGCACGCTCCGGTCCGAGGCCGGTGAGGAGCTCGCCGGCGACGGAGTCCCCCGGTTCGACGATGGCCGACCAGGCGACCCGTGCCGCGGCCTGCACCGGATCCACCGCGACACCGCTGGGCCCGAGCAGGCGCGCCACGGTGTCGAGGAGCTCCGTGCCCGCCGGCATCACAGCGCGCTCCGCAGGGCCAGGGCGCCGCGGACGTGCGCGCCCGTGGGCCGCTCCACCGCGTCGAGGTCGGCGAGCGTCCACGCCAGTCGCATCACACGGTCCCACCCGCGCATCGTCAGGGTCCCGAGGTCGAGTGCGCGGTCGAGGTCCGCCGTCGACCCGGGTTCGATGCGTCCCTCGGCTCGGAGCCACGTCCCGGTGACCTCGGCATTCCGCGTCCATCCTGTGCCGTGCAGTCGCTCCGCCATGCGGGCTCGTGCTGCCGCGACCGCCACACGCGCGACCGCCGTCGTCGGGGTGCTGCCGTCCGCGTCCCGCATCCGACCCGTCGTCACCCGGGGCACCAGCACCCGGATGTCCATCCGGTCGAGCAGCGGCCCGGACATGCGGCCGAGGTACCGGCGGACGGTGCTCGGTGAGCACTCGCACGGCTGCCCGTGCGCACCACCGGCGTTGCCGCACGGACAGGGGTTCGCCGCCAGGACGACCTGGCAGCGTGCGGGGAACTCGGCCGCCCCAGCCGCACGGTGGATCGTGATCCGCCCGGACTCGAGCGGTTGCCGGAGCGCGTCGAGCACGGCCCGCGGGAACTCCGGCGCCTCGTCGAGGAACAGGATGCCCCCGGTGGCGCGCGACACCGCTCCGGGGCGCAGAACCCCGGACCCACCGCCGATGAGCGACACCGCCGACGCGGAGTGGTGCGGGGCTTCCCACGGTGGCTTCGTGCTCCACGACGCGGGGCCCAGCCCGGCGACGGACCGGACTGCGGCGACCTCGAGCGCGGTCTCGTCGTCGAGGTCGGGCAGCAACCCGGGCAGCCGTTCGGCGAGCATGGTCTTGCCCGCGCCCGGCGGACCGAGCAGGAGTGCGTGGTGTCCACCGGCGGCCGCGGCGATGAGTGCTCGGACGCCGACCGGGTTCCCCACGACGTCCGACAGCTCGGCCACGGGACGCGGCACAGCCGTGACCGGGACCGGCAGCACCGGGTCGACCTCGACCGTCGGCAGGAGTGCCCCGGCGTCGATCGCCGCCGCCCGCAACGAATCCACGCCCCGGATCCGGACCCCGCCGACCACGCGGGCCTCGGTCAGGTTGCCGACGGGCAGCACGACGCGGTCCACACCGGCGTCGCGCGCGGCGATCAGCATCGGGATCACGCCGGGGACCGGACGCACCCGCCCGTCGAGGCCGAGTTCGCCGATGTAGACGATGCGCTCCGAGACATCCGGCGCGAGACCGGCACCGGCGAGCACGGCCATCGCGATGGCGAGGTCGAACCCCGAACCGCGTTTCGGGATCGCCGCAGGGGTCAGGTTCACGGTGATCCGGCGGGCGGGCAGCGGACACCCCGCGTTCGCCGCCGCGGATCGCACACGTTCCCGTGCCTCACCCAACGAGGTGTCGGGCAGACCGATGATGCTGAACGCCGGGAGCTGACTGGTCAGGTGCGCTTCGACCTCGATCCGGCGACCGGTGACCCCGAGCAGCGCGACCGCGGCAGCGCGACCGATGCCCGTCACAGCACACCCGCCAGGTGCTCGACGACGGTGCGGGGACCGTCGACGTGGACCGCGACGACGTCCACCCGGACCGCGCGCGCCGAGACCTCGGGATGCGCGTCGAACCACTCGGGCACAAGTCGCCGCATCCGGGTGAGCTTCGCCGCCGTGATCGCCTCGAACGGGTGACCGGTGGCGGCTCCGGAACGGGTCTTCACCTCGATGAAGGCGAGCGTGCAGGAATCCCACGCGACGATGTCGATCTCAACGCGGGCACATCGCCAGTTCCGCTCGAGCACGCGGAATCCCCGGGCTTCGAGCCAGGCCACCGCTCGTTCTTCACCGAATCGTCCGAGTCGGCCGTTCCGGAGCGACCGCCCCGGTGCTCGTTGCACGTCTTGTTCCATGTCGTTGCCTCCACGACAACGATCTCCGGAACGCACACACCGATCGGCGGAGCCGGAGAGTCTGTGGAATCAGTGCGGGCGAATTGCCCCTGTGGAGGAAAGAAGAAGGACCCGGGCGATCGAGATCACCCGGGTCCTGCTGCGACGAGCGTCAGTGCGCTGCTGCGTAGGCTTCCTGCACCTGCGTCGAGATGCGCCCGCGGGAGGAGACCTCGTACCCGTTCTCCTTGGCCCACTCGCGGATCTTGCCGAGTTCTTCGGAGTTGCCGCGCTTCGGGGCGGACTTCGGCGCGGAACCGCCGCCGGTGCGACGACCGGAGACCTTGCGCGCTGCGGCGATGTAGTCGGAGATCGCCTCGCGGAACTTGTCGACGTTGTCGTTCGACAGGTCGATCTCGTACGACGAGCCGTCGAACGCGAATTCGACCGTCCGGCCTTCACCGGTGGTGATGGGGGAATCGTCGAGGTCGTCGACGAGCTGGACGGTGACCTTCTGTGCCATGGGGTGCTCCTGTTCGTGGGGCGGTTATTTCCCCATCAGAATAGCGCGCACAATTCCCCGGCGGTCCGGATCAGCGGCGATTCATCGAGAAAGAAGCAGGAGAAAGGAAATTGACGATCACTCGTCGAGTGCGAGTTCCTTCGGCAGTTCGAGTTCGCGCGTCGTGAGTTCCTCGACATTCACGTCCTTGAACGTGAGTACCCGGACACCCTTCACGAACCGGTCGGAACGGTAGACGTCCCAGACCCAGACGTCGTTCATCGTCAGTTCGAAGTAGAAGTCGTGCTCCGTGTCACGGCGCACGAGTTCGACCTCGTTCGCCAGGTAGAAACGGCGCTCCGTCTCGACCACGTAACGGAACTGCGACACCACGTCGCGGTACTCGCGGTACAGGGCCAGCTCGACCTCGCGGTCGTAGTCGTCGAATTCGTCCTCATCCATTGCGCCCACAGTCTACGGCGACGGAGGCCCGTGCGGACGACGGGCTCAACCGGCGAGGGCGTCGAGTTCGTCGAAGCCGTCCAGTGCGACCCTCGAGGCCTGGTGCAACCAGGACTTCCGGTGCAGCGCGTGCGCCCCGATCGCCCGGATCGCGTCGTAGTGCGCCGTCGACCCGTAGCCCTTGTTCGACAACCACCCGTAGTGCGGAGCCTCGTCGTGCGCGGAGATCATGAGCGCGTCACGAGCGACCTTGGCCACCACGGACGCCGCGGCCACCGAGGCGCAGTCGCGGTCGGCCTTGACCCGGACGACGACCTCGAGCGGGTCGGCGGCCGGACGGAGCGACGCGGGCAGCGCACGGCTCAACCAGTCGAACGAGCCGTCGAGCACCACCACCGCGCCGTCGAGGGACACCCCGTCGGCGACCAGGGAGCCGAGCGCCTGCGCACCGGCTGCACCGAGAGCGGGCACGATGCCCTGCTGGTCGACGAAGTCCGCCGAGGCCATGCCGACCGCCGTGCGCGCCCAGCGCTGCACGACGGGCACGAGGTCGGTGCGGCGCGCTTCGGACAACAGCTTCGAGTCCGCGAGCCCCTGGGGCACACGACCGATGTCGAGCGTCACCGCGGCCACACCGACGCCGACCGGACCGGCGATGGCTCCACGGCCGACCTCGTCCATGCCGATGACCGTCACGCGGCCCTCGGCGAGCAGACGTTTCTCGACCCGGAGCGACGGACGGACGGCGGTCACTCGTCGCGCTCCTCCACGCCGGCGAACACCTCGGGGTGGTCGTCGAGCCACGTCCAGCGGCTCGCCGGCCACGAGATGACGAACGCGCGACCCGTGACGTCGGACATCGGGACGAAGCCCTTCGACGGGGTGTCGCCGTTGTACCGGGAGTCCTTCGAGTCGTTCCGGTTGTCGCCCATCACCCAGATGGTGCCCTTCGGCACGGTGACCGAGAAGTCGGTCGCCGAGGCCGGGGCGCCGGCGGGGAGCTTCAGGTACGGCTCCTTGATCGGCACACCGTTCACCGACATCTGCCCGAGGTCGTTGCAGCAGGACACCTTGTCACCGGGCAGACCGATGACGCGCTTGATCAGGTGGTCGTCGCTGTCACCGGTGCCGAGACCGACCTGGGTCAGTGCCCAGTCGATGGCCTTCGCGGGCTGGGTGTCCGGCGTGACGCTCGGCACCTCGGACCCGGTGAGCCAACCGCCCGGGTCCTTGAAGACGACGACGTCTCCCCGCTTCAGTGCCACGGCGCCGGGGACGAGCTCGTTCACGATGACGCGGTCGTTGATTTGGAGCGTGTTCTCCATCGACGCCGACGGGATGTAGAACGACCGGATCAGGAACGTCTTCACCAGGAACGACACGAGCAGTGCCGCGATGAAGATGATGACGAGGTCGCGGAGGAATGTGAGGACACCGTTCCGTTGCTTCTCGGCACGTGGCCTGCGCCCGGAATCCTCTGTCGTGTCCGTCATTTTCGCTCTCGTTCGAACCACTGACTCCCCGCAGATGGGAAGAGCCCCCCGTCGATGCACAACCGTACATGGACGAGGGGCTCGCAGCGGCGTCCGGCTCGCGGACGTTCACTGTGAAGGCGATCAGGCGTCGCGCTTCTCCTTGATCTTGCGGCGGGCCGCCTTGCCGCGGAGCTCGCGCAGGTAGTAGAGCTTCGCACGACGGACGTCACCCTTGGTGACGATCTCGATGTGGTCGATGATCGGCGAGTGCACCGGGAACCAGCGCTCGACGCCGACCTGGAAGCTCACCTTGCGGACCTTGAAGGTCTCGCCGATGCCGTGGCCCTGACGGCCGATGACGACTCCCTGGAAGACCTGGATACGCGAGCGCGTGCCTTCGATGATGTTGACGTGCACCTTGATGGTGTCGCCGGGACGGAAGTCCGGGACGTCGGTACGCAGCGATGCTGCGTCGACGTTGTCGAGGAGCTGGCTCATGGTGGGTTTCACTCTCTGCGGACGCGCACGGGTCGCCGCGGATCGAAGGTTCGGAAAGTGGTGGTGCGTGCCCGGTGTCGGCGACTCCCCCGTGGCAGAGTCCAGCCAGGGCACAGCGTTCAATACTGCCACAGAGAGCGCGGGAGACAAAACGACGAGGATGGACCCATGATCGAACTCCGCACCCCCGCCGAGCTGGACGGACTCCGCGTCGCCGGCCGGTTCGTGGCCGACGTCCTCGACGAACTGCTCGAGACCGTCGACGTCGGCGTCAACCTGCTCGACCTCGACCGTGTCGCGGCCCGGATGATCGCAGAACGCGGGGCGGAGAGCTGCTACGTCGACTACCACCCGTCGTTCGGCATGTCGCCGTTCGGCAAGAACCTCTGCACCTCGGTCAACGACGCCGCCCTGCACGGCCTGCCGCACGACCGCACCCTGCAGGACGGCGACCTGGTGAGCCTGGACTTCGCCGCGAGCGTGGACGGCTGGGTCGCGGACTCCGCCGTCAGCGTCCAGGTCGGCACGCCGCGCGACGAGGACCAGGCACTGATCGCCACGGTCGAACGGGCACTGGCCGCCGGCATCGCCCAGGCGGCTCCCGGCAACAAGCTCGGCGACGTCTCGCACGCCATCGGTCACGTGGCGCACCAGGCCGGCCATGACGTGAACCTGCAGTTCGGCGGGCACGGCGTCGGTCGCACCATGCACGGGGACCCGCACGTGCCGAACGACGGCCGTCCGGGTCGCGGCCTGAAGCTCCGACCGGGTCTGGTCGTCGCGATCGAGCCGTGGCTCATGCAGACGACCGACGAGCTCTACCAGGACGACGACGGCTGGACGCTGCGCAGCGTCGACGGCTCGCGTGCCGCGCACGTCGAGCACACGGTGGCGGTCACCGAGGCCGGCCCCGAGGTCCTGACCCTGCGTCGCGCCCAGCGCGCCGACCCGACCGTCTGACGGACTGGAGGCGCGGTGCGGGCCCGCCCCGTGCCTCCAGGCAGACCCGGCGGGGCCGGGTTTCGTGCTCAGCGACAGTTCACGCGGAACGAACCGCGAGGAGTGTCGCTCAGCCCGAAACTCGTCCAGCCGGCAGACGCGCCAGCAGGTCAGGCAGGCGGCAGCAGGTCCGGACGGACGCGCCGCGTCCGCTCCAGCTGCTGCTCGTGCCGCCAGGCACCGACGCGGGCGTGGTGCCCGCTGAGCAGGACGTCGGGGACGTCGAGGCCGCGCCACGACGCGGGCTTGGTGTACGAGGGGTACTCGAGCAGACCGTCCTCGTGGGACTCCTCGACCAGCGACTCGGGGTTGCCGACGACGCCGGGGACGAGTCGTCCGACGGCCTCGATCATGGCCATCGCCGCGACCTCGCCGCCGTTCAGCACGTAGTCGCCGAGCGAGAGCTCGACGACGGTGGCGCGCGACGACGCCCACTCGAAGACGCGGGCGTCGATGCCCTCGTACCGCCCGCAGGCGAACACGAGGTGCTCCGACGTCGACGCGAGCGACCGAGCGATCGACTGCGTGAAGGGCGTGCCGGCCGGCGTCGGGACCACCAGGGTCGACGAGCCGTCGGGGCGGAAGAGCGCCTCGAGCGCCTGCGCCCACGGCTCCGGCTTCATCACCATGCCGGCGCCACCGCCGTACGGGGTGTCGTCGACGGTGCGGTGCCGGTCGGTGGTCCACGACCGCAGGTCGTGCACGTGCAGGTCGAGGAGACCGCCGGAGCGGGCCTTGCCGAGCAGGGACACATCGAGCACGGAGAAGAACTCCGGGAAGATCGTGACGATGTCGATCCGCACGGGGACTAGTCCGTGACCGTCTCGGGGCGCGAGGTGTCCTCGGGGTCTTCGAACAGGCCCTGCGGGGGCGTGACCGTGACGGTGCCGGCCGCGATGTCGACCGCCGGCACGATGGCCGAGACGAACGGCACGAGGACCTCGCCGCGGGACGGCGTGTCGATCGCGAGCAGGTCCTGTGCGGGCATGTGGTCCACGCGGGCGACCGTGCCGACCTCGACGCCGTCACGCAGGACCTTGAGCCCGACGAGCTGGTGGTCGTACCAGGCGTCGTCCTCACCGGTCTCGGCGTCGGCGTCCTGCTCGACCCAGAGGATGATGCGAGCCAGGGACTCGGCCGCGGTGCGGTCGTCGATCCCGGCGAAGAACGCGACGGGGTGACCGTTGTACCAGCGGAGTTCGTCCAGCTCGAGGGTCTTGCCCGACCACGGTGAGTCGTCGGGGACCTGGAGCGTGAAGGTGGCGCCCGGGGTGAACCGACGATCCGGGTCGTCGGTGTAGAGCTCGAGCTTGATGCCGCCCTTGAGCCCGTGCGCCTTCGTGATTCGACCCACCCGGAGCTGGGTCGTCTCCCTAGGAATCGGTGTCCACCACGTCGACCCGCACGCGCTTGCCGTCGGCCAGGGCCGTGACGAGCGTGCGGAGCGCCTTGGCGGTGCGCCCGGCGCGACCGATCACGCGGCCGAGGTCCTCGGGGTGCACGCGCACCTCGAGGACCTCGCCGCGTGGGGAGGTGGAGCTGGCGACGCGCACGTCGTCAGGGTGATCGACGATCCCCTTGACGAGGTGCGTCAGCGCGGATTCGAGCAAGGACTACGCCTCGGTCGTCTCGTCGGCGGTCTCGGCGTCGTCGGCCTTGGCGGCGGGAGCCGTCTTCTCCGACTTCGGCTTGAGCACGGCCTTCTTCGAGGAGTCGACCTGGAAGGCCAGCTTCGGCTCGGCGACCTTGACCTTGGACTCGGTGTCCTTCTCGCCCTTGAACTTGGCCCAGTCACCGGTCAGCTTGAGGAGGGCCGCGACCTGCTCGGTCGGCTGCGCGCCGACGCCGAGCCAGTAGAGCGCACGCTCGGACTCGATCTTGATGACCGAGGGCTCCTCGGTCGGGTGGTACTGACCGATCTCCTCGAGGACACGACCATCGCGCTTGGTGCGCGAGTCGGCGACGACGATGCGGTAGTAGGGCGCACGGATCTTACCGAGACGCTTCAGACGGATCTTGACAGCCACAATTGCTCCTGTTTGCTTTCGTTGTGGTTGAACTGGAACCGCGGGCGTGGGGGCACACACGGCGAAAGCTCGAGAGAGATCGCTCACAGCTGGATAGAGGGTCGAGCTGCGGCGATTCGACCGTTCATTCTTGCAGATTCCCGGCCGTGATGCGAGCCGACTCGCTACGGCGCGAGCCGCCGCACCGCTTCGAGGGCCTCGGACGTCGCCCGGACCGCGTCCACGCTCCGCGCGTCACGCGCGCCGCCGACGACGGCGTACGGCACGCCGGCGGCCTGGAGGCCCGTCACGAGTCCGTCAGGCGCGTCGCCCTCGGCGTCGGTCGCGCGCTCCTGCCCGGCGCAGACCACGACGGTGTCCGCCGGGACGCCGACCTCGTCCCCGTACTCGTCGCGGATCCAGAGCACCCCGGGTTCGATGCGCAGGTACTCCTGCACGCCGCCGACCATCCGCACCCCGGCATCCCGCAGCCGGCCGATCGCGACCCAGCGCGAGGTGATGCCGATCCCCTGGCCGAACTTGCCCGAACGCCGGAGCACCGTCACCTGCGACCCCGGTCGGGTGGTGCGCCGTGCCGCGGGGAGGCGCTGCGGCACGTCGCCGACGAGCTCCTCGGACACGTCGAGGTCCCACCGGGCCGCGAACTCGGCGGCCCGGACGACCTCGTCGGGCGACTCGGTCAGGAACGCCGCGGTGTCCACGCCGATGCCGCCGCCGCCGATGATCGCG
The DNA here is from genome assembly GCF_001864975.1 of Curtobacterium sp. MMLR14_002. Classification (NCBI taxonomy): domain Bacteria; kingdom Bacillati; phylum Actinomycetota; class Actinomycetes; order Micrococcales; family Microbacteriaceae; genus Curtobacterium; species Curtobacterium sp. MMLR14_002. Next base: position 70,299 of record NZ_MJGT01000116.1, read on the forward strand.
ACGGTGCCCTCGGGTACGCCGTTCCGCAGGGCCTGCTCGTAGGACAGCACGTGCGGCAGGTCGCTGCCGGGGACGTCGATGCTCCGCGGGACGACCCCGGCCGCGAGCACGACGGCGTCGCTGTCGACGAGGTCCCGAGCCGTCGCCGGGCGTCCGAGGTGGATCGTGGCGCCCCGCTCCGCGAGCTCGGCGCGGGCGGACCGCACCGTGGCGGCGTAGTCCTCCTTCCCCGGGACGAGTGCGGCGAGGCCGAACTGGCCGCCGAGGCGGTCGGAGGCCTCCCAGACGGTGACGTCGTGGCCCCGACGTGCGGCGTCCACCGCGGCGGCGAGCCCGGCCGGTCCGCCACCGACGACGTCGACGCGCTTCGGGTCGGTGGTCGGGCGAGCGGGGAACGCGACCTCGCGGGCGGCACGGGGGTTCACGAGGCAGGACACCGGTGCGCCGATGATCGAACGGTCGAGGCACGCCTGGTTGCAGCCGATGCAGGTGTTCACCAGGGCGAACCCGCCCGCGAGCGAGCGCGACACGATGGCGGGGTCGGCGAGGAACGGCCGGGCGAGGGCGACGGCGTCGATGGTCCCGTCGGCGAGGACGGCCTCGCCGTCGCGCAGGTCCGTCATCCGGTTCGAGGCGATCACGCGGACGTCCGGGTACGGGGACGCGCGCACCACCGCGGCGATCCGTGTCGCGTACGCCAGCCAGGCCCCGTGCGGCACCGAGGCCTGCACGGTCGGGGTGCGGGACTCGTGCCAGCCGATGCCCACCGAGATGCCGTCGAGTCCGAGCGGCAGCAGATCGTGCACGAGCGCGTCGACCTCGTCCTCGGTCGACGAGCCGGGCATCAGGTCGGCGCCGGACAGCCGGATCGTCACGGCGAGCTCGGGCACCGCGGCGCGCACGGCCCGGACGACCTCGATCGCGAAGCGCCGACGCCGTTCCGCGTCACCGCCCCACTCGTCGTCGCGCAGGTTCGTCAGCGGCGACTGGAACTGGTTGATCAGGTACCCCTCGGACGCCATGATCTCGACGCCGTCGAACCCGATCGTGCGGGCGGTGCGGGCCGCGGCGGCGAAGTCCTCGATGGTCCGCTCGACCTCGGCCGACGTCAGCGCGGTCGGCACCACACCGCGGGCGGCCGCCCACGGCAGGGCCGAGGGCGCCACCACGCGCTGCGGGTCGCCGTGCCGGTCGACCATGCCCGACGCGAGCGCGTACCGCCCGGCGTGGAACAGCTGCGCCAGGATGGTCCCGCCCTCGTCGTGCACGGCGTCGACCGCCACCCGGAACCGCTCGTCGGCTCCCCCGACGCCGAACACCGCGAAGTCCGGACCTCCGCGGGCCTCGTCGTTCACCGCGATGCCGCCGGTGATGATGCACGCCGCTCCGCCGGCCGCCCGTTCGCGGTAGAAGGCGGCCATGCCGGCTCCACCGTCGTCGTGTACCTCGAGCCCGGTGTGCATCGACCCCATCACCACCCGGTTCGCCAGGTGCAGGGGGCCGAGGGTCCAGGGTGACGCGACGGTCCGGAGGGACTCCGGCACGACGGGGGCGGAAGCGACGCTGCTCATGCGCCTATTCTGCGGTGTCCGCGCCCGGAGCGTCGGCCGGCAGCACCGCGTCGCGGAGGGGCGACGTCGTGTCCGACCAGTACGGCGGGGCGATGACCGTCAGCCCGCCGTCGACCGAGAGCACCTGCCCGGTGATGTACCCGGCCTTGTCCGACAGCAGGAAGTCGACGGCGTCGGCCATGTCGTCGGCCGTCCCGGGGCGCTGCAGCGGGAGCTTCTCGAGGACGGTGTCCATCGGCGCCTGCCCGGGGACCTTCGTGTAGAAGTACTCGAGCGAGTCGGTGTCGATGAGGCCGCCGTTCACCGCGTTGACCGTGATCTGACGCGGACCGAACTCCACCGCCATGTACTTCATGTACGCCTCGCTCATGGCCTTGGCGGCACCGAGTGCGGCGTAGGTCGGGAATGCCCGGAGTGATCCGTACGAGGTCACGACGACGATGCGGCCACCCCGGTCCATGAGTTCCGCGGCGCGCTGGGCGCCGAGCACGAACGAGCGGGCGTTCGTGGCGTAGCTGCGGTCGAGGTGGTGCAGCTTGAGGTCGGCGACGGGCTTGAACGCGCTGGCGGCGGCGTTCGCGACGAACATGTCGAGGCGTCCGTAGGTGTCGCGCACCAGGTCGAACAGGGCGTCGATCGACTCCGGCTGCTCGATGTCGACCTGCGCCGTGATGCCGTCGCCGCCGGCCGCCCTGACGTCGGCCAGGGACTCCTCGGCCAGGTCGGCGTTGCCCTTGTACGTCACCACGACGGTGACGCCGCGCTGGCCGAGCTTCTGCGCGAGCAGGCGGCCGATGCCGCGCGAAGCGCCGGTGATCAGTGCGATGGGCGAGCTGAGCGCGATGGGTGCGTTGGTGCTGTCGGTCACTGCGGTCCTTTGCGTGCGTGGGGACGGACGGGAGGCGCGGGGCGGGCCCGCCACGGGCCTCCAGTCCGGTGGTTGGTTGCGGTCTAGAACCCGGCCTTGCCGGTCACGACGGCGCGGCCGACGACCAGCTTCTGGATCTCGTTGGTGCCCTCTTCGAAGCGCTGCGCGCGTGCGTCGCGGTAGACGCGCTCGATGGCGTTGCGCTTCCAGTAGCCCTGCCCGCCGTGCACCTGCAGGGCCTTGTCGGTGACGCGCGCGAGCATGTCGACGGCGACCATCTTCGAGGCACTGGACAGGGTGCCGGCGTCGGGACGGTCTTCCTCGTAGGCGCGAGCGGCCTCGAGCACCAGGGCGCGTGCTGCGGCGATGTCGGCGTAGTTCTCGGCCAGGTAGAACTGGATCGCCTGGCGGCTGGAGAGCTGCTTGCCGAACGTCTCACGCTTGTTCGCGTACTCGACGGCGAGCTCGTTCGCCCGCTCCGCGAGCCCGACGGCGCTCATCGCGACGGACACCCGGCTCGGCAGCAGGAAGCCGCCGAGCGCGACCTCGAGACCCTGGCCCTCGGCGCCGAGCAGTGCACTCGCCGGCACGGGCACGTCGGTGAAGCGCAGGATCGCGTGGTCGGTGCCGCGGATGCCCATGGTGTCGGAGTCGTCGATCACCTCGGCACCCGGCAGCCCGTTGTTCGGCATGAGGAACGCGACCGTGCCGTCCTGGCCGCTCGTCCCCTCGAGGCGGGCGGCGATGAGCCAGTAGTCGGCCTTGACGCCGAAGGTGATGAGGTGCTTCTCGCCGTTCATCACGTAGGTGTCGCCCTCGCGCCGGACGGTCGTGCGGATGTCCGCTCCGGTGCCCGCGGTGGCCTCGGTCAGGGTGAACGCGACGAGCGTGTCACCGGCGACGGACGGCTTGACGACCCGCTCGATCTGCTCCGGCGTCGCGTAGGGGGCCATCGCGCGCCAGGTGCCGTTGATGACGTGCACGAGCATGCGGATGGAGGCGTGCGAGCGGGAGACGACCTCCATGATCTCGAGGTAGCGCGAGAACGGGATCGCCCGTCCGCCGAGCTCCGTCGGGGCGGCGAGGCTGAGCCACCCGTTCTCCTTCAGCTCCTGGAACAGCTCGGGGGCGACCCGGCCGGTGCGCTCGATCTCGTCCGCCCACGCCTCGCCGCGGCCGCGGACCCACTCGGTGACCTCGGCCTTGAGCTGCTGGAAGGCGGCTTCGTCGAAGCCCGTGCTCGTCTGCTCGACGATCGTCATCGTGTCTCGTTCTCCTTCGTCGCGACGAGCGCGGCCGCCTGCTCGCGCAGGATGTTCTTCTGGACCTTGCCGACCGCGTTGCGCGGCAGCTCGGTGGTGTACTCGAGTCGTTCCGGCCAGTAGTACTTGCTCACGCCGGCCGTGTCGAGGTACTGCTGCATCCCGGCGAAGTCGAGCGGCTCCTCCGCGCGGGCGTTCACGACCCAGGCGCAGGCACGCTCACCGAGCCGCTCGTCCGGCATCGCGACGATCGCGACGTCCGTGACCAGCGGGTGCTGGTACAGCAGGTTCTCGATCTCGACGACGGGGATCTTCTCGCCGCCGCGGTTGATGACGTCCTTCACCCGCCCGGTGATCGACAGGAAGCCCTTCTCGTCGACCTTCGCCAGGTCGCCGGTCCGGTACCAGCCGTCCGCGGTGAACACGTCGTCGGTCAGGTCCGGGCGGTCGAGGTAGCCCGCGAACATCGTCGGCGAGTGCAGCTCGAAGTTGCCCTCGGTCCCGGCGGGCAGCTCGATCCCCGCGTCGTCGACGATGCGGATCGCGATGCCCGGCAGCGCCCGGCCGTCGTGCCCGTAGGCGTCGGCGGGGTCGTCGCTCGGGCTGGACAGGGCCCCGAGACACGTCTCGCTCGTCCCGAAGGCGCCGAGGATGGCGCTGCCGAGCACCGTGCTCGCCCGCTGAGCCAGTGCACGGGGTACCGCGGCGCCCGTCGGCACGAAGATCCGGAGCGACTCGGGCTGTGGAGCACCGGCCTCGACCAGGTCGACGAGGTCGGTCAGGAACGGTGTCGCGCACTGCACGAAGGACGCCCGGGCGACGCCGAACGCCTGCTCGAGTGCGACGCGGCCGTCCCACACCGGCTGGATGACCTGCGGGGCACCGAGCCGGAACGCCAGCAGCATGCCGTACAGGAACCCGGTCTGGTGGGCGAGCGGCGACGGGATGTAGATGCGGTCGGCGCTGGTCAGCCCGGACTGCGCCACGTGCATGGCGGTCGCGAGCCCGAGCGTGCGGTGCGGGTGCTGCACGCCCTTCGGCTCCCCCGTGGTGCCGGAGGTGAAGAGCAGCTGGCACACGTCATCCGGGCCGGGAGCGTGCGACGCGATCTCGTCGACGTCGACGTGCACGGCGGCGAGGGCGTTCTCGAAGTAGCGCCAGTGCCAGTCGCTCGCCACGACCCGTTCCAGGGCGTCGGCGGGCAGCGGCGGCTGGTTCGTCGGGGTGTCCCCCTGCCCGCGGGCCTCGGCGCGGAGCACGATGACGTGCTCGAGCGACAGGCGACGGTCCTGCGCGGCGGCCTCGTCGATGACGTCGAGGAGTTCGAGCGCTGGACGGCGCTTCCGGAACACGTTCGGCAGGAAGACCACACGGGCCTTCGAACGCGCCAGCGTCATCGTGGTCTCGCGGGGACCGAACACCGGCATGATCGGGGTCGCGACGGCGCCGATCTGGATCGCACCGAGGGTGATCGACACGAACTCGCGCCAGTTCGGCAGCTGCATCGCGACGGATTCGCCCGTGCGCACGCCGAGTTCGAGCAGCAGGGCGGAGACCCGGTCGGCCTCGTCCTGCAGCTCCTTCCACGTGGTGTTCGCGGGGGTCGCACCGCCGACCTCGATCACTGCGAGGCCGTCGGGGTCGGTCTGCGACAGGGCGCGGACCCGCTCGCTCAGGACGAGCGGATCGGCGTCGACGCCGGCGAGCTCGGGCACGGCGACGGCGGGCTGCGGGGCGGCGGGCTGCGGGGCGGCGGGCTGCGGGGCGGCGGGCTGTGCGGTGACGGGCTGCGGGCCGGCGGGCTGCGCGACCGGCTGGTCGGTTGGTTCGGGCGCCGCAGACGTCTCGAGAGGCGTGCCCAGGTGCGTGCGGACCCCGTCGGCCTCGGCGGCGTCGATCCGGTCGTCCCGCGCCACCTGGGCCGCGAGCCGGTCACCGACGGACATGTCGAGCCCGACGGAGTTCATCGCCTCGAGGAACGTCGGGTAGGAGATCCGGTAGGCACGGGGGTAGGTCAGGCCGGACACCCCGTCGGCACCCGAGGCCGCGACCGCGAGCGACATCAGCACGCGGTGGTCGTTGAACGAGGACATCGGCGCTCCGTGCAGCCCGGCCGCACCGACACCGGTGACGCGCAGCTCGTCCGCACCCTGCTCGGCACGGCCGCCCATCCGGTTGAGCTGGAGCATCGCCGCCACGCGGTCGGACTCCTTCAGCCGGATGTGCGCCACGTTCCACAGTCGGCTCGTGCCCTCGGCGAAGGTCGCCATCGTGGACAGCACGGGCAGCAGGTCCGGGATCGGACGGCAGTCGACGTCGAGCGGCCGGAGCGGGGACCCGTCGTGCTCGATCCGGACGAAGCCGGTCTCCTCGTCGATCCGCATCGGGACGCCCATCGCGGTCGCGAGGTCCAGGAACTCGCTCTCCGGGTGGTCGGTCTCGGCCGTCGTCGTGGCCGTCATGCCCCGCAGCAGCACGTTCGACTCGCGGGTGCCGGCCGCCGCGATGCCGAACGCTGCGGAGCCGATGTCGGGCGGGATGACGTAGTCGTGCGGGGTGGCCTGCTGGCCCGCCGGGATCCGGTACTCGAGCCAGTCGTCGGAGACCTCCACCGTCAGGCCGAACTGCCGCATCATCCGCACGGTGAGCTCGACGTAGGGCTGCTCGTTGAGCCGCCCGCCGGTGATGTGGATCCGGGTCTCGTGCTCGGCGAACGGCGCCACGAGCAGCAGCCCGGACACCCACTGCGACAGGGTGCCGGCGATCGTCACGTCACCGCCGCGCGGACGCTTCGGCTGCACGGTGACGGGCGGGCAGTCGTTCGTCGCCTCGAGCTCCACCCCCATCTGCATCAGCGAGGTGAGCAGCGCCTTGATCGGCCGGCGCTGGAAGTACTTCATGCCCGACAGGGTCATCGGGCGGTCGGCCAGCGAGGCGAGCCCGGTCATGAAGTAGAGCGTGGTGCCCGAGGACCCCATGTTGAGCAGTCCGTCGGCACCGCGCGAACCGTGGTCCACGACGTCGGTCGCCTGGTACCGGCCGCCCAGCCCGGTCACGTGGTACGCGTTCCCGCGACGCTTGACGTCGACGCCGAGGGCGCGGAGCGTGCCCACGGTCCACTCCACCTGTCGCGTCGCGCTCACCCCGGAGACGACACTCGTCCCCTTCGCGAGCGACGCGAGCACCAGCGCGCGGTGCGCGTGGTACTTCGAGACCGGGATGTCGAGTTCTCCGACGAGCGGGGCGTTCGTCCCGCGCACCACCAACTGCATGCGTACCTCTTCCCTGTAGGAACATTTCAACGGTACGCCCACAGTGGAACTAGTTGCAGGACGATCCGCACGATCGGGACAACGCTTCGTTGTGCGTGTCCGACAAGGACCCGGGCAGGATGGACGGCATGGACATCCGCTTCACCGAGTCCCGCCCGTCGACCATCGGCGTCGAGTGGGAACTCCCCCTGGTCGACCGGTCGACCGGCGACCTCGCTCCCCGCGCCCCCGCCGTCATCGCCGCCGTGCACGAGCGGCTCGGCGACCACGACCGCGTCACCGAGGAGCTGCTGACCAACACGGTCGAGGTCGTCTCGAGCGTCCACGACCGCGTGGGGGCTGCGACGAGCGAGCTGTCCGGCATCATCGGCGAGGTCATCGACGCCGCCGAACCGCTCGACGCCCAGGTGATGTGCTCGGGCACGCACCCGTTCGCGGTGTGGGACCAGCAGGAGATCACCCCGGACAGCGAGCACTACACGACCCTGATCGACCGCACCCGCTGGTGGGGACGCCAGATGCTCATCTGGGGCGTGCACGTGCACGTCGGCATCGACGACCGCGACAAGGCGGTCCCGATCATGAACGCGATGCTCGCCTACGTCCCGCACCTGCAGGCGTTCACCGCCTCGAGCCCGTTCTGGGGCGGCACCGACACCGGGTACGCCTCGAACCGCGCCCTCATGTTCCAGCAGCTCCCGACCGGCGGGCTCCCGCCGCAGCTCGGCGCCTGGGCGAACTTCGAAGAGGTCGTCGGCGACCTCACGCACACCGGCGTCATCGACGGCGTGAAGGACCTGCGCTGGGACATCCGCCCGTCGCCGGGTTGGGGCACCCTGGAGAACCGGGTCTCCGACGGCATCTCGACCCTGCACGAGGTCGGCGCCGTCACCGCACTCGTGCAGTGCCTGGTCACCGCCTGCTCGGACCGGCTCGACGCCGGTGAGACCCTGCCCACCATGCAGCCGTGGTTCATCCGCGAGAACAAGTGGCGCGCGGCCCGCTACGGCATGGAGGCCGAGATCATCACGAACGTCGCCGGCGACGAGCGGCTCGTGACCGACGAGGTGCACGACCTGGTGCAGCGGCTCGACCCGATCGCCGAACGGCTCGGCTGCCTCGACGAGCTGCACCACCTCGACACGATGATCGAGCGCGGCGCCTCGTACCAGCGGCAGCTGCAGGTCGCGCAGGAGAACGGCGGCGACCTGCGCGAGGTCGTCCGCCACCTGGTGACGGAGTTCCGCGAAGCGCTCTAGCCGCGACCGGCCCGAATCGGGCGTACCTGGTCGAATCGGGCGTACCTGGTCGTTCCTCCCGACCAGGGACGCCCGATTCCACTTTCCATCGCGCGTGCGATGGGAAGGAACGTCGCGGCGCGACCACGAACTGACGGGAGGCCCGGTGCCAGCTGGCACCGGGCCTCCCGTCCTGGGGGCATCGGCAGTCCACGGCGAACGCTACAGTTCCCCTGTGGCGGGGGAGGCAGCACAGCGCGGACCGGCGACGGTGATCCGTGCCGGCGCGCTCGTCGACGCCGGTCGACCGGAACAGGCACTCGCCGAGGTCAGGGCAGCCGAACACGACGAAGGCGAATCGATCGCCGGACAGCGCGTACGCGCCCTGGCGCTGCTCGCGCTCGACCAGCCGGACGCGGCGTGCGAAGCTGCTCGACGAGCGGTCGCTCTCGCGCCGGGTGACAGCACCTCCCTCCGCGTGCTGTCGACCGCCCTGCTCCGCTCTGGCGACCAGATCGGAGCCGTCGAGGCCGCCCGTCGTTCGGTCGCCGCGGACCCGGGATCGTGGCAGGCGCACGCTGCGCGAGTCGATGCCCTCTGGCTCGGCGAGCAGAACCGCTTGGAGGCGATGCGGGCGAGCTTCGAAGCCGTGCGCCTGGCTCCCACCGAACCGTTCGTGCACCGCCAGCACGGCGACCTCCTGCTCGCCGTCGGACGGCAACGGGAAGCGCAGGACGCGTACCGCCGGGGGCTCGCGCTCGCTCCGGAGGACCGAGGGGCACGGCACAACCTGGCGGTGGCACGGCTGCGGCACGGCCACGAGAGCGAGTCCGCGCTGGCATTCGCGGGCATCCTGTCGACGAACCCGACGGACGCCACAGCACTGCGGAACCTCATGATCGGCGTCGTCAACCCACTCGCCCGCATCAGGGTGGCCCTCGGCGGCGCGGCGGTGATCACCGCCCTCGGCTTCCTGGCGACGATCGACAGCGGGGATCCGGGGATGGAGCGCTGGGCGACCACCTTCCCGCCGGTGACCGCCCTCGCCGTGATCGCCTTCATCGCCCTCCGGTTCACCTCCGAGGCACGGCCTCGCCTCGCCTTCCTCGTCTCGGTCGCTCGACGAGCGGTACCGGGTTGGGGACTCGTGACGCTGGTCCTCGGTGGAGCAACCGCGATCTCGGCGACCGGGCTGTTCCTCCCACCGGTCGCCGCGCTCGTCGCGCAGGGTCTCGTGTTCGTCGGGGTCGTCATCGCGTCCGTCCTGATGAAGCGCATCCTGCGCGCCTTCCCGAGGACCCGCCCAGCGGTGCACGAGGACGACGATGACGACGGGTGACGAGCTCGCCCTCGCGACCGAACTGCGCCTGGCCTGACGCCGCGTCGCGCGACACCACCGAACCGACCGCTCCGAGAGGACTCCCGATGAACGACGACCCGGTCCACGACGACCCGGTGATCGGCGCGCTCCGACGCGCGGTCGACAGCGCACCCCACGACGTCGCACTGCGTGTCCACCTCGGTCGTCTGCTCCTCGAAGCCGGACGTCCGGCTGAGGCGACCGCCGAAGCGGCAGCCGCACTCGCCATCGCGCCGACCGACGCCGCGGCGGGCGCGCTCATGCTGGCGGTGCTGCGCCCGGGTGCCGCCACGGCACTCCCCGCGGACGCGCCGACCGACGCTCCCGCCGCTGGTGCGCCGTCCGACTTCGACTGGCACGCCGCGGAACAGCAGGTCGAGCACATCGTCGAACCGTCCTTCGTCGAGGACTCGGCTCCCGACCCGGACCTGCCGTCGGCGTTCTCGGTCGAGCCGTCGGAGGTCCGGTTCGGGGACGTGGGCGGGATGGAGGCCGTCAAGCAGCGGCTCACCGTCGCGTTCCTCGCCCCGCTCGCGAACCCCGAGCTCCGGGCGTTGTACGGCAAGAGCCTCCGCGGCGGTCTGCTGCTGTACGGCCCTCCGGGGTGCGGGAAGACGTTCATCGCCCGGGCTGTCGCCGGCGAGCTCGGCGCACGCTTCATGAGCGTCTCCATCACCGACGTCCTCGACCCCTACCTCGGCGCGAGCGAGCAGAACATCAGGGCGGTCTTCGAGGCCGCACGCGCCGCGGCTCCGTGCGTGGTGTTCTTCGACGAGGTCGACGCGCTCGGCCAGCGACGGAGCCAGACCCGCAGCTCGCACGTGCGCGGGATGGTGAACCAGCTGCTCACCGAACTCGACGGCGTCGACGGCGGGAACGAGGGCGTGTTCGTGCTGGCTGCGACGAACCAGCCGTGGGACGTCGACCCCGCGCTCCGTCGTCCGGGTCGGCTGGACCGGACGGTGCTCGTCCTGCCGCCGGACGCCCCGGCACGCGACGCGATCTTCCGCGGGCACCTCCGCGACCGACCGGTCGAGGGCATCGACGCCGCAGCGCTCGCCAAGCGGACCGAGGGCTTCTCCGGTGCGGACATCGCCTACGTGTGCGAGGTCGCCGCCGAGCACGCGCTCATGGACAGCATCACGACGGGCACTGCCCGGCTCATCGGGATGCCGGATCTGCTCGCCGCCCTGAGTGAGGTCCGGCCCTCCACGAGCGCCTGGCTCGAGACGGCGCGGAGCGTCGTCCTGTTCGGCGAGGACGACGGGACGTACGCCGACCTGCGGGCGTACCTCAAGAAGTCCAAGCGCTGAGTGACGGACAGGAGGCCCGGTGCCAGCTGGCACCCCTCCCTCGCAGGCTCGGTCGGCGCACCCCGCGCAACGCTTCGCGTCGCTGCTGAGCGGGGTGCGCCCGTTCGTCAGGTGGTCGCCGATCAGGCGTCGGCGATGTCCTTCGACTTCGTCTCGCGCACGAAGAGCAGCGCGACCAGCGTCACGAACGCCGCGATCGTCAGGTACAGGCCGACCAGGAAGATGTCGCCGTCCGGCTTCCAGAGCGCCAGCGCGATGGTCGGGGCGAGTGACGCACCGAGGATCGACGCGACGTTGTACGCGATGGCCGAGCCGGTGTACCGGACGTTCGTCGGGAACAGCTCGGGCAGCAGCGCACCCATCGGACCGAAGGTCAGCCCCATCAGCGAGAGCCCGACGATGAGGAACGTCACCACCGTGATCGGGCCGCTCGACGCCGCGAACCAGAACTGGAACGTCAGGCCGAACAGCGCGATGCCGATCGTGGTCGGGATGAGGGTCTTGCGGCGGCCGAACTTGTCGGCGAGCAGCCCCGCGATCGGGGTGAAGATGCCGAAGAACACGACACCGATCATGAGCAGGGTCAGGAACTCGCCACGGGTGTACCCGAGGCCGACCTTCGGGACGAGTGCGCTGGCCTCGGAGCCGGTCGTGCCGTACGACAGGGTGAACGTCGTCATGAAGTAGAAGAGCACGTACGTGGCGACCATGCCGAACGTGCCGACGATGACGGCCCGCCACGAGGTGCGGAACACCCGGCCGAGCGGGACCTTCGCCACCGTGCCGGACTCCTGCACACCGCGGAACACCGGCGACTCGACGAGCTTGAAGCGCACGTAGAGACCGATGATGACGAGCACGGCGGAGAGCAGGAACGGGATGCGCCAGCCCCACGCCTGGAAGTCGGCGTTCGGGGTGCCGTCGGCACCGGCGGGCATCGCTGCGTTGATCGCGATGAACAGGCCGTTCGCGAGCAGGAAGCCGATCGGGGCACCGAGCTGCGGCATCGAGCCGAACACGCCGCGCTTGCCCTTCGGCGCGTTCTCGGTCGCGAGCAGGGCCGCGCCGGACCACTCGCCGCCGAGCCCGACGCCCTGGGCGAAGCGCATCACGGCGAGCAGGACCGGGGCCCAGACGCCGATGGTGTCGAACGTCGGCAGGCAGCCGATCAGGAACGTGGCGGTGCCCATCACGAGCAGCGACGCGACGAGGGTGGTCTTGCGGCCGATCCGGTCACCGAAGTGCCCGAAGATGATCGACCCGACCGGCCGGGCGAAGAACGCCAGGGCGAAGGTGACGAAGGACGACAACTGCGAGGCCGTCGGGTCCTCGTTCGGGAAGAACAGCGTCGGGAAGACGAGCACCGCGGCGGTCGCGTAGACGTAGAAGTCGTAGAACTCGATCGACGTGCCGACGAGGCTCGCGATGACGACGCGGGAGCGCGGGTTGCCGGCGGGTGCCGGAGCGGAGGTGGGCGTTGCGGGTGCCGGGGCGGCGGTCATGACAGTGCGGGGTCTTCCGTGCTGCGTGCTCCCGACGGGGAGCACGAGGATCCGAAACGGCGGACACCGATCGGTTCGCGCGGGGTGGCGCGGGCACCGATCGGGTGCGTTCGGCTGAAGGGGGACCGCTTGTGACGGAAGCCCGATCATACGACAGATGTCGTCTGCCTGCGAATCAGCCCAGAGTCAGCTGGCGGAAGCGTCGGCCGCCTGCGCGCTCAGGCGCCCGCGCCGGCCCCCGCTTCGAGGTGCTCGGGCAGCTGGTGGCCCATCCGGTCGCGCTTCGTGTCGAGGTACCCGGCGTTCTGCGCCGAGATGCCGACGACGAGCGGCACGAGGGAGTCGACGGTGATGCCGTGCTCCTCGAGCTGGCGGCGCTTCTCCGGGTTGTTCGACAGTAGCCGGACCCGGGTGATGCCGAGGTCGGCGAGGATGCCCGCGGCGCCGCCGTAGGCACGGGAGTCGGCGGGCAGGCCGAGCGCGAGGTTGGCGTCGAGGGTGTCGAGACCGTCCTCCTGCAGGCGGTAGGCCTTGAGCTTGTTGATGAGGCCGATGCCGCGGCCCTCCTGCCCGCGCAGGTAGATGACCACGCCGCCCTCGGCCGCGATCGTGTCGAGCGCGGCGTCGAGCTGGGGGCCGCACTCGCACTTGAGCGAGCCGAAGGCCTCACCGGTCAGGCACTCGGAGTGCACCCGGACGAGTGCGCCGTCGGTGGGCATCGAGCCGTCCGGCAGGGTGCCGATGATCGCGACGTGCTCCGCGCTCGTCACGAGGTCGCGGTAGGCGCGCATCTGGAAGGTGCCGTGGGTGGTCGGCACGTTCGTCGACACCTCGAACTTGACCGGGCTCCCCGGCGTGGGGGAGGTCAGCGCATCGGTCATGGGGTGCTCCGGTCGTTCGTGGGCCCGTCGTTCCCGAGCCCGGGTGTCGCGTCGTGCTGCTGCTGGCGGTCGTGCTGGTGCTGGTTCTGGTGCTGCGGATGCTGCGGTCGGGCTCGGACCAGCAGGTCGGGGCCGAGGCTGGTGGTCGATAGTACGTCCAACCGCCGACGGTCGGAGATGCTTCCCACCCCCAGGTCGTCGAGGGCGACCCGGGGGCCGCCGAGCAGCACCGGGGCGATGTACACCAGGTACTCGTCGACGAGTCCGGCGGCGATGAGCGCCGAGGCGACCGTGGGGCCACCCTCGACGAACACCGAGTGCACCCCGTGCCCGCGCAGTGCACCGAGCGAGGTGGCCAAGTCGTGTCCGGGCAGGGTGACGAACCCGCGCGGGTGCCGACGGACGGCGGCGTCGGCAGGCACCGGGCGGTCGCCGAGCACCACGGCGAGCGGCTGGTCGGCGAGCAGTTCGCCGGCGTCCCCGCGTGCGGTCAGGCTCGGGTCGTCGGCCAGGACGGTGCCGGTGCCGACGAGGATCGCGTCGTGGGCGGCGCGCTGTTCGTGCACGTGCTGCCGTGCGGCGGCGCCGGTGATCCACTTGCTCGTGCCGTCGGCAGCGGCGGCGCGCCCGTCCAGGCTGGACGCCCACTTGACGGTGACCCACGGTCGGCCGAGCCGGACCGAGAGCAGCCAGCGTTCGAGGAACGCCTCGGCCTGGTCGGCCAGGACGCCGGAGACGACCTGGACCCCGGCGGCACGGAGACGGTCGGCGCCGCCGTGCACGTCGGCTCCGGGGTCGTCGATCGCGTACACGACCCGGGCGATCCCGGCGTCGAGCAGGGCCACGGCGCACGGCCCGGTGCGGCCGACGTGGTTGCAGGGTTCGAGGGTGACGACCGCCGTCGCGCCGCGCAGCAGTGCCGGGTCGACCTTGGCCATCGCGTCGACCTCGGCGTGCGGGGTGCCGGCGCCCTTGTGCCACCCCTCGGCGAGGACCTCGCCGGTGGGGGAGAGGATCACGGCGCCGACGCGGGCGTGGTCGCCGACGACGGGCCCGAGGGCCGCGAGTTCGAGCCCGCGGCGCATCGCCCGGACCTCGGTGGGTCGTGCCGTGTCGCTCACGGGCCGAGCCTACCGGCGGCGGTTGGGTGACACGTCACCACGGATGTGAGCGCGTTCAGGCGACGGGCCAGGGGAGTTCGGAGGCGGGAGTGCCATCGGCGCGTCGCAGTGCGGTCCACGCCGCGGTCGGGCCGCCGTCCCGGTCCGGCACCCGTGCTGCGCCGAGGCCCGTGAACGAGAACCCGGCCGCACGGGCGACCGCTGCCGACGCTGCGTTGCCCTCGTAGCACTCCCAGTAGACGTCCGGCGCACCCTGCTCGAACGCCCAGTCGACGACGAGCCGGACGGCGTCGTGCATGAGTCCGGCACCGCGCGCGGACGGCGCGAGCCAGAACCCGAGGTCACGGCCGGCGGTGCGGTAGCTGATGATGCCCGCCAGCCACGTCGAACCGGCCGGTCGGATCGCCCACGTGTACTCGCGGTCCGAGGCCCATCCCGGTCCGACCAGGGCGTCGACGAAGGTCCGGGCGTCCTGCTCGCGGTACGGCGTCGGCACCGTCGTCCACCGGACGATCTCCGGGTCCTGGCAGGCCTCGGTGATCGCCGCGGTGTCGGCGCGGGTGGGCAGGTCGAGCCGGACCCGCGCCGACTCGAGCGTGACGGGCTGCACGGTCAGCCGCGCGACCGCGGGACGAACCCGATGCGGTCGTAGACGCGGGCCAGGGTCTCCTGCGCGATCGACTCGGCGCGGTCGGCGCCGACGGCGAGCAGCCGGTCGAGCTCCGCCGGGTCGTCGAGCAGTTCGAGCGTGCGGGCGCGGACCGGTTCGAGCTCGGCCACGACGGCGTCGGCGACCTCGCCCTTCAGGTCGCCGTAGCCCTTGCCGGCGAACGACTCCTCGAGCGCGGCGATCGAGGTGCCGGTGAACGCCGACAGGATCGACAGCAGGTTCGTCACACCGGGCTTGGCCTGGCGGTCGGCCCGGATCTCCCGCTCGGCGTCGGTGACGGCCGACTTGATCTTCTTCGCGGTGCGCTTCGGGTCGTCGAGCAGGCGGATGAGGCCGTTGTCCGACGCTGCGGACTTGCTCATCTTGCTGGTCGGGTCCTGCAGGTCGTAGATGCGCGCGGTCTCGGTCAGGATCCGTGCCTCGGGGGTGACGAAGGTGTCGCCGAACCGCGAGTTGAAGCGTCCGGCCAGGTCGCGCGTGAGTTCCACGTGCTGTCGCTGGTCGTCCCCGACCGGCACGACCTTGGTGTCGTAGAGCAGGATGTCCGCGGCCATCAGGATCGGGTAGGTGAAGAGCCCGACCGACGCAGCCTCGGCGCCCTGGCGTGCCGACTTGTCCTTGAACTGGGTCATCCGGCTCGCCTCGCCGAAGCCGGTCAGGGTGTTCAGCACCCAGGCGAGCTCGGCGTGGGCGGGCACGTGCGACTGCACGAACAGCGTCGCCTTGGACGGGTCGATGCCCGACGCGATGTACTGCGCAGCGGTGGCCCGGGTGTTCGCGCGGAGCTCGGCCGGGTCCTGCGGCGAGGTGATGGCGTGCATGTCGACAACGCAGTAGATGGCGTCGTAGTCGTCGAGCAGGGTCCTCCACTGCATGAGCGCCCCGACGTAGTTGCCGAGGTGCAGCGATCCGGCGGACGGCTGGATGCCCGAGAAGATGCGGGTCTTGGTCATGGTGGTGCTCCGGTGCGTCAGGTGAAGCGAGAGAAGAGGGGTCAGAGTTCGTAGTCGACGACCACGGGGGCGTGGTCGGACCATCGCTGGTCGTACGCCGCGGCGCGGTCGACCGTGTACTCCGTGACCTTGGCGGCCAGGTCGGGCGTCGCCATCTGGTAGTCGATGCGCCAGCCGGTGTCGTTGTCGAAGGCCTGGCCGCGCCACGACCACCACGTGTACGGGCCGTCGACGTCGCCGGCCTGGGCACGACCCACGTCGACCCATCCGAGGCCGGGGCCCGTGGAGCCGTCGGCGCCCTCGACCGGTTCGCCGTCGGCGCCGAAGAACCGCGAGAAGTAGGCGCGCTCGCGCGGCAGGAAGCCGGCTCGCTTGACGTTGCCCTTCCAGTTCTTGATGTCGCGCTCGTCGTGCCCGACGTTCAGGTCACCGACGACGACGGCGAGCGGGTTGTGCGCCCGGAGTGCCGGCAGCCGCTCGGTCATGGCGTCGAGGAACTTCCACTTCTCGTCCTGCTTCGGGGTGTCGACCTCGCCCGAGTGCACGTAGGTGGAGACGACGGTGACGGTCGTCCCGCCGATCTCGTAGTCGGCCTCGAGCCAGCGGCCGGCCGAGTCGAAGTCGTCCGGGCCGAGCGCGACGCGGTGGATCTGGGCGGAGTGTCGGGATGCGATCGCGACGCCGGCCCGGCCCTTCGCGGTCGCCGGGTCGTGCACGATGTCCCACTCGTCGCCGAGCAGCGCCGCCAGGTCGTCGCTCGACGCGCGCACCTCCTGCAGGGCCAGCACGTCGACGTCGCGGGTGGCGAGCCAGTCGCCCATGCCCTTGCGGAAGGCGGCGCGGACGCCGTTCACGTTGACGGATGCGAGGCGCAGGCGTGTCATGCAGAACACCTTATCGGCGGGTGCCGACAGCCCTCGGTCGTACGATCTGCCCATGACCGTCGTGATGACCGTCGGCGAGCTGCTCGCTGCGTTCCGACCCGTGGCAGCGCAGATGCTCCGTCCGGACGAGTTCCGCTCCGCCCGCTTCTGGGTGAGCCCGCACGGGGACTGGGAACTCGACCACGAGGAGGACGAAGTCATCGACGGCTCGATGAGCGTCGTCTGGGAGATCGGGGGCGAGACCCAGGGGACGAGGAGCCTCGTCGAGGACGTCGACGACCTGCCCGGACTCCTCCAGGACCTCGCCGACGACCTGCAGGACTTCATCGCCGAGAGCTCCTTCGCCTGGGGCGAGCTGCGCGCGATCCCGCCCATCGCGCCGTAGCGGCGACCGGACGACGGACGGGAGGCACGGTGCCAGCTGGCACCATGCCTCCCGTCCGTCTGGTGGTCGCGTGCAGGACGCGACCTGCGCGATCAGGCCGCGTCGTGGTCCGTCTTGAGGAACTCGACCAGGCTGTCGGCGGTGGTCTCGGCGTCGTCGCCCGAGACGGTGAGGGTGACCTCGTCGCCGTTCTCGATGCCGAGCCCGAGCAGGGCGAGGATGCTGCCGGCGTTCCCGGACTTGTCGCCCTTGGCGATCGTGACCTGGTGCCCCGACGCCGTCACGGTCTGGACGAAGAGGGATGCGGGGCGAGCGTGCAGGCCGGATGCGCTGGCGACGGTCACGGTGCGGGTGGCTTCGGACATCGATGTACTCCTGTCGATGGGTGGTTGGCTCATGCTAGCGAGCACTGGGTGGGCGGGAACGGGGCACGGTCAGGGTCGGCCGGGCCAGAAGACCTCGGTGCCGGCGGCCTCGACCTCGCGGACCAGGTCGAGGTTGACGGCGGGGTCGGTGATGATCGTGTCGATCGCGGCGAGCGGGGCGACGCGACCGAACTCCTCGCGGCCGAACTTGGTGTGGTCGGCGAGCAGGATGCTCCGTCGTGCGGACTTGATCATCGCGCTCTTCACGGCGGCCTCGGCCATGTTGTGGGTCGTCAGGCCGCGCTCCGGCGTGATGCCGTTGATGCTGATGAAGGCGACGTCGACGCTGACCATGCCGATGAGCTGGTGCGTCCAGGTGCCGACGCCGGCCAGGGAGTCGCTGCGGATGTTGCCGCCGAGCAGGTGCAGGTCGATGCCCGGGCGGTTCGCGACGGCGGTGGCGACGGGGAGCGAGTGCGTGACGACGGTCAGCCCGCGGTCGGTCGGCAGCAGCTCGGCCAGGCAGATGGTCGAGGTGCCGGCGTCGATCATGATCGAGCCGTTCTCCGGCAGTTCCGCCAGGGCGGCCTCGGCGATGACCATCTTCTCGGTCTGGTTGATGCCGCCACGGTCGCCGACGCCGGGGTGCAGGGTGATCCGCTCGACGGGGATCGCACCGCCGTGCGCACGACGGACGAGGCCGCGGCGTTCCAGGCTCGTCAGGTCGCGGCGGATGGTCTCGGGCGTGACGGCGAGCGACTCGGCCAGGTCCTTGACGTCCACCCGGCCCTGCGCGCGCGCCTGCTCGACGATGCGCTGGTGGCGTTCTGGTGCGTACATCGGACCTCGTCGTCTCGGGTCGGAACGGAACGGACATGCTCGGGCACGACATCCGGGATGTCGTCCCCTGCGTTCGATCCGCCAGACGCAAACGGGCATCTGTTTCTGTATTTTTATCCCCGGATGTGTTTGTTTGTCAACGCGAAGCGGGGTAGTGTGCTGATCAGCCGCACGGGCGTGGTCTGTTCCCGTGTCGTGTGCACCGAACGATCCACCCCACCGCAAGCGCGTGTGAGATGAAGGAGTCTCGAATGTCCGAACTGCTCGGCACCGGCGTCGGCCGTGGCGTTGCCCACGGCCCCGTGCTCCGGATGGCTGACCCGCTCGGCGAACCGTCGAAGGACGCCCTGGTGGGCTCGGCGGACGACGCGAAGCAGGCCGTGCACGACGCACTGGCCGCCGTGGCGGACGACCTCAACAAGCGCGGACAGCTCGCCGGTGGCGACGCCCAGGCCGTGCTCGAGGCCCAGGCGCTCATGGCGCAGGACCCGACGCTCCTCGACGACGTGCACACCCGCATCGACGGTGGCACCAACGCCGAGCGTGCCGTGTACGAGGCGTTCGCCCAGTTCCGCGACCTGCTCGTCGGCATGGGCGGCTACATGGGGGAGCGCGCGGCCGACCTCGACGACGTCGCCCAGCGCATCATCGCCAAGCTCCGCGGCGTGCACGCCCCCGGCGTCCCCGAGTCGGACACCCCCTTCGTCCTCGTCGCCCGCGACCTCGCCCCGGCGGACACCGCGCTGCTCGACCTCGAGAAGGTCCTGGCGCTCGTCACCCGTGACGGTGGCCCGACCTCGCACACCGCGATCCTCGCCCGTGCCAAGGGCATCACCGCCATCGTCGGCGTGACCGGTGCCGACGACCTGGCCGACGGCCAGTCCGTCGTCGTGGACGCCATCGCCGGCACGGTCGTCACCGACCCCGACGCCGCACTCGTCGCGGACGTCGAGCGTCGCATCGCCGACCGTCTCGCCGCCGCAGCGGCACCGCTCACCGCCGGTGCCCTCGCCGACGGCCACGTCGTGCCCCTGCTCGCGAACCTCGGCAGCCCCGCCGACGCCGCCGGCGCCGTTGCTCTCGGTGCGGAGGGCGTGGGGCTCTTCCGCACCGAGTTCCTCTTCCTCGACTCGCCGAAGGCCCCCACGGTCGACGAGCAGACCGAGTCGTACCGTCAGCTGCTCGCGGCGTTCCCCGGCAAGAAGGTCGTCGTGCGCGCGCTCGACGCCGGCGCCGACAAGCCCCTGCCGTTCCTCACCGACAAGGACGAGGAGAACCCGGCCCTCGGGCGCCGCGGCCTGCGTGCCCTGCGGAACCACCCCGAGGTCCTGCGCGACCAGCTCACCGCGCTCGCCCAGGCCGACGCCGCGACCGAGGCCGACCTGTGGGTCATGGCCCCGATGGTCGCCGACGCCGAGGAGACCGAGTACTTCGTCACCCTGGCCCGTGAACTCGGCATCCGCACCGCGGGTGTCATGGCCGAGGTGCCGTCGCTCGCGCTGATGGCCGAGCAGGTGTTCCAGAACGCCGACTTCGTGTCGATCGGCACGAACGACCTGACCCAGTACACGATGGCCGCCGACCGCATGCTCGGCACCGTCGCGTCGTACCAGGACCCGTGGCACCCCGCCGTCCTGCGCCTCGTCGCGCAGCTCGGCTCCGCGGGCGCCACCGCCGGCAAGGCCGTCGGGATCTGCGGTGAGGCAGCAGCCGACCCGCTGCTCGCCGTCGTCCTGGTCGGTCTCGGCGCCACGACCCTCTCCATGACCCCCGCGGCCCTGGCCGACGTGCGCGCCGAACTCGGTCGCTACACGCTCGAACAGGCCCGCGAGATGGCGACGGCGGCACTCGCCGCGAGCACGGCGGCGGCCGCGAAGTCCGCTGCCGCGTCCGCGGTGCACGCCGCCTGACCCACCACCCCCAGCACCACCCCTCCCAGCACCACGCAGCAGCTCCACCACACAGAAAGTCACCGCACATGACAACGTCGTCCGTTGCAGCGCCCGACGCACCCGCGAAGTCGCGGGGCGGCGCACGCGTCGCCGTTCAGAAGTTCGGCACGTTCCTCTCCGGCATGGTCATGCCCAACATCGCGATCTTCATCGCGTGGGGCATCATCACGGCCTTCTTCATCGAGACCGGGTGGACGCCCGTCGGCGTGCTCGGTGGGTTCGGTGAGACGGCCGGCGTCGCCAACCCCGGCCTCGTCGGTCCGATCCTGACCTACCTGATCCCGCTCGCGATCGCCATCCAGGGCGGCCGGATGATCTACGACACCCGCGGTGCCGTCGTCGGGTCGATCATGACCATGGGTGTGATCATCGGTGCCTCCGGCACCACGATGATCCTCGGCGCGATGATCTGTGGCCCGCTCGGTGCCTACCTGATCAAGCAGATCGACCGGATCTGGGACGGCAAGATCAAGCCCGGCTTCGAGATGCTCGTCAACAACTACGCAGCCGGGATCCTGGGCTTCGTCCTCGCGATGATCGGGTTCTTCTGGCTCGCGCCGCTGTTCAAGCTCATCGCCGAGGGCCTCGGCTCCGCGGTGGACTTCCTCGTGCAGCACTCGCTCCTGCCGCTCGCCAGCGTCATCATCGAGCCGGCGAAGGTCTTCTTCCTGAACAACGCCATCAACCACGGTGTGCTCGACCAGCTCGGTGCGGCGCAGGTCGCCGAGTCGGGCAAGTCGATCCTGTTCCTGCTCGAGGCGAACCCCGGCCCCGGCCTCGGTCTGCTGCTCGCCTTCACCTTCTTCGGTGTCGGCATCGCCCGCTCGACCGCTCCCGGCGCGATCATCATCCAGTTCTTCGGTGGCATCCACGAGATCTACTTCCCGTACGTGCTGCAGAAGCCGATCCTGTTCATCGCCGTCATCCTCGGTGGTGCCACGGGTGTCGCCACGAACGTCGCGTTCCAGTCC
This sequence comes from Curtobacterium sp. MMLR14_002, assembly GCF_001864975.1. Classification (NCBI taxonomy): domain Bacteria; kingdom Bacillati; phylum Actinomycetota; class Actinomycetes; order Micrococcales; family Microbacteriaceae; genus Curtobacterium; species Curtobacterium sp. MMLR14_002. The sequence goes on from NZ_MJGT01000116.1 coordinate 91,707, forward strand.
GGCCTCGTCGCCCCGGCGTCGCCCGGCTCGATCTTCGCGGTGCTCGGTGCCACGGAGCGCAACAGCTTCCTCGGCGTGATCCTGTCGGTCATCCTGTCCGCCGCGGTGTCGTTCGCGGTCTCGTCCTTCTTCCTCCTCGCCAGCCGCAAGCGCGACCTGGCGAACGGTGGCGGTGACATGAGCGCCGCCATGGCGAAGCTCCAGGCGAACAAGGGCCGCGACGTCAACTCGGCGACCGCCGGCCTGCTCGGCAACAACTCCCCGGCCAACGAGGAAGAGGCCGAGGCCTCCCTCGGCGGCGTCGGCTCGGCGAGCACGGCGACGGCGACGAAGGTCCAGAACCTGGTCTTCGCCTGCGACGCCGGCATGGGCTCGAGTGCGATGGGTGCCAGCGTCCTGCGCAACAAGATCAAGAAGGCGGGCATCGAAGGGGTCACGGTCTCCAACAAGGCGATCGCGAACCTGTCCGGTGACGAGGACCTGATCATCACGCAGGAAGAACTGACGGACCGCGCGAAGCAGAAGAACCCGAACGCGCAGCACGTGTCGGTCGGCAACTTCATGAACGCTCCGCAGTACGACCAGGTCGTCGAGCAGCTGAAGAACCAGTAACGCCACAACCAGTAACGAAGTGCAGTATCGGAGGGGACGGGGCTGACCCGTCCCCTCCATCTCGTCCTCAACACAAGGAGAACCCCCGATGCCCGTCCTGCAGGAGAGCCAGATCCGCATCCACACCGAGGACACCGCGCCGACCAAGTCGGAAGCGATGAAGGAGGCGGCCGAGATCCTCGAGGCTGCGGGCGCGGTCACGGCCGACTACTACCCGGCCATGCTCGAGCGTGAGAAGAGCGTGTCCACCTACATGGGCAACTTCCTCGCCATCCCGCACGGCACCAACGACGCGAAGGACGCCATCAAGTCGTCCGCCCTGTCGTTCATCCGCTACGCCAGCCCGATCGACTGGGACGGCAACCCCGTGCGCTTCGTCGTCGGCATCGCCGGCGTGAACAACGAGCACCTCGACATCCTGTCGAAGATCGCGATCGTGTTCTCCGACGAGGACGAGGTCCAGAAGCTCACCGAGGCCGCCGACACCGCCGCGATCCTGTCGATCCTCGGCGAGGTCAACGAGTGAGCACCAGCACCGCCGTCCACTTCGGCGCCGGCAACATCGGCCGTGGGTTCGTCGGGCTCCTGCTCCACGAGGCCGGGTACGAGGTCGTCTTCGCCGACGTCGCCGCACCGCTCATCGACGCCCTGGCCGCAGCCGACTCGTACACCGTGCACGAGGTCGGGGCAGGCGCCCAGGACCACGAGGTCACGAACTTCCGCGCGCTGAACAGCGCACAGGACGAGGACGGCGTGGTCGCCGAGATCGCGAAGGCCGCGATCGTCACGTGCGCCGTCGGCCCGAACGTCCTGAAGTTCATCGCCCCGGTCATCGCCCGCGCGCTCGTCGCCCGCGACGCGGACGCCGCACCGATCGCCGTCATGGCGTGCGAGAACGCCCTCAACGCCACGGACCGCCTGCGCGAGTTCATCGTCGCCGCCCTGCCCGAGGACGGCCGCGACGCCGCCCTGGCCAAGGCCGTCTTCGCGAACACCGCCGTCGACCGCATCGTGCCCGCGCAGCCCGAGGGCGGCGGACTCGACGTGACCGTAGAGACCTACTTCGAGTGGGCCATCGACCGCACGCCGTTCGGCGGGAACGAGCCGGAGATCCCCGGCGCGCACTACGTGGGCGGCCTCGCCGCGTCGATCGAGCGCAAGCTCTTCACGGTGAACACCGGGCACGCCACCGTCGCGTACCACGGCTTCGTCGCGGGGGCCGACAAGATCTCCGACGCCATCGCGATCCCCGCCGTGCGCTCCGAGCTCGAGTCCGTGCTCGCCGAGACGAGCGACCTGCTCATCCGCCGGCACGAGCTCGACCCCGAGGTGCACCGCGCGTACGTGCAGGCGATCATCGGCCGGTTCGAGAACCCGCACCTGCCCGACACGGTGACCCGCGTCGGCCGCCAGCCGCTCCGCAAGCTGTCGCGCGACGAGCGGTTCGTCTCGCCCGCCGCCGCGCTGGCCGAGGACGGTACCGAGCCCACCGCGCTCCTCGACGCGATGGCCGCGGCGCTCCGCTTCGACGTCACGGACGACGAGCAGAGCGTCGAGCTGCAGGCGCTGTTGGCATCGGACGTGTCCGACGCGGACGTGGCCACGCAGATCACCGGTCTCACCGCGGAGCACCCGCTGCACGCCGCGTTCACCGAGCGGATCCGGTCCGCGCGCGCCTGATGACGTCCGCAAGGGCGGCTTGACGACGTCCGCACGGACGGACGGGAGGCCCGTCACCAGCTGGTGACGGGCCTCCCGTCCGTTCCGGGGTCGCGACGCGTACCGTCGCCCGCATGACGAAGCACTGGGTAGCTCCATGGTTCGGCGGCAGCGAAGTCCTGGAGTACGTCGAGGCGGAGGTGCCGGTCCCCGGCCCCGGCGAGGTCACCATCACCGTCCGCGCCGCCGGCATGAACCCCGCAGACACCAAGCACACCCGCCAGGGCGACCCCGCGGACCTGCCCATCGCCGTCGGCTACGAGGTCGCCGGCGTCCTGTCCGCCGTCGGCCCCGACACCGAGATCGCGTCCGGCGGGGGAGCGGTCGGCGACGAGGTCCTCGCCTTCCGCGTGAGCGGCGGCTGGGCCGAGTCGGTCACGGTGCCTGCGGCCGACGTCTTCGCGAAGCCCGCTTCGCTCGGCTTCCCGGAGGCCGCCAACCTGCTCCTCGCCGGCTCGACCGCCGCCGACATGCTCCGCGTCACCCGCGCCGAGGGGCGCGACACCGTCCTGGTGCACGGCGCCTCGGGCGCGGTCGGCGTCAGCCTGCTCCAGCAGCTGCGGCTGCTCGGCACCCGCGTCATCGGCACCGCGTCGGAGCGTGGTGCGGACGTCGTGCGACGCTTCGGTGGCGAGTGGGTCGCGTACGGCGACGGCCTGGAGGCGGGTGTCCGTGATCTCGCACCCTCCGGCATCGACGTGGCACTGGACTGCGTCGGAACCGACGAGGCCGTCGACGTCTCGCTCGCGTTGGTCGCGGACCGGTCACGGATCGTGACGATCGCCGCGCAGGCGCGGGCCGCGTCGGACGGCATCGCCGCGGTGGGGGGCGCGCAGCCGGCCAGCAAGGCGTTCCGGGACTCGGTGCGGCAGCGGCTCATCGACCTCGCCGGTGCCGGACAGCTCGAGGTCCCGGTGGCGCGGACCTTCCCGCTGGCGGAGGCGAAGACGGCGGCGGAGCTGCTGGAGTCCGGGCACCCCGGGGGCAAGCTCGCGCTCCTGCCCTGACAGCATCGTCGGGGCAGGTCCTCGGTCGGGTCAGGTGTCGTCCGTGCGGATGACGCTCGCCGGCTCGGGGGAGTGCCACACTCTGTGTGGACCGACAGCCGCGCCGGAAGGAACCGAACGATGAGCGACCAGTACCCGCCCCGTGACCCGTACGGCCAGCAGCAGGGCCCGTACGGCCAGCAGCCGTGGGGGCAGCAGTCTCCGGGGCAGTACGGGCAGCCCGGTCCGGGTCGGCCGAGTGGTGGGAGGTCCGAGCCGCCGCTCTGGGCACCCTGGTACGGCATCCCCTTCCCCCAGGCGTTCTTGCGCTTCTGGAAGAAGTACGTGCGTTTCGACGGTCGGGCCAGTCAGTCGGAGTACTGGTTCTGGGCGCTCTGGTACCTGATCGGTTCGGCTGCCGCCGGCATCATCGGGAGCGGATTCGACGTGCTGCCGTTCGTCGACGACGGCTCGGACGGCCTCGGCAGTCTCTGGAGCCTGGCCTGCGCGCTCGGCTTCATCGCGTTGACCGTGCGCCGGCTGCACGACGTCAACCTCAGTGGCTTGCTCGCCCTGTTGTTCATCATCCCGCCGATCGGCATCCTGTTCTCGTTGATCATCGGCCTGATGTCGTCGAACCCGCAGGGGCAGCAGTACGACCGTCCGCTGCAGGGGTGACGCGCGGTACCGGTCCTGACCGCCGCTCAGGAGTTCTGGTTGACTCAGACGCGACCATCAGCCAACACTCGAGGGGGACCACGTGAGCGACCAGTACCCGCAGGATCCGAACAACCAGCCGAACGCTCAGTTCGGTGGCGCACCGCAGTACGGCGGCGCACCGCAGTACGGCCAGCAGCCGCCGACCGGACCGAACGGTGAACCGCCGCTCTGGGCGCCGTGGTACGGGATCTCGTTCGGCAAGGCCGTCGGCCGCTTCTTCAAGAAGTACGCCACGTTCAGCGGTCGTGCCAGCCGGAGCGAGTTCTGGTGGTGGTACCTCGCCAACGCGATCGTCGGCATCGTCCTCGGCATCCTGTACGCCATCGGTTTCGCGACCTCCGAGCGCTCGACCGTGTCGATGTCGTCCTCGACGTCGACCAGCGTCCAGTCCACCGTCACCGAGCCGTCCGCGCTCTTCGTCATCTCGGGCATCCTGTTCCTGCTCTGGGGACTCGCGATCATCATCCCGACGCTCGCCCTCGGCTGGCGCCGACTGCACGACGCGAACCTCCCCGGTGCGCTGTGGATCATCGCGCTCTTCGTCGGCATCGTCGGCATCGTCTTCGGCCTGCTGCCCTCGAACCCGCAGGGCGCGCGGTACGACCGCCCCGTCTCGAGCCGATGAGCAACGACGGGACGCCCCAGTGGGGCCAGCCCGGCGGCGATCAGCAGCAGGGACAGCCGGGGGCCGGCGCGCAGCCCGGGCACGGGCAGCAGCCTGGCTACGGACAACAGCCCGGCTACGGGCAGCAGCCTGGGTACGGACAGCAGCCCGGGTACGGACAGCAACCCGGGTACGGGCAGCAGCCGGGGTACGGGCAGCAGCCCGGCTACGGGCAGCAGCCCTACCAGCAGTACGCCCAGCCGTACGTCGGTGGGTACCCGCAGCTGGCGGAGCCGATACCGGTCGGCCCGGACGGCGTCCCACCGCTGTGGGCCCCCTGGTACGGCATCGGGTTCCTCGACGCGTTCCTCCGGTTCTTCAGGAAGTACGCCCGCTTCGACGGCCGTGCCGGTCGCAGTGAGTACTGGTACTGGTTCCTGGCCAACGCCATCGTCACGATCGTGCTCTACGGGGGCTTCATCGCCCTGCTGATCGCCACCAGCCCGACCACCACCGTCGTGGACGACTACGGGTACTCGCGCGACGTGTCGGGGGCGCCTTCGCCGTTCGCCTTCGTGCTGCTCGGGCTCTTCGGACTGTGGTGGCTCGCCACCCTCGTGCCGAATCTGGCACTCGCGTGGCGCCGGCTTCACGACGCGAACCTGCCGGGCCCGCTCTGGCTCGTGTCGCTCATCGCGAGCCCCGCAGCCATCGTGTTCGGCTGCCTGCCGTCGAACCCGGCCGGTGCGCGGTACGACCGCCCCGACCTCCGGTAGCTCCACGAACGAGAACAGCCCGCCCCACGCATCGAGCGCGGGGCGGGCTGTTCGTGTGTCGGTGGGTTCAGACGACCCGGAGGCGGACGAGCGCGCCGTCGACCACCAGGTCACGGACGGTGGCCGACGGGTCGGCGATCTGGAAGCGCAGGGCGCCGCCCGGCTGCTCGAACCAGGGCTGGACGAAGCGGACGTTCACCAGGAACGGCCGATCGACGACGTACCGGTGGGTCTCCGGCGACGAGGTCACGTGCGGGGGCAGCGACCGGCTGGGCAGCGGGGTGTCGAGCGGGTGCAGCAGGTAGCCGTCCGGGCCACCGATGCGGTCGACGGGGACACCGGCCGGGATCTGGATGGTCAGCCCCTGCTCGCCGGCCTGCGCGACCTGCTGCGCGAGCTGCGGGTAGGTCGACGCCGCACGGTCGCGGAGCCCCTCGAGCTCGTGGCGGGGGATGTCACGCGGTTCCGGGAACGGACGGTTCAGGAAGCGGCGCAGCATCTCGACCGCGTCGTCCTCACCCGTGGCCTGCGCGAGACGACGAGCCGTTCCGTAGTCGACGACCTCGAGCGCGTAGCCGGAGGCGTCGGTCTGGACGATGCGGAGCGCCCCCTCGACCGGCGGTTCGTGCAGGGTCTCGCCGGGGAGCTGCACGTACCGGGTCGTGTAGCCGAGCTGGTCGAGGATGGGGCGGGTGTCCGCGAACGTCATGGTCGGGAGCCTATCGGTCGACGTGGTGCTGGGCCTTGGACGGAGCCGGGACTACGCCCGGCCGCGCATGATCGCCTGCTTGACCTCGGAGATCGCCTTCGTCACCTGGATGCCGCGGGGGCACGCGTCGGTGCAGTTGAAGGTCGTGCGGCAGCGCCAGACGCCTTCCTTGTCGTTGAGGATGTCGAGACGGACGTTCGCGGCGTCGTCGCGGGAGTCGAAGATGAACCGGTGTGCGTTCACGATCGCCGCGGGGCCGAAGTACTGCCCGTCGGTCCAGAACACCGGGCAGGACGACGTGCACGCGGCGCAGAGGATGCACTTCGTGGTGTCGTCGAAGCGGGCGCGGTCGGCGACGGACTGCACACGCTCCTTGCCGGGCGTCGGGGCTGACGAGGACTGCAGGAACGGCTGCACCTCGCGGTAGCTCTGGAAGAAGGGCTCCATGTCGACGACGAGGTCCTTCTCGAGCGGCAGACCCTTGATCGCCTCGACGTAGATCGGCTTCGAGACGTCGAGGTCCTTGATCAGGGTCTTGCACGCCAGGCGGTTGCGACCGTTGATGCGCATGGCGTCGGACCCGCAGACGCCGTGTGCGCACGAGCGGCGGAAGGTCAGGGACCCGTCCTGCTCCCACTTGATCTTGTGCAGGGCGTCGAGGATGCGGTCGGTCGGCAGCATCATGACGTCGAAGTCCTGCCAGCGCGGCTCGTCGTCGACGTCGGGGTCGAAGCGACGGACGATGACCGTGACGGAGAAGGATCCGGGAGGGGCGTCCTGCACGGTGTCGGTGCGGGGTGCCTCGGAGACCAGGGTGTCGGTCATCTCAGTACTTCCTCTCCATCGGCTGGTACCGCGTGATGACGACGGGCTTCCAGTCGAGCGTGATGTGGTCGTCGGCGAGTGACGAGTGCGGGTCGCCCGTCAGGTACGCCATGGTGTGCTGCATGTAGTTCTCGTCATCGCGCTTCGGGTAGTCGTCGCGCATGTGGCCGCCGCGGCTCTCCTTGCGGTTGCGCGCGGAGTAGACGACGACCTCGGCCAGGTCGAGCAGGAACCCGAGCTCGACGGCCTCGAGCAGGTCGGTGTTGAACCGCTTGCCCTTGTCCTGCACGGAGACCTGCATGAAGCGGTTGCGGAGCGTGTGCAGCGTCTCGGTGACGCGGGCGAGCGACTCGTCCGTGCGGAACACCTGGGCGTTCTTGTCCATCTCCTCCTGTAGTTCCTTGCGGAGGGCGGAGACGCGCTCGGTGCCGGTCGAGGCACGGAGCTGGTCGAGCATGCCGCGGACGCCGGCCGCCGGGTCTTCCGGCAGGGGGAGGAACTCGGCGGTCTGGACCCACTCGGCGGCGTTGTTGCCCGAGCGCTTGCCGAAGACGTTGATGTCGAGCAGCGAGTTGGTGCCGAGTCGGTTGGAGCCGTGCACGGAGACGCAGGCGCACTCGCCGGCGGCGTACAGGCCGGGGACGACGGTGGTGTTGTCGTACAGGACCTCGGCCTTGACGTTCGTCGGGATCCCGCCCATCGCGTAGTGCGCGGTCGGCATGACGGGCACCGGCTCGACGACGGGGTCGACGCCGAGGTACGTGCGGGCGAACTCGGTGATGTCCGGCAGCTTCGTCTCGAGGACCTCGGCGCCCAGGTGCGTGCAGTCGAGCAGCACGTAGTCCTTGTTCGGTCCGGCACCCCGGCCCTCGGCCACTTCCTGCACCATGCATCGCGCGACGATGTCACGCGGTGCGAGGTCCTTGATGGTGGGGGCGTACCGCTCCATGAAGCGCTCACCCGAGGCGTTCCGGAGGATCGCGCCCTCGCCGCGGGCACCCTCGGTCAGCAGGATGCCGAGCCCGGCGAGCCCGGTCGGGTGGAACTGGAAGAACTCCATGTCCTCGAGCGGCAGGCCCTTGCGCCAGACGATGCCGACGCCGTCGCCGGTCAGGGTGTGCGCGTTCGAGGTGGTTTTGTACATCTTGCCGAAGCCGCCGGTCGCGAAGATCATCGCCTTGGCGTGGAAGACGTGCAGCTCACCGGTCGCGAGCTCGAACGCGACGACGCCGGCCGGCTGCTGGCGGGTGACACCATCGTCACCGACGACGTCGACCATGATGAGGTCGAGCGCGTAGAACTCGTTGTAGAACTCGACGCCGAGCTTCACGCAGTTCTGGAACAGCGTCTGCAGGATCATGTGCCCGGTGCGGTCTGCTGCGTAGCAGGCCCGGCGGACCGGGGACTTGCCGTGGTCGCGGGTGTGCCCACCGAAACGACGCTGGTCGATCTTGCCCTCGGGCGTGCGGTTGAACGGCAGGCCCATGTTCTCGAGGTCGATGACGGCGTCGATCGCCTCTTTCGCCAGGATCTCGGCGGCGTCCTGGTCGACCAGGTAGTCGCCGCCCTTGATCGTGTCGAAGGTGTGCCACTCCCACGAGTCCTCTTCGACGTTCGCGAGGGCCGCGGCCATCCCGCCCTGCGCCGCACCGGTGTGCGACCGGGTGGGGTAGAGCTTCGAGATGACGGCCGTCTTCGCCTTCGGGCCGGCTTCGATCGCGGCTCGCATGCCCGCGCCTCCGGCACCGATGATGACGATGTCGAACTGGTGGTGGTGGACGGTGGTCTCGGTCACAGGGGTCTTTCCGTAGACGGTGGGAACGCGGGCAGCAACGGTGGTGGTGCTACTGCGCCGGGCAGAAGGACGGCAGGTCGGCGGCAGCGGCGCCGGCGGGGCACGGGTCGAAGGTCCAGCAGACGAGGAGCCCGAGGACGATCAGCACGACGCAGGCGGCCAGGATCGCGACGAGGAGCGTCTTGCGGATGCCCGGCTTCGACACGTAGTCGTTGACGATCGTGCGCATGCCGTTCGAGCCGTGGATGAGCGCGAGGACCAGCATGAGCGAGTCCCAGACCTTCCAGAAGGGGTTGGCCCACTTGCCGGCGACGAAGGCGAAGTCGATCTGCTTGACGCCCTCGCCGGCCACCATGTTGACGAAGAGGTGGCCGAAGATCAGCACGACGAGCAGCACGCCCGAGGCGCGCATGTAGATCCAGCCCCACTTCTCCCAGTTGGTGGTGCTGCGGGCGGCCGCGGCCGAGCGGGGAGGTTCGACGATCTGCGTGGTCATGTTCGTGCCCCTCAGTTGAAGTCCGCGACGAGGTTCATGAGCTGGCGGGGCAGGAAGCCCGCGATCGCCACCGCCCACAGGACCATGACGATCCAGAACATGGCCCGCTGGTACTTCGGGCCCTTCGACCAGAAGTCGATCAGGATGATCCGCAGGCCGTTGAAGGCGTGGAACACGATGGCCATGACGAGCGCGATCTCGCCGAGGTTCATGATCGGGGTCTTGTACGTGCCGATGACCGCGTTGTACGCCTCTGGGGAGAGCCGCACGAGCGCCGTGTCGAGGATGTGCACGAGCAGGAAGAAGTAGATCGCGACACCGGTGATGCGGTGGAGGACCCACGACCACATCCCGATCGAACCGCGGTAGAGCGTGCCCTGTGGCGTCCGAGAAGCCCGTGGGGCTTCGATCGAGACGTCGGGCACCGCGGTCGCCGTACCCCCGCTGGTGTGCTCAGCCATGAGCTCGTCCTTCCATAGGACGGGCTCGCCCGATCGGCGAGCCCTTGCCGTTCGTGTTCGTGTGGAACACGACCCATCCTATGCGCGGGCGCTGACCTTCTCGTCCCGACCTGCCCGGAGGCCCCGTCCGACGGGCGGCGCGCCGATGGTGCGGGCCGTGTCGTGGTGGTCGAGGAGCTGGTCGCCGACGGCCTCCCAGGTGGTCCCCTCGACCCGGAGCCGACCGGCGGAACCCATCCGCTCCGCGAGCGCACGGTCGTGGTGCAGTCGCAGGACCGCGTGCCGCAGGGCCTGCGGGGCACCGGCGTCGTAGAGCTCGCCGTCGAGCCCCGGGGCGACCAGGTCGAGCGGGCCGCCGGACGCCGGCGCGATCACGGGCAGGCCGGAAGCGTGGGCCTCCTGCAGGGTCTGCCCGAAGGTCTCGGCCGGACCGGTGTGCACGAACAGGTCGAGCGACGCGTACGCGTCGGCGAGTGCGTCGCCGCGCAGGGGGCCGGTGAAGGTGACGTCGAGGTGCCGGAGCCGCCGTTCGAGCATCGCCCGCGACGGACCCCCTCCGGCCACGACGACCCGGATGCCGGGGACGCCGCCGAGTTCGGCGAGCCGCTCGACCTCCTTCTCCGGGGCCAGGCGTCCGACGTACCCGACGATGGTCTCGCCGTTCGGGGCCAGGCGGCGTCGGAGTGCCCGCACGTGCCCGGTCGACCGGCGTGCGGGGTGGAACAGCTCGGTGTCGACGCCGCGACCCCAGCGGGCGACGCGGGGCACGCCCTCTTCGGCGAGCATCGCGGCCGTCGCGCTCGACGGGGCGAGCGTCAGCGAGGCGCCGGCGTGGATGCGTCCGAGGATCTTCCGGACCAACGGGACGGTCGCGGTCAGGCCGTTGCGGCGGGCGAACCCGGCCACGTCGGTCTGGAAGACGGCGACGGAGGGGATGCCGAGCCTCCCGGCTGCCGTGATCGCGCGCCCACCCAGCAGGAACGGACTGGCGGCGTGGAGCACGTCGGCGCCGGAGGCGGCGAGGATCGTGTCGAGCACCGGGTGGGGGAGTGCCACCGGGAACTGGCGGTAGGCGACGGCGGGGATGCGGTGGACGTCGAAGGAGCGGTAGCGCTCGACGGCGCTGCGCGACCGGAACTGCGCCAGGCCGGGGGTGTCCGGGGCGATCACGACCGCGCGGTGACCCCGTCGTTCCAGGTGGTCGAGGACCGCCAGGACACTGGTGGTCACGCCGTTGAGGGTGGGCAGGAAGCTCTCGGTCACGACGGCGACGGTCCGGGGGGACGTGCCGCGCTCCACGCTGCGTGCGCTCATGGTGCTGCCCATGCTCCGGGCGTGACGTGACCCGGCGGGGCCGACGACGTGAACGGGACGCGCGCGCCGGGTGAACAACGCGACGGCCGACGCTGCGGGAGCCCGCATGCGGGAATCGTGCGGAGACCACCCAGGATCCGCCCGGTGGGACCGGTACGGTGAGCGCGTGGCTGACGCTCTCGAAGACTTCTACGCGATCATCCCCGCAGGGGGCATCGGATCGCGCCTGTGGCCGTTGTCGCGCGCGGACGCACCCAAGTTCCTGCACGACCTGACGGGTTCCGGCACCTCGCTGCTGCGGCAGACGTGGGACCGCCTGGCGCCGCTCGCCGGCGACCAGCGGATCATGGTCGTCACCGGCCGTGCGCACCGGGTCGCGGTGGAGTCGCAGCTGCCCGGCGTCGAGGACCACAACGTGGTGCTCGAGAGCGAACCGAAGGACTCCACGGCGGCCATCGGCCTGGCCGCGGCGATCCTGGTGCGCCGCGAGCCCGACGTCGTCATCGGCTCGTTCGCCGCCGACCACGTCATCGGTGACGCCCGCGGTTTCCGCCGTTCGGTGCGCGAGGCCGTCGCCGTCGCCCGTGCCGGCTACGTCACCACCATCGGCATCACCCCGACGGAACCCGCGATCGGCTTCGGCTACATCAACGCCGACACCGCCGGGCTCGACATCGAGGGTGCTCCGACCGCACACGCGGTGAAGTCATTCGTCGAGAAGCCGGACCTCGACACCGCCCGCTCGTACGTCGAGCAGGGCAACTACCTCTGGAACGCCGGCATGTTCATCGCCCGCGCCGACGTGCTGCTCGCCGAGATCGGCCGGACGAAGCCCGAACTGCTCGCGGGCATCAACGAACTCGCCGACGCCTGGGACACCTCGGCGCGCGGCGCCGTCGTCGATGCCGTCTGGCCGATGCTCGAGAAGATCGCGATCGACTACACGGTCGCCGAGCCCGCCGCCGCTGCCGGACGCATGGCGGTCGTCCCCGGTGACTTCGACTGGGACGACGTGGGCGACTTCGCCTCGCTCGCCAAGCTGCAGTCCGGCGGCCGGCCGAACAACCTCGCGGTGCTCGGGGACGGTGCCCGCATCCTGGCGGACTCGTCGAGCGGCATCGTGATCTCGCACAGCCAGCGGCTCATCTCGCTCATCGGCGTCGAGGACATCGTCGTCGTGGACACCCCGGACGCGCTGCTCGTCACCACGAGCGCGAACGCACAGCGGGTGAAGGGCGTCGTGGATGCCCTGAAGATCAGCGGCCGCGGCGACGTCCTGTAGCGCTCCATCGACAAACCCCTCGAACTGGGGGTGAGTGAGTGGCCCCGCGTTACGGGCGCGTTTCGGCGGGGTCGCGATCCCGTAACCGATCCGCAGGACCCCCGCAACGGGTCCTGTACCGGCCCGACGGTCGTGTACTGTCGCCACGATCGCCCGGAACGCACGTGGTCCGGGCACGCTCCCCGGAGGAACCAACCCGTGACATCTCGTACCCGACAGGTCGTCCTCAGCGGCCTCGCGCTCGCCGGCACCGTCGCCGTCCTGGCCGGCTGCGCCTCGGCGCCGTCCACCACCGACTCGGCGAAGAAGACCGACTTCCGCCCCTGCATGGTCTCCGACGCCGGTGGGTTCGACGACAAGTCGTTCAACCAGCTCGGCTACGAGGGCATGAAGGACGCCGCCAAGGACCTCGGTGCCACCTACAAGGAGGCCGAGTCGAAGGACGCCACCGTCTACGACTCGAACATCGAGCAGCTCATCGGCCAGAACTGCAACCTCGTCGTGACCGTCGGCTTCAACCTGGCCGACGCCACGAAGAAGCAGGCCGCTGCGAACCCCGACACCGACTTCGCGATCATCGACGACAACTCGATCGACGCGAAGAACGTCAAGCCGATCACGTTCGACACCTCGCAGGCGGCGTTCCTCGCCGGCTACGCGGCGGCGTCCTACTCGAAGACCGGCGTCGTCGGCACCTTCGGCGGCATGCAGATCCCGACCGTCACCATCTTCATGGACGGCTTCGCGGACGGCGTGAAGTACTACAACGAGCAGAAGGACAAGGACGTCAAGGTCGTCGGCTGGAACGTCGACACCGGCAAGGGCTCCTTCACCGGTGGCTTCGAGGCCGGCACGCAGGCCAAGTCGGTCGCGCAGACGCTCCTCGACCAGGACGCCGACGTGATCCTCCCCGTCGGTGGCCCGATCTACCAGTCCGCTGCCGAGGCCATCAAGGACGCCGACAACGGCTCCGTCCTGATCGGTGCGGACAGCGACCTCTACGAGGCCGACCCCCGCTACAAGGACATCGCCTTCACCTCGGTCGAGAAGGGCATGCGCCCGGCCGTGAAGGACGTCGTCGAGCAGGCGGCTGACGACAAGTTCTCGAAGGACCCGTACGTGGGCACCCTCGAGAACGACGGCGTCGGCATCGCGCCGTTCCACGACTTCGAGTCCAAGGTCGACAAGGGCCTGCAGGGCGAGCTCGACGACGTGAAGGCCGGCATCATTGACGGCTCGATCAAGGTCAAGACCCAGTCCTGACCCGATGAACGCGGGCGGGGGAGCATCCCTCGCCCGCGTTCTCGTGCGCCCGGGTGGCGCACACCACATCGTGCATCCGCGGGGTGCACGCGACACCGTGCGCCCGCGTGGCGCGCGCGAGACAGAAATAGACTCCCGAACATGAAGCTCGAACTCCGCGGCATCACCAAGCGGTTCGGCGCCCTGGTCGCCAACGACCACATCTCGCTCACCGTCGAGCCGGGTGAGGTCCACTGCCTCCTGGGTGAGAACGGCGCCGGCAAGTCCACCCTGATGAACGTCCTGTACGGCCTGTACGACGCCGACGAGGGCGAGATCCTGCTCGACGACGTGGTGCAGGACTTCGACGGCCCCGGTGACGCCATGCGCGCCGGCATCGGCATGGTGCACCAGCACTTCATGCTCGTGCCCGTGTTCACCGTCGCCGAGAACGTCATGCTGGGGCAGGAGCAGACCACCTTCGGCGGGCGGCTCGACCTGGCCGGTGCCCGCAAGCGCGTGCAGGAGATCTCCGATCGCTTCGGGTTCGACGTCGACCCCGACGCCAAGGTCGAGGACCTGCCCGTCGGCGTGCAGCAGCGCGTCGAGATCATCAAGGCGCTGTCCCGCGACGCCTCCGTGCTGGTGTTCGACGAGCCGACGGCCGTCCTCACCCCGCAGGAGACCGACGAGCTGATGGGCATCATGCGCCAGCTCCGCGAAGCCGGCACCGCGATCGTGTTCATCACCCACAAGCTCCGCGAGGTGCGCGAGGTCGCCGACCGCATCACGGTCATCCGCCTCGGCAAGGTCGTCGGCGAGGCATCGCCGACCGCCACGAACAACGAGCTGGCCGCGCTGATGGTCGGCCGTGCCGTCTCGCTCGTGGTCGACAAGGCTCCTGCGACCGGTGGCGCCGACGCCCTGGTCGTCGAGAACCTGACCGTGACCGACCCGTCCGGCATCGTGCTCGTCGACGACGTCTCCTTCACGGTGCGCCGCGGCGAGGTCCTGGCGATCGCCGGGGTGCAGGGCAACGGGCAGACCGAGCTCACCGAGGCGATCATCGGCCTCGAGCCCGCCCACGCCGGCCGCATCACCCTCGACGGCAAGGAACTCACCGGCCGGAGCGTCAAGCAGGTGCTCGACGCGGGCGTCGGCTTCGTCCCCGAGGACCGCAAGGAGGACGGCCTGGTCGGCGAGTTCACGATCGCCGAGAACCTGATGCTCGACCGGGCCGACCACGCCGAGTTCGTCCGCGCCGGCACGATCCGCTCGGCCGAGCGCGACGCCTTCGCCGACGAGAAGATCGCCGAGTTCGACATCCGGACGCCGGGTCGCACCACCGCGGCCGGTCGGCTGTCCGGTGGCAACCAGCAGAAGATCGTCCTGGCGCGCGAACTGAGCCGCGAGCTGCGGCTGTTCGTCGCCGCGCAGCCCACCCGCGGCATCGACGTCGGCTCGATCGAGTTCGTCCACAAGCGCATCGTCGCCACCCGCGACACCGGTGTGCCGGTCATCGTCGTCTCCACCGAGCTCGACGAGGTCGTGGCCCTGGCCGACCGGATCGCCGTGATGTACCGCGGCGGCATCGTCGGCATCGTCCCCGCGACCACCCCCCGTGACGTCCTCGGCCTCATGATGGCCGGGGAGATCCCTGAAGGAACGGAGCTGGCCGCATGACCGGTTCGGCCGGCGAGATCCACGCCACACCCACGACCGGAACGGAGCTGGCCGCGTGACCGCGCAGGAACCAGACAACACGCAGCAGCCGACCCCGGCTGCGCACGGCACCGCGGATGCCCCGCTCACCGACGACCGTCTGCAGGAGGTCGAGTCGACCCCGCACCTCATGACGGACTCGGCGGAGGACACCGAGCGCCGCAACGGCGCCGGTGGTGACCGCTGGCAGGCCGCCCTGCAGGGGATCCTGAACGGCTCCGTGCTCGTCACGGTGCTCGCCGTCGTCCTCGCGCTGGTCGCGTGCGGCATCCTCATCGCGGTGACGGACGAGAACGTCCGTGCGACCGCCGGCTACTTCTTCGCTCGCCCCACCGACATGCTCCAGGCGATCGGCACCGCGGTCGGCGGCGCCTACGCCTCGCTGTTCCAAGGGTCGGTGTTCAACTTCGGTGCGGACTCCTTCCAGCAGGCGATCGGGCCGCTCACGCGCTCCGTCGACTACTCGGTGCCGCTCATCGCCGCCGGACTCGGGATCGCGCTGTCGTTCCGCGCCGGGCTGTTCAACATCGGCGGCCAGGGCCAGATCCTGATGGGCGCCGCTGCCGCAGGCTGGGTCGGGTTCTCGTTCGACGGCCCCGCCGCGATCCACATCCCGCTCACGATCATCGCCGGCATCGTCGGCGGCGCGGTCTGGGGCGGCATCGTCGGTGTGCTCAAGGCCCGGACGGGTGCGAACGAGGTGGTCGTCACGATCATGCTCAACTACGTCGCGCTCTACCTGGTCAGCTACCTGCTCCGCACCCCGGGCCTGCTCCAGGCCCCGGGCAGCAGCAACCCGATCTCGCCCGCCACGAAGGACAGCGCGCTCCTGCCGCAGCTCTTCGGTGTGCGGTACGGCGTGGACCTCGGGTTCATCGTCGCGATCATCGCGGTCGTCGTCGTCTGGTGGCTCGTCAACAAGTCCTCGCTCGGCTTCCGGTTCCGCACCATCGGTGAGAACCCCCGTGCCGCCCGCGTGGCCGGCATGAGCGTCCCGTCGCTGACCATCTGGGTCATGGTCATCTCCGGTGCCCTGGTCGGCATCGCCGGCGCCTACCAGGTGCAGGGTGCCGTGACCACGGGCTTCACCTCGGGCATCGACGCCGGCATCGGCTTCGACGCCATCACCGTGGCCCTGCTCGGCCGCTCCAAGCCGTGGGGTGTCTTCTGGGCGGCGATCCTGTTCGGCGTGCTGAAGAACGGTGGCTACGCCATGCAGGCCGCCAACGGCATCCCGATCGACATCGTCGGCGTCATCCAGGCCCTCATCGTCCTCTTCATCGCGGCGCCGCCGCTCGTCCGCGCGATCTTCCGGATCCCGCAGCCGGGTGCACGCAAGCGCACGAAGACGAGCAAGAACAGCAAGAAGGCAGTCGCCGCATGAGCACCCTCAGCCCCACCGCGGCCGCGCCGCGCATGCCCCTGGACGACCGTCCGGTCGAGACGACCCGCAGCTGGAAGCTCCCGATCGGGTACGGCGTGTTCACGCTGCTCGCGCTCGTGCTGTTCGGCTTCGGACACCGCCCCGGAACGGCGACGCTCCGCCTGGCGTCGAAGGGCGACTTCTTCGCGCTGCCGAACCTCCCGCTGCCGGCGACGGCCACCGGGATCGTCGTCACCGTGCTGCTCGCGCTCGCCACGGTGTACGCGATCGTCGAGACCCGTGCCTCGCGACGTGTGCCGCTCTGGGTGACCTCGGTGTTCGCGATCGTCTTCGTGGTCGGTTTCCTCGCATGGGCGGTCGCCGGCGACTCGATCACCATCCCCGGCATGCTCTTCGGTGCGCTCGGCCTCGCGGTCCCGCTCGTGTTCGGTGCCCTCGGCGGCGTCATCTCGGAGCGGGTCGGTGTGGTGAACATCGCGATCGAGGGCCAGTTCCTCGCCGGTGCGTTCACCTCGGCGCTCATCGCCTCGCTCACCGGGTCGCCCTGGGTCGGTCTCGTCGGTGCCCTCGTCGCGGGTGTGCTCGTGTCGTTCGTCCTCGCGGCGTTCAGCATCAAGTACCTGGTCGACCAGGTCATCGTCGGTGTCGTCATCAACGCCTTCATCTCGGGCCTGACCGGCTTCCTGTACTCGCAGGTGCTGTCCCCGAACCAGCAGACGCTCAACATCGGCATCCGGTTCCCGAAGTTCGAGGTCCCGGTGCTCCACCAGATCCCGATCATCGGACCGATCTTCTTCGAGCAGTCGGTCGTCGTCTACCTGGCCTACGTCGCCGTGGCGGTCGTCACCTTCGGCCTGTTCAAGACCCGTTGGGGTCTGCGACTCCGCGCCGTCGGCGAGCACCCGCAGGCCGCCGACACGGTGGGCATCAACGTCACGAGCACCCGGTTCTGGAACGTCTCCCTCGCCGGTGCGATCGCGGGCCTCGGCGGTGCGTACTTCACGCTCGACGCCACCGGCGGGTTCACGAAGGACATGACCGCGGGCGCGGGCTACATCGCCCTGGCCGCCGTGATCTTCGGCCGCTGGGACCCGATCAAGGCCACGCTCGCCGCCCTGCTGTTCGGCTTCGCGTCGAACCTGCAGAACACGCTCAGCGCGGTCGGCTCGCCCGTACCGAGCGAGTTCCTGCTGATGCTGCCGTACGTGGTCACGATCTTCGCCGTGGCCGGCCTGGTCGGGCAGTCGCGCGGCCCCGCCGCGTCCGGCAAGCCCTACATCAAGAGCTGACGGCCTGGAGGCACGACACATGACCGACGCACACGCTGCAGGTGACCAGGCGGTCACCGCCACCGACCCGACGGACGCCGCCACGGGCCTCCCGGTCGACGACGTGGACTGGGGCGTCCTGCGGGACGCCGCCACGGCCGCGATGCGGCGCGCCTACGCGCCGTACTCGTCGTTCCCGGTGGGCGCCGCGGCGCTCACCGACGACGGCCGGATCGTCTCCGGCTGCAACATCGAGAACGCGAGCTACGGGGTGACGCTCTGCGCGGAGTGCTCCCTCGTGTCGCAGCTGCACATGACCGGCGGCGGCAAGCTCGTCGCGTTCACGTGCGTCGACGGCGACGGCGCGACCCTGATGCCGTGCGGCCGCTGCCGCCAGCTGCTGTTCGAGCACTCGACCGAGGGCATGCTCCTCGAGACGCTCTCCGGCATCCGCACCATCGACGAGGTCCTGCCGGACGCCTTCGGGCCGCGGACCCTCGCCACCTACCAGCAGGAGCACTGATCCACATGGCCGTCGAGCCGTTCGACACCGTCGACCTCATCCGTACGAAGCGCTCCGGCGGGGCCCTGAGCACCGCCGAGGTGGACTGGCTCGTCGACGCGTACACCCGCGGCTACGTCGAGGACCCGCAGATGGCCGCGATGGCGATGGCGATCTTCCTGAACGGGATGGAGCGGCGTGAGATCAAGGACCTCACGCTCGCGATGATCGCGTCGGGGGAGCGGATGTCGTTCTCGTCGCTCGGCAAGACGACGGTCGACAAGCACTCCACGGGCGGGGTCGGCGACAAGATCACCCTGCCGCTCGCACCCCTGGTGGCGTCGTTCGGCGTCGCTGTGCCGCAGCTGTCCGGTCGCGGACTCGGGCACACCGGCGGCACGCTCGACAAGCTCGAGTCGATTCCCGGGTGGCAGGCGTCCATCTCGAACGACCGCATGATGCAGGTGCTGCAGGACGTCGGCGCGGTCATCTGCGCCGCCGGGTCAGGCCTGGCACCCGCGGACAAGAAGCTCTACGCGCTCCGCGACATCACCGGCACGGTCGAGTGCATCCCGCTCATCGCGTCGAGCATCATGTCGAAGAAGATCGCCGAGGGCACCGGGGCGCTCGTGCTCGACGTCAAGTTCGGGTCCGGCGCGTTCATGCCGACGTACGAGGCGTCCCGGGAGCTCGCGCAGACCATGGTCGACCTCGGCAACGACGCCGGGGTCGCGACCTCGGCGCTGCTGACCGACATGGAGGTCCCGCTCGGGCTGACGATCGGCAACGCGCTCGAGGTGCGGGAGTCGGTCGAGGTGCTCGCCGGCGGCGGCCCCGCCGACGTCGTCGAGTTGACGGTTGCGCTCGCGACCGAGATGCTCACGCTGGCCGGACTGCCCGACGCCGACCCGGCCGCGGCGCTCGCGGACGGCCGCGCCATGGACACCTGGCGTCGGATGATCGAGGCGCAGGGCGGGGACCCGTCCGCGGCGCTGCCCGTCGCCCGGGAACAGCACGTCGTCACCGCTCCGACGTCGGGGGTCCTCACGCAGCAGGACGCGCTGCCGTTCGGCGTCTCGGCCTGGCGGCTCGGGGCCGGTCGTGCCCGCGCGCAGGACCCGGTGCAGGCCGGTGCGGGCATCGAGCTCCACGCCAAGCCGGGGGACACCGTGACCGAGGGCCAGCCGCTCTGGACGCTGCACTCCGACGACGCGTCGCGGATCCCGCGTGCGCTGGAGTCGCTCGAGGGCGCGTGGACCATCGGCCCGGAGGGCTCCGCTGCCGCGGCACGCGGGCAGATCGTGCGCGAGCGCATCGGGTCCTGAACCCGGCCACCCGACGAACCGGAGGCTCCCTGCACACCTGTGGGGAGCCTCCAGTGTCTTCCGTCGTGGGTTGTGCACAGGTGCCTGCGCGGCGGCGGTGACCACCGATAGCCTGGGGGCATGAGCGCCGACGCCCCGACCTACCGCCTGCCCGACGCCGGGGCGGTCATCAACGACCTGCCGAAGGTCTCGCTGCACGACCACCTCGACGGCGGCCTGCGTCCCGCGACCATCGTCGAGCTCGCGGCCTCGGCGGGTGTGTCGCTCCCCACCACCGACCCGGCCGAGCTCGGGCAGTGGTTCGCCAACCAGTCGAACTCCGGCTCCCTGGTCGAGTACCTGAAGACGTTCGACGTCACCACGTCGGTGATGCAGACCGCGCCGCAGCTCACCCGGATCGCCCGCGAGTTCGTCGAGGACCTGGTCGCCGACGGCGTCGTCTACGGCGAGGTCCGCTGGGCGCCGGAGCAGCACCTGCAGGGCGGACTGACCCTCGACCAGACGGTGGAGGCCGTGCAGGCCGGCATCGAGGCAGCCGTCGACGCCGCCGGTGGACGCATCCGCGTCGGCCAGCTCGTCACCGCGATGCGGCACGCCGACCGGTCGCTCGAGATCGCCGAGCTCGCCGTCCGGCACCGTGACGCCGGGGTCGTCGGCTTCGACATCGCCGGTGCCGAAGCCGGGTTCCCCGCCTCGAACCACCGCGCCGCCTTCGACTACCTGGCATCCGAACTGTTCCCCGTCACCGTGCACGCGGGCGAGGCCGACGGGCTCGCGTCCATCCGCTCCGCGCTCGTCGACGGCCGGGCGCTCCGCCTCGGGCACGGCGTCCGCATCTTCGAGGACGTCGCCCTGTCCGACGCCGGGGACGGCTCGACGCTGGCCTCCCTGGGCGAGGTCGCCTCGTGGGTCCGTGACCGCGAGATCCCGCTCGAGGTCTCGCCGTCGTCCAACCTGCAGACCGGGGCGATCGCCGCGTGGGGCGACGACCTCGCCGACCACCCGTTCGACGTGCTCTACCAGCTCGGCTTCCGGGTCACGGTGAACACCGACAACCGCCTGATGAGCGGGACCTCGCTGTCGAAGGAGCTCGCACTGCTCGCCGGCACGTTCGGGTACGACCTCGACGACCTGGCGGCGTTCCAGATCAACGCCGCGCTCGGGTCGTTCCTGCCGCTCGAGGACCGCGAGGAGATCATCGCCACCATCACGGCCGGGTACCAGGAGGCCTGACGCATGGGACTGCCACCGCTGCCGGACACCGCCGTCCTCCTCGGTGCGGACGCGCCCGCGTGGCGTGACGCGATGCGCCTGGTCGGCGGTGCGCTCGTCGCTTCGGGCGCCACCACCGACGAGTACACCGACGCCATGATCGGCATGGTCGAGGAGCACGGGCCGTACATCGTCATCTCGCCGGGGCTCGCGTTCGCGCACGCCCGGCCGGGTGGTGCCGTCGTGCGGGACGGACTCGCGATCGTGACGCTCGCGACCCCGGTGGCGTTCGGTCACCCGCACAACGACCCCGTCCGTGTGGTGCTCGGGCTCGCGGTGGCCGAGGTCGGCACCCACCTGGAGTCGATCGGCGAGATCGCGAACCTGTTCAACGACGCCACCGTGACCGGACGGATCGCGGCGGCGACCACGGCGGACGAGGTCCGCACGATCATGGGGGTCTCCGCGTGAAGATCGTGACCATCTGCGGCGCCGGCATCGGCTCGAGCGGCATCCTCAAGGTGAACGCCGAGAAGGCGCTCGACGCCCTCGGGCTGTCGGCGTCGGTCGTCGCGGCGGACGTCGCCTCGGTGCGCGACGTCTCCGACGACGCCAACGTGATCCTGACGAGTCAGGAGTTCGTCGAGGCGATCGGCGACACCTACGCCGAGGTCATCGTCATCGCGAACCACTTCGACCAGGGCGAGATCACGGCGGCGGTGGACCGGGCTCTCGGCGAGCACTGAGCGCGTAGTCCGCCCTTTAGAGTTGGGGCATGAGCACCGAGAACCCGCTGAACGACCCCGCTGCCGACCCGTTCGAGGTCGCGCGGGCCGCCGCCGCCGCCATCGCCGAACAGTCCGGCATCGAGCGGCACGACATCGCCCTGACCCTCGGGTCGGGCTGGGGCAAGGCCGCCGACATCATCGGTGAGACCGTTTCCGAGATCCCGGCCGAGCAGGTCCCCGGGTTCAGCGCCTCGGCCGTCCCCGGACACTCCGGCACCATCCGGTCGATCCGCCTCGCCGACGGCCGCCACGCGCTCGTCATCGGTGCCCGCACCCACTACTACGAGGGCCACGGAGTCCGTCGGGTCGTGCACAGCGTCCGCACGGCCGCTGCGACCGGTGCCTCGATCATGGTGCTGACCAACGGCGCCGGTGGCATCAAGGAGCACTGGACCCCGGGCACCCCGGTGCTCATCAGCGACCACATCAACCTGACCGCGGACAGCCCGCTCGAGGGCGCGACGTTCATCGACCTCACCGACCTGTACTCGGCGCGGCTGCGTGAGCTGGCCCGGACGGTCGACCCGTCGCTCGACGAGGGTGTGTACACGCAGTTCCGCGGCCCGCACTACGAGACCCCGGCCGAGGTCCAGATGGCGAAGACCATCGGCGGACACATCGTGGGCATGTCCACGGCGCTCGAGGCGATCGCCGCCCGTCAGGCCGGCATGGAGGTCCTCGGGTTCTCGCTCATCACGAACCTCGCCGCGGGCATCCAGAAGACCCCGCTGTCGCACACCGAGGTGCTCGAGGCCGGCAAGCAGGCCGAGCCGGTGATCGCCGACCTGCTCGCACGCGTGGTCGCCGCACTCGGGCAGCCGGCATCGTGAAGCTCGACCTCGACCAGGTGCTCGGCACTGCGCGGGCGTGGCTGGCGCAGGACCCGGACCCCGAGACCCGCGACGAGCTGGCCGCGGCGATCGACGCGGCGGCCGACGGTGACGGTCCCGCTGTCCGGGCGCTCGCCGAGCGGTTCGACGGCCGGCTGCAGTTCGGCACCGCCGGCCTCCGTGCCGAGCTCGGCTGGGGCCCACTGCGGATGAACCGGGTCGTCGTGACCCAGGCCGCTGCGGGGCTCGCACGGTTCCTCATCGACACCGGGCGCTCGCGCAGCGTCGTGATCGGGTACGACGGCCGGGTGAACTCGGACGTCTTCGCACGTGACTCGGCCGAGGTCATGCGCGGCCTCGGGCTCGAGGTCACCCTGCTGCCCTCGGCCCTGCCGACGCCGGTGCTCGCGTTCGCCGTCCGGCACCTGGACGTCGGTGCCGGCGTCATGGTTACCGCGAGCCACAACCCGCCGCGGGACAACGGGTACAAGGTCTACCTCGGTCAGGACGACGACGGCTCGCAGATCGTGCCGCCCGTCGACGGTGAGATCGCGGCCGCCATCGACGCCGTCGCCACAGGGTCCGTCATCGACCTGCCGCGTGGCACGGACTACACCGTCGCGACGTCGGCCCTGGTCGACGCCTACGTGGCCGCCACGGCCGCGATCGTGCCCGCTCCGGCACTCGGGGTCGAGGAGCAGCCGAAGGTCGTCTACACGGCCATGCACGGCGTCGGGTGGGAGACCGCTCGCGCGGTGTTCGCCGCGGCCGGGTTCGCCGAGCCGGCGGTCGTGCCGGAGCAGATCGAGCCGGACGGTGCGTTCCCGACGGTGTCGTTCCCGAACCCCGAGGAGCCGGGCGCGATGGACCTGGCGATCGCCCGTGGTCTCGCCGTCGGCGCCGACCTGGTGATCGCGAACGACCCCGACGCCGACCGGCTCGCGCTCGCGATCCCGACGGCCACGGACGCCGGTGCGCCGTCGTACCGTCGGCTGTCGGGCAACGAGGTCGGCTGGCTGCTCGGGTGGCGGGCCGCTGCACGGGCGTCCGCGTCCGGCGCGACCGGCACGCTCGCCGCGTCGATCGTCTCGTCGCCGGCGTTGGCCCGGGTGGCTGCGCGCCACGGGCTGGAGTACCGCGACACCCTGACCGGCTTCAAGTGGGTCTCGCGGGTGCCCGAGCTGCTGTTCGGCTACGAAGAGGCCCTGGGTTACCTGGTCGACCCGTCGGTCGTGCGCGACAAGGACGGCATCTCGGCTGCGCTCGAACTGCTGTCCCTCGCCGACGAGCTCGCCGCATCGGGCTCGACCATCGCCGACCACCTCGAGGCCTTCGCCGCCGAGTTCGGCGCGTTCGCCTCGGGGCAGGTCGCGACCCGCGTCGACGACCTGTCGCGCATCGGCGAGATCATGGCGTCGCTCCGGTCCACGCCACCGTCGACGCTCGGCGGGCTGGACGTGCACACGGTGACGGACTACGCCGACGGGGTGGCGGGCTTCCCGCCCTCGGACATCCTGCGTTACGACCTGTCCGGCGACGCCCGGGTGATCGTCCGCCCGAGCGGCACCGAGCCCAAGGTGAAGGTCTACATCGACACCGTCGCGGACACCCCCGCTGAGGCCCAGCGCCTGGTCGACGCCCTCGCCGACGCGGTGCGCCCCTTGGTGTCGTAGGGCGCGGTCCGCAAAACACCGCGGCTCCGGCCCGTCGCACAACCAAAGTGACCTCGAACCACTCCCGCGCGCGGTTCGGGGTCACTTTGGTTGTGCGGGATGCTGCGATGCCGAGTTCTCCCCAGCCGCTCTCGACGCGTGCTCCGTACACATGTTCGTCGAGGAGCCCTCGGAGGGCAGCACGCCTGCGTGACGATGCCCGCATGACACGACTCAAGATCATCCGCGGAGGATCGGCGGACACCAGCGGTCGGACTGGGCGGGTCCACCGACAGGAATCCGACACAGGCCGCCTCGTCCGACTGACCCCGGGTCGCTTCGTCGACGCCGACGACTGGCGCCGCGCGACGCCCGGCGAACGGCACATCGCCCGGATCAAGGCGGTGCACGACCGGATCGCTGATCGGCTCGTGGTCTCGCACGCCTCGGCGGCAGCGCTGCACGGTCTGCCCTGGCGCGGTGAGTTCCCCGAGGTGGTCGAGGTGATCGATCCGCAGCGAACGACGTCTCAGTCCCTCACCCACGTACGCAAACGCCCGGGAAAGGGACGTGAGCTGCGGACCCGGACGATGGTGACAAACGGGCGGCGATTGACGGACATGGTGAGCACGGTCGCTGACCTGTCGATCTCCTACGAGCTCCGGCTCGCCGTACCGGCCGTCGACGTCGCCCTGCAGTGCGGTGTCACTGAACAGGAGATCCGCGACGAACTCGAGCGTCGCGGCGCGGTGCACGGAAGGCACCGGGCACAGGTAGCGCTCGACCTCGCGGACGCCGCCAGCGAGTCACCGGGCGAATCCGTCGCCCGTGTCGCGCTCGACGAAGTCGGAGCTCCTCGACCAGTCCTCCAGCAGGTCTTCCGCGACGCTGCGGGGTTCATCGGTCGGGTCGACTTCTGGTTTCCCGAGCATGGCGTGGTCCTCGAGTTCGACGGGCGGTCGAAGTACGTCGATCCGGTGCTCCGGGCAGCGGGCCGCTCAGCGGCCGACGTCGTAGTGGACGAGAAGCGGCGGGAAGACCGACTCCGGCGTCATCCCGAGGTCCGTGGCGTCGGGCGGTTCGGCTGGGCCGAGGCGAACGACGCCGAGGCGTTGCGAGCCGTCCTCCACGCCGTCGGGCTGCCGACGAGCATCCGCGCCTTCCACCATCTCCGGTGACCGTGCCCCTGGAATCCCGCGGCACAACCAAAGTCACCCCGAACCGCGCAATGATCGGGTTCGAGATGACTTTGGTTGTGCGACGGCGCGGCGCGCCGCGAACCCCGCGCTACGCGAGCTCGAGCAGCACGTGACCGGACGAGACCGTCTGGCCGACCGGGGCGTTCAGCCCGGTGACGACGCCGTCCTTGTGGGCCTGCACGGGCTGCTCCATCTTCATGGCCTCGAGCACGACGAGCAGGTCGCCCTTCACCACGGTGTCACCCTCGGCGACCGCGAGCTTCACCACGGTGGCCTGCATCGGCGACGCGACGGACGACCCGGACTTCGCCAGGCCCCCGCGGACGGCCGACGAGCGGCGCTTCGGGGGAGCGGTGGGGCCGGCCGGACGACGGCCGGCGACACCGCCGGCAGCACCGCCACCGACGATCGACGGCATGGTGACCTCGATGCGCTTGCCCTGCACCTCGACCACGACGCTGTCGCGCGCAGCCGGCGCCGGCAGTTCCTCGGGGGAGCCGCTCCACGCCGGGATGTCGTTCACGAAGTCGGTCTCGATCCACTGCGTGTAGATGCTGAACGGCTCGTCGTCGGCCGTCGCGAACGCCGGGTCGGACACCACGGCACGGTGGAAGGGGAGCACGGTCGGCAGGCCGGTGACCTCGAACTCGGCGAGTGCACGACGCGAACGCTCCAGCGCCTCGGCACGGGTGGCGCCGGTGACGATCAGCTTCGCGAGCATCGAGTCGAACGAGCCGGACACGACGTCACCGGAGACGACACCCGAGTCGACACGGACGCCGGGGCCGGACGGTGCGTTGAAGGCGTGCACCGGGCCGGGCGCGGGGAAGAAGTTGCGACCCGGGTCCTCGCCGTTGATGCGGAACTCGAACGAGTGTCCCCGCGGCGTGGGGTCCGAGTAGTCGAGCACACCACCCTCGGCGATGCGGAACTGCTCGCGCACCAGGTCGATGCCGGTGACCTCTTCGGACACGCAGTGCTCGACCTGCAGGCGGGTGTTGACCTCGAGGAACGACACGGTGCCGTCGGCACCGATGAGGAACTCGCAGGTGCCGGCGCCGACGTAGCCGACCTCGCGCAGGATCGCCTTGGACGACTCGTACAGTGCGGTCTGCTGCTCGGGCGTCAGGTAGGGCGCCGGGGCTTCCTCGACGAGCTTCTGGTGGCGTCGCTGCAGCGAGCAGTCGCGGGTGGAGACCACGACGACGTTGCCGTGCTCGTCCGCCAGGCACTGGGTCTCGACGTGGCGCGGCTTGTCCAGGTACTTCTCGACGAAGCACTCGCCCCGACCGAACGCGGCGATCGCCTCACGCGTGGCGGACTCGAAGAGCTCCTCGACCGAGGCGCGGTCGCGGACGACCTTCAGACCACGACCGCCACCGCCGAACGCCGCCTTGATCGCGACGGGCAGACCGACCTGGTCGACGAAGTCGAAGACCTCGGAGACGTCCTGCACGGGCTCGATGGTGCCGGGGGCGAGCGGTGCGCCGACCTTCTCGGCGACGTGGCGCGCGGAGACCTTGTCGCCGAGGCGCTCGATCGACTCCGGCGACGGGCCGATCCAGACGAGCCCGGCGTCGATGACGGCGCGAGCGAAGTCGGCGTTCTCGGCGAGGAACCCGTAGCCCGGGTGCACGGCGTCCGCACCGGAGCGGCGGGCGACCGAGATGATCTTGTCGATGACGAGGTACGTGTCGGCGCTCGTGGTGCCGTTCAGCGCGTAGGCCTCGTCGGCGAGGCGGGCGTGCAGGGCATCGCGGTCCTGGTCGGCGTACACCGCGACCGATGCCTTGCCCGCGTCGCGGGCCGCGCGGATGATGCGGACGGCGATCTCGCCGCGGTTCGCGATGAGGACCTTGCTGATACGGGGCATGACACAGCAGCGTATTCGTGCGGCGGGAGTGCGTTTTGACTGGCACCCACAAAGAACCACCCGGAACAGGTGTGGATGTCTACAGTGCGCCGCGTCTAATGCGCCCAGAGATCGTGCCAGGCGATGCCGAAGCCCCGGAGGAGCATCGACCGCAGCACCGGCAGCGACATCCCGATCACGGCGGACGGTGCCCCGTCGATCCGCGTGATGTACGCCGCGGCCCGACCGTCGATGGTGAACGCGCCGGCCACCTCGAGCGGCTCGCCCGTCGCGACGTACGCGTCGATCTCGTCGACGGACACGTCGTCGGCGAAGGTCAGCACCGCGCTGTCGACCGCGACCACGCGGTCGCCGGCGGCGGCCAGCGCCGACCCGCCGGGCGCGACGTCACCCAGCTGCGGGACGCCGGCGGTGGACGTGACCAGGGACCGGACGGGAGGCACGGTGCGGGCCGGTGCCGCGCCTCCAGGCCGTCCCGTGGCCGGTTCCGGGTCCCGGTGCCGGTCGTCGCGTCGTCGATCGATCACGCAGTGTCCGCTCCACAGCGTCCCGCCGCCGGCGGCGAGCATCTGTCGCCAGCGCTCCCGGGCGACCGCGGGGTCGTGCGGCTTGCCGTACAGCTGTCCGTCGACCTCGAACGCGGAGTCCCCGCCGAACACCACTCCGTCGACCGGTGACCCGGCGACCGCGGAGTCGGCGACCGCGGACGCCTTGGCGACGGCGAGGAGCGAGACGAGCTCCGGACCGGTCAGGTCGCGGCCGAGGGATGCCGCGGCGGCGGCGCCGACGGCGTCCTCGTCGACCCCGGGGGACACGAGCACGGGTTCGACCCCGGACTGGGCGAGGAGTGCTCGGCGGGCGGGGGATGTACTCGCGAGGTACAGACGCATGGGACCATCTCACCATGGGTGAATCCGTCGGCACGCTGCTCGAACTCGACGTCACCGGGATCGCCCACGGCGGCATCTCGGTGGCACGGCACGAAGGACGGGTGGTCTTCGTCTCGGACGCGATCCCCGGGGAGCGCGTCGTCGCCCGGGTGACCGAGGACCGCAAGAAGTCGTTCTGGCGCGCCGACACGGTCAGCGTCATCACGCCGAGCGAGCACCGCGTCGACCACGTCTGGCCCGAGGCCGCGCTCGAGCGTGACCCCGAGACGCGCCCGGGTGGTGCCGAGTTCGGGCACATCGCCCTCGCGCACCAGCGCACGCTCAAGCACGACGTCCTCGTCGACTCGTTCGCGCGGTTCGCGCGGATGGACCTCGCCGAGGTGCTCGGCCACGACGTCGTCGTCGAGGCCGCGCCCGGCGACGACGCGGCGAACGGCCTCGGCTGGCGCACGCGCGTCCGGCTGCACGTCGACGAGCAGGGCACCGCCGGCCCGTTCGCGGCCCGCTCTCACTCCGTCATCCCGGTGACCGGCCTGCCGCTCGCGACCGCCGTCGTGCAGCAGAGCGCCCCGCTCGGCCGCGGTGCGCTGCCGGGGTCCTCGGTCATCGACGTCCTCGCACCGAGCGGCTCCGAGGGCGCGCGGCTCGTCATCGACGACCAGAAGCCCACCGTGGTGACCGAGGTCGTGGGGGAGCGCACGTTCCAGGTCGACGACAACGGGTTCTGGCAGGTGCACCGGGCCGCGGCGACCGTGCTCACCGAGGCCGTGCAGGACCTGGTCGACCGCGATCGCCTCGACCCCGAAGGCACCCACCTGGACCTGTACGGCGGTGTCGGCCTGCTCGCCGCCGCCCTCGGCGACCTGGTCGGCCCGAAGGCGCGCATCACGAGCGTCGAGAGCGCCGCCCGTGCCACCGAGCACGCGCAGGAGAACCTGTCCGAGTGGCTCGGCGCCCGCGCCGAGACCGGCCGTGTCGACCGCTGGCTGACGAACACGGTGGCGAACGCCTCGCGTGCCGAGAAGGACCGCTTCCGCGCCGGCACGATCGTGCTCGACCCGCCCCGCGCCGGTGCCGGTCGTGACGT
Source organism: Curtobacterium sp. MMLR14_002 (assembly GCF_001864975.1). NCBI lineage: Bacteria > Bacillati > Actinomycetota > Actinomycetes > Micrococcales > Microbacteriaceae > Curtobacterium > Curtobacterium sp. MMLR14_002. Next base: position 120,980 of record NZ_MJGT01000116.1, read on the forward strand.
GGTCGTGCAGATCGCCGCGCTCCAGCCGGAGCAGGTCGTCTACGTGGCGTGCGACCCGGTGGCGCTGGCCCGCGACGTCGCGACGTTCGCCGACCTCGGCTACCGGCTCGAAGCACTGCGGGCCTTCGACCTGTTCCCGCACACCCATCACCTGGAAGCCGTCGCACGCCTGGTCCCCGCGCGCTGAGGTCCGGGGGTCGCTCGACCGCGGGTCCTTGCGTGTCGGGGTGTCCACCAATCGGTGGACCGGCCAGCGTGGCGCAGCGGAGAAGCCCCGCACCTGAGTCCGGGCTGGGTATCCTGGGTCGTTGATGGCACTCCGGTTTCAGGGGCCGGCGTCGCGCATCGGAACGAGAGGCCACTGTGGCAGCAGGAACGACAACCACCAGCACCGAGACGTCAGGGGCGGCCACCAGGCCGGTCCGGGTCGCGATCGTCGACGACCACGAGTCCGTCCGACTCGGGATCCAGGCGGCGTGCCAGAACGAGGGGTTCGAGGTGGTGCTCACCGCCGCCAGCGTCCCCGAGTACGTCCAGAACCTCGACGGGCGAGAGGTCGACGTCGTCGTCCTCGACCTGTCCCTCGGTGACGGTTCGACCGTGACCGAGAACGTCAAGGGCGTGCAGGGGACGGGATCGGCGGTGCTCGTGCACTCCATCGCGGACCGTGTCGCCAACGTGCGTGAGGCGCTCGCAGCAGGGGCTGCCGGCGTCATCCCGAAGTCCTCGGCCACCAAGACCGTGATGGCGGCGGTCGCCACCGTCGCACGCGGTGACGTGCTCAACAACCTCGAGTGGGCGAGCGCCATCGACGCCGACCGCGACTTCGCGAAGGCGCAGCTCGGCCGCCGCGAGCGCGAGATCCTGCACCTCTACGCCTCGGGTCTCCCGCTCAAGCTCGCCGCCCAGCAGCTCGGCATCGGCTACTCGACGGCCCGTGAGTACCTCGACCGGATCCGCGTGAAGTACGTCGAGGTCGGTCGCCCGGCCCCGACGAAGGTCGACCTGCTGCGTCGAGCCGTCGAGGACGGGATCCTCCCCGGGCTCGACTCGGGCATCGACCCCGACGGCGACGGTCGCTGACACGGATGGCGACCGCGGCTGAGTCGGCGCGGACGGTCGTCGAACCGGCGCCCTTCGGCGCCGATCCGGCGCGCAGCGTCCGTGCCTCGATCACGCAGGCGTCGGTGGAGCGCGCGTTCGCGATCCTCCTCGCGATGGCGGCGATCGGCCTCGGCATCGTCGACGCGCCCGCGGTCCTGCAGCAGCTGCCGTACCTCGACCCGTTCTGGGGTCCGACGCTGATGCTCGCCCTCGCGGCGTCGTTCGTGTTCATCGGGGTCTCGGCCTTCGTACAGCGGGTCGCGCAGCTGGCGCAGATCGTCTGCGCGCTGCTGTTCCTCGTCGTGCTCGTGACGTGGACGGCCACCGTGCAGGAGCCCATCCCGTCGGCGCAGCAGCCGTGGCCGTGGTGGTTCTGCACGGTCGGCTGCACGGCGGCGGCGATGGGCTTCGCCACGTGGCGTGCGACGGTCTACACGGCGCTCGTGCCGGCGGTGTACGTCGTCATCCGGCTCAGCCCGCTCGGCGGCGACGTCGGAGTCCTCGCCGTCCTGCTCGACGGCGTGTACACGGCGCTGCTCAGCGGTGCGGTGCTCGTCATCGCCGTGGTGCTGCGGCGTGCTGCCACGTCGGTCGACACGGCGCAGTCCACGGCCGTGCGGCGGTACTCGCTCGCCATCCGGGAACACGCGACCGAGGTCGAACGGGTGCAGGTGGACGCCATCGTGCACGACAGCGTGCTCACGACGCTGCTCTCCGCCGCACGTGCCGACACGCTCGAGGCCAAGACCCTCGCCGCGCGGATGGCCCGGAACGCGATCGACCACCTCGAGGCCGCCGCCACCGACGGTCCCGGTGACGTCGCGCCGGTCGCCCTCGGGGAACTCCGGGCGCGCATCCGCGAGGGGGTCGGTGCGTTGCCCGCTCCGGTCCGCCTCGTCCCGACGCCGACCGGGTCGGTCCGTCTGCCCGCGTCGGTCGCCGACGCGCTGGCCTCGGCGGCGCTGCAGGCCGCTGTGAACAGCGTGCAGCACGCCGGCGACGCTGACGTCTCCCGCTGGGTCCGCGTCGAGCAGCAGGGGCAGGGGGTGCTCGTCGAGGTCGGTGACGAGGGCCGCGGGTTCGACGTCGCGGCCATCCCCGCCGAACGGCTCGGTGTCCGCCGCTCCATCGTGGAGCGGGTCGCGACCGTCGACGGTCGCGCCGAGGTGCACACCGCCCCGGGCGAGGGCACCCGCATCGTGCTGACGTGGTCGCCGGCCGCGAGGACGACCGCATGAAGGTCTCCCTGCCGGCGAGCATCGCCCTCGGCCTGGCGTCGCTGTTCTCCCTTTACCACCTGGTCCTCGCCGCGGCCACGCTGCCGCGCGTCGACCAGGTCGCCCCGATCATCGCCTGCATGGTCCTGTACGCCGCGGCCACCGGCCTCGCACTGTTCGTCCCCGGCAGGGTCCTGCCGGTCTGGACGGCCTGCTTCTCCCTCGCCACCGCGATCGTGATGCCGGTGATCGCCGCCCCCGTCCTCGTCGATGGTCGTGGTCCGGGCTCCGCCACCTGGTGGATCGCGGCCATCGGCACGCTCATGGTGGTGCTCGTCGTGCGCGGTCGGGGCCCCTTCGCGTGGGCCGGCGTCCTGTTCCTGACCGTGTACACCGTCGCCTGGGCCGGCCTCGGCTCGCTCGGCGGGCTCGGCGTGGTCGGCAGCGTCGCCTGGGTCGCGATCGCCACCGTCTTCGCCGCCGCGATGAGCCGCGCCATCCGGAACACCCGGGAGCTCGTCCTCGCCGAGCAGGAGACCGCCGACTGGCAGGCCGCGCAGGACGCCCACGTGTTCGAGCGGCAGTTCCGGCTGAGCCAGACCACCCGGATGGCCCTGCCGATGCTGCAGCGCATCATCGACTCCTGCGGCGACCTCGACGACGCCGACCGCGCCGAGTGCCTGCACCTCGAGCAGGCCATCCGCGACGAGATCCGGGGCCGGTCCCTGTTGTCCGACGACGTCCGCGACGAGGTGATGCGCCTGCGTCGCCGCGGAGCGACCGTCCAACTGCACGACGACGGCGGGCTCGACGACCTGGACGCCCCGGACATCCGCCGCATCCACGCCCGTGTCGCCGAGGCGCTCCGGCAGGCCCGCGACGCCGACAACGTCATCGTCCGGACCGTCGGCGAGGGCTCCGACTCCGCGGTGACCGTCGTCGGACTCCGCCTCGACGGCGCTGCCAGCGAGTCCGCGGCGCTCGGCGCGGGGATGGACGACGACGACGGGGACGAGGACGACTCCGTCGCGCTCTGGCTGGAGATCCCGCGGCACGAGCCGGCATAGCGCGCGGCACGCCCGGTACAGCGCGCGGCAGCGCGTGCGCGCGTGTTGCGACGATGCACCACGTGATCGACGCGTGGATCGTCGCGAACGTGGTGCGGACAGCGCTGCGGACGCGCGTGGTGCGCCGGGCGTGCGGGCGGCGGTGGACGCGATGGGGGACACCCTGGAGGCCCGTGGCGGCGCCGCCACGGGCCTCCAGGCCGTCACATGCGTGCGCCGGACGGGCGCACACACGGAAGCGACCATGTCGTTGTCGTACGACGTCGACGGTGTCGTTCCGCATCGGCCTCGCCAGCCGCCTCGCCAGCCGCACCGACGCCGGCCCGCGGCCGCCACACTCCCCGGAAACGGGGAACGGGCCGGTCGGATACCGACCGGCCCGTTCACGACCCGAGGCTGAGCGACAACCCGAATGTCGCCCTGCCTCGCAGCGGGCGGTGGCTTCGTACCCTAGTCGGCCACCGTCCTGCGATGTCTTTCATTGAAGGACACCGAACACCAACTACTATGCCGACGCACGAGCCGCATGTCAGTCGTCATTATGGGGGACAATTCCGGCATTTCCGGTCCGTATCCGCTGAACGTGTCCCCCGAGTGAGGGGATACCGACCGGGAAGTGCGCCCTGCAACCGTTCCGGTCGCCAGCGCACCAGGGGTACATCAGCGGAGCGATCGGCCCCAGGCGCCCGGTCCGTGGTCGAGCGGGCGGCGGAGTCCGCGGGCCGCGGCGTCCCACCCGGTGCGGGGCTCGACGACCACGGCGGCTCGTCCGGCGGCAGCGGCCTCGTCGGCCTGGCGCTGCAGGACGGCCACGACGGCGGCGAGTTCCTCGGGGGTGGGGTCGCCCGAGACCACCCGGACGTCCGCCACCGAGGCGGGCTCGTCCGAGGGCACGGCTGCTGCGTGGCGACCCATCAGAGGGGAATGTTCCCGTGCTTCTTCGGGGGCAGCGTGGCGCGCTTGCCCCGCAGCGACCGGAGGGCCTTGATGACCGACACCCGGGTGGCGTGCGGCTGGATGATGCCGTCGAGCTCACCGCGCTCGGCCGCCAGGTACGGCGACGCGACGTTGTACGTGTACTCGTTCGCGAGCTTCGTGCGGACTGCGGCGACGTCCTCGCCGGACTCCTCGGCGCGCTTGATCTCGGCGCGGTACAGGATGTTGACGGCACCCTGACCGCCCATGACGGCGATCTCGGCGGTCGGCCACGCCAGGTTGATGTCGGCGCCGAGCTGCTTCGAGCCCATCACGATGTACGCGCCGCCGTAGGCCTTGCGCGTGATGACGGTGACGAGCGGGACGGTGGCCTCGGCGTAGGCGTACAGCAGCTTCGCGCCGCGGCGGATGACGCCGGTCCACTCCTGGTCGGTGCCGGGCAGGTAGCCGGGCACGTCCACCAGGGTCAGGATCGGGATGCCGAACGCGTCGCAGAACCGCACGAAGCGGGCGGCCTTCTCGCCGGCGTCGATGTTCAGCGTGCCGGCCATCGCCTGCGGCTGGTTCGCGATGATGCCGACCGTGCGGCCCTCGACCCGGCCGAAGCCGATCAGGATGTTCGGCGCGAAGAGCGGCTGGACCTCGAGGAACTCACCGTCGTCGACGATGTGCTCGATGATCGTGGTGACGTCGTACGGCTGGTTCGTCGAGTCCGGGATCACGAGGTCGAGCTCGTGGTCGGCGTCGGTGGTCTCGAGCTCCGGGGCGACGTCGTAGGCCGGCGGGTCGGACAGGTTGTTGTCCGGCAGGAACCCGATGAGCGAGCGCGCGTAGTCGAGCGCGTCGGTCTCGTCCTCGGCCAGGTAGTGGGCCACGCCGGAGACCGCGTTGTGCGTCTGGGCGCCGCCGAGCTCCTCGAAGCCGACGTCCTCGCCCGTGACGGTCTTGATGACGTCGGGGCCGGTGACGAACATGTGGCTGGTCTTGTCGACCATGATGACGAAGTCGGTCAGGGCGGGGGAGTACACCGCACCGCCGGCCGCCGGACCCATCACGATCGACAGCTGCGGGATGACGCCGGAGGCCTGGGTGTTCAGGCGGAAGATCTCGCCGTACTTGCCGAGCGCGACGACGCCTTCCTGGATGCGGGCGCCGCCGGAGTCGAGGATGCCGATGATCGGCACGCCCGTCTTGAGCGCGTGCTGCATGACCTTGATGATCTTCTCGCCGGCGACCTCGCCGAGCGACCCGCCGAAGACCGTGAAGTCCTGCGCGTAGACGGCGACGTTGCGGCCGTGGATCGTGCCGACGCCGGTGACGACCGCGTCACCGTAGGGGCGCTTGGCGTCCATGCCGAACGACGTGGTGCGGTGCCGCACGAACTCGTCGAACTCCACGAAGGAGTTCTCGTCGAGCAGCTGCTCGATGCGTTCGCGCGCGGTGCCCTTGCCCTTCGCGTGCTGCTTGGCGATGGCGGATTCGCCCGCGGCGGTCACGGCCTCGTGGTACCGGTCGCGGAGGTCGGCCAGTCGGCCGGCCGTCGTCGACAGATCGGGGGTGTCTCCTGAAGTCACCCGCTCACCCTACCGGCGGGTGCCACGCTGCCGGTTGGAGGACCCCCACGGTTCCTGCCCGTACATTTGCGTGCATGTCCACATCCCCGTCGCCGTCGTTCCCCGCCACCAGCGAGGCTGTCCGGTCGGCGGGCGCGACGATCACCGTCCCCGCCGTGACCGGGTCCACCAACGCGGACCTGCTCGCCGCCGCCCCCGAGCAGCAGCACGGCAGCGTCCTCGCGACCCTGCACCAGACCGCGGGTCGGGGCCGGCTCGACCGCACCTGGACCGCTCCGGCCGGTGAGACGCTCGCCGCCAGCGTGCTCGTCCGTGCGGACCTGGACGACCACGACCGCGGCTGGTTGCCGCTGGTCGCCGGGGCGGCGATGCGCGACGCGATCGCATCGGTGCTCCCGGCCGGCGCGGACGTCGTCGTGAAGTGGCCGAACGACGTGCAGGTCGCCGGGGACAAGGTGTGCGGGATCCTCTGCCAGGTCGCCGCCGACGGCAGCGTCGTGGTCGGGGCCGGCGTGAACCTGACGATCCCGGCGGCCCGGCTGCCCACCCCGACGTCCACCTCGCTCCTGCTCGCCGGCGCGGTCGACGACGCACCCGCCTTGGCCGACGCGGTCCTGTCCGCCTTCCTGCGGTCCGTCCTGGAGGCGGTGGCCGGCCTGGTCACCGGGGGTCCCGCCGCCGAGACGGTCCGGTCCCACGTCCGCGCCGCATGCGGCACCATCGGTCGCCGCATCCGCCTCGATCTGCCGGACGGCACCGTCGAGGAGGCCGACGCGATCGGCATCGACGACGCCGGTCGCATCACGATCCGGGACCAGGCGGGCGGCACCAGGGGCGTCGGGGTGGGGGACGTCACCCACCTGCGGTATGCATGACGGCATGACCGCCGAGCCCCCGCCCGAACGTGTCGTCGCACGCCTGCGACCACACGCCCGTCGGCTGGTGCGCCCGGCGGTGTTCGTCGTGCTCGTCACCGCGGCCGGCGGGTTCGGCTTCGGCGTGTTCCAGGCGCAGCTGGCGTGGTTGAACGCCGTCGTCGCGCTCGTCGTCGTGGTGCTCGTCGTGTTCGGCGGTGCCGTCCCGCTGTTCCGCTGGATGTCGGAGCGCTACGTCGTCACCACGCGTCGCCTGGTCGTGGTCAACGGACTCGGGACGCGGACCCGACGGGAACTCCTGCACTCCCGCGGCTACGACGTCACGGTGCGGCGCCGCGGGCTGCAGGGGCTGTTCCGCTCCGGCGACGTGCTCGTGTTCCCCGGGGACGACCCCGCCGTGGTCCTCGCCGACGTGCCGCACGCCGACCTCGTCGTCGCCGTCCTGCACGACCTGGTGGAGGCGTACGAGGCCAGGCGTCGCCACCGTGAGCCGGACTGGGACGAGATCGTCGGCGGTCCGGACCGTCCGCCGTGGGGCGACGTGCGGGCCTGAACCGGCCGCTGTGACCGTCGCCGCGGGCGCCGCTGCGGGTGCCGTGATGAGAGTTCGGCGAGAAACCGGTACCTTCTTCGACGTGCGTATCTCTGTGATCGGCTGCGGCTACCTCGGTGCCGTGCACGCCGCCTCCATGGCCAAACTCGGACACGAGGTCGTCGCCGTGGACGTCGACCCCACCAAGATCGAGCGGCTCGCCGCGGGCGAGGCCCCCTTCTTCGAGCCCGGCCTGCCCGAGATCCTGACCGAGGCCCTCGAGTCCGGTCGGATCCGCTTCACCACCGACATGGCCGAGGTCGCCGGTGCCCGCGTGCACTTCCTCGCCGTCGGCACCCCGCAGGGCCCCACCGGTGCCGCGGACCTGACCTACGTCAACGCCGCCGTCGCCGCGCTCACCCCGCACCTGTCCGCCGGCGAGTTCGTCGTCGGCAAGTCGACCGTTCCCGTCGGCACCGCCGCACGCCTGGCCGCCGAGGTCAGCGAGGCCGTCCCCGGTGCCACGCTCGTCTGGAACCCCGAGTTCCTGCGTGAGGGCTTCGCCGTGCAGGACACCATCGCGCCGGACCGCTTCGTCTACGGCGTGCCCGACGGCGAGGCCGGCGAGCAGGCCGTCGCCGCCCTCGACGAGGTCTACGCCGAGGCGCTGTCCACCGGCACGCCCCGACTCGTCGTCAACCTGCCCACCGCCGAGCTCGTGAAGATCAGCGCCAACGCGTTCCTCGCCACCAAGATCTCGTTCATCAACTCGATGGCCGAGATCGCCGAGGTCGCCGGTGCCGACGTCACGGCGCTCGCCGACGCGATCGGCCACGACGCCCGCATCGGCCGGAAGTTCCTGAACGCCGGCCTCGGCTTCGGTGGCGGCTGCCTGCCGAAGGACATCCGTGCGTTCCAGGCGCGGGCGAACGAGCTGGGCGTCGGGGAGTCCCTGGCGTTCCTGGCCGACGTCGACGCCACGAACCTGCGCCGTCGCGCGCACGTCGTCGAGCTGGCGCAGGAGCTGCTCGGCGGGGTCGTCAGCGGCAAGCGCGTCGCGGTGCTCGGCCTGGCCTTCAAGCCGAACTCCGACGACGTGCGCGACTCGCCGGCCCTCGACATCGCAGCCCGCCTGCAGGAACTCGGCGCCGTGGTCTCGGCGTACGACCCCGAGGCCGTCGTCACCGCGCGCCGCGTCCACCCCGAGCTCGACTACGTCGAGAGCGCGGCCGAGGCGCTGGGCGGGGCGGAGCTCGTGCTCGTGCTCACCGAGTGGACCGAGTTCCGCGAGCTCGACGCGACCGCCGCTGCCGCACTCGTGGCGTCGCCGGTCGTCATCGACGGCCGCAACTGCCTCGATCGTGACGCGTGGACCGCCGCCGGCTTCACGTACCGCGGCATGGGACGCTGACGTCGCCTGACGTGCAGCAGTACACCCGGCGCTCCGACCGCATCCGCGCCCTGCTCACCGCGGGGTTCCGCGGCCGGGACTGGGCGACACCGATCGTCCTCGCCGCCACGCTGCTGGTCCTGACCGCCTCGGTGGCACGGACGTTCTCGTCGATGCCGCTCGCGAGCGTCGACGAGTCCGCGCACGTGGACTACGTGCTGCGGGTGTGGCACGGGCAGCTGCCCGTGCTGCTCGACGGCATCCGCTTCCGGCCGGGCTTCGGCGGGACGCCGCCCGTGCAGTGGGTCGCCCAGCACCCGCCGCTGTACTACGCCCTGCTCGCCCCCGTGATCGGACCGCTGGTGGACGCCGGACACCCGGTGCAAGCGGTCGTGTTCGGTCGGCTCTGCAACGCCGTGTTCGCTGCAGCGGTCGTGCCGAGTGCGGCGTGGGCGGCGTCGCGCTGCTTCCCGGGCGTCGTGCGGCTGCCCGCGACCGTCGCCGTCGTCACCGCGTCGACCAGTGTCCTGGTGGTGCAGGGCGGCGTCGTCTACAACGACTCGCTGGCGGCGTTGACCTGCGCCCTCGCGTGCGGGGTGGCCGGTGCGGCGCTCCGCTCCGGCGTCGGCCCGGGGCTCGTGGTCGGGGGAGCGCTCGTCGCCGCCGCCGGGATGACGGCGCGGCTGACGTTCGCGCTCTGGCTCGTGGCGATGGTCGTCGCGTTCGCGCTGTCCCGGACGGTGCGGCTCGGTCGCCTGCGGGGGCTCGGTGCCCGAGTCCTGGTCGCCGCGGTGCCCCTCGCCGCCGCGGCCGCCGCGTCCGGGTGGTTCTGGCTGCGTAACCAGGCACTGACCGGCTCGTTCAGCGGCCGGCCGACCGCATGGCCCGGGTACACGCCCCGGCCGCACTACTCCGAGGTCGAGGTCGTCTCGATGCTGGGGTTCTGGCGTCAGCTCTTCGCGCTCTTCCGCGGCGCACTGCCCATCGCGTCACCGCTGCCGTGGGTGCTCCTGCTCCTGCCCGTCCTGCTGTTCGTCGCCGCCCTGGTGGCGCGTCGCCTGCGGCCCTGGGCCCCGGCCGATGACGACCGGTGGTCGCGCCGGCTCGTCGTCGCGATGCTCGTGGTCGTCACCGTGCTGTTCGTCGTCGTCGAGATCCGCTACGCCGCCGGCGGTGGGGCGCCGCTGAACCGCTACACGCTCACCGTCCTGGTGCCGATCGCGCTGGCGATGTCGGCGGGGTTCCTCGCCTGGGGCCGGGTCGGCACGTGGACCGCGCTGGCCTGGGCCGTGGCGGCCGTCGTGCCGGCCTGGTCGCTCGTCGACACCGCGGGGTCCGAGCTCGTCGGCCATTCCGGTACCGTCGTCGTACTGGCGTCCTCGGCCGCGGCGGTGTGCGCCGCGGCCGTCGTGGTGCTCTACGCGATGGCTGCGCGCAGCACCGCCCGGTAGCGCTCGCCGATCCGTTCGGTGGAGAACTCCGCCGCCGAGACGACGGCCTGCTCCTGGTAGCGCGAGCGTGCTGCATCGTCGGTGAGCACGCGCTGCAGTGCTGCGCGGAGCGCCGGGACGTCGCCCGGGGGCACGAGCACGCCGGAGACGTCGTCCTGCACGACGTCTCGGATGCCCGGCAGGTCGCTCGCCACGATCGCGGCCCCGACCGCCGCGGCCTCGAGCAGGGTGACCGGCAGGCCTTCCTGGTCGCCGTTCGCCGCGGGGATCGACGGCACCGCGACGACGGTGGCCGACGCGAGGGTCTCGAGCACCTCGGTGCGGCCCCGCTGGCCCAGGAACGTCACCGGCAGCCCCGCCGCCTGGTGCTCGAGCTGGGCGCGGTACGGGCCGTCGCCGACCACGGTGAGCCGCCACGGCACGTCGTCGGCCAGGCCGCGGAGCGCCTCGATCAGGTTGCCGAAGCCCTTCTTCTCGACCAGACGACCGACGGCGACCACGTGGTGCTCCTGCGGCGCGACGCGGGCACGGGTGTCGCGGGCCGGACCGAGGTCGACACCCATCGGGATCACGGTCGAGCGCGACTCGGGGACGCCCCACTCGGTCAGGCGCTCGCGCATCTCGGAGTTCACGGTGGTGACGTGCGCCGACCGTCCGAAGATCCAGCGCTTGAGCCGGACCAGGGGAGCCGCACGGAGCGCGTAGATGTCCCCGCCGTGGGTCGTGACGACGACGGGCACACCCGGGGCGGCCAGGGTCGCGACGAGGGCCTGCGGGATGGCCCAGTGCGCGTGGATGACGTCGGGCCTCGCGGAGCGCACCACGCGCCGCACGGCCAGGTACTGCGCGAGCACCAGCGCGGGCACCTGCACGATGCGGGAGCGCCGCTCCTTGAGGTTGTCGAGGATCGCGCCGTCGGCCAGGTCCTCGAAGCGACGCGGGAAGTACGGGTAGCGGCGCACCGCGACCTCGCCGATGCGCTCCTTCGCGGCACCGCCCGGCACGCGGGGGGTGAGCACGAGGGTGTCGAACTCGGTGGCCTCCTGGTGGGCGAGGTCGAGCACGAACGCCGGCACGCCGTCGTCCGGACGGGCCGGGAACGTCGAGCCCAGGACGAGCAGGCGGGGGCGGTCCTGGCGGGAGCGGGCGGATCGAGTGGTGCGGGACATCGTGCCTTTCCGGGGCTGGCGGGGACGGTCCGGTAGGCTCTCACCCCGTGCGCGTACTGATCCACAATAGCGATTCGCCCCACAACCGCGGGGACCGGGCGATCCTCGCCGGCAACGTCGAGCTCGTCCGTCGCCGGTGGCCGGACGCCGAGATCGTGTCCCTGTCCCAGTACCCCGAGCGGGACGCCGCGTGGTTCGGGATCCGGTTCCTGCCGGTCTCCCCGTACAGCACCGGCATCGGCGACCTGTTCGCGCTGCTCCGTGCCGCTCGCGGCGCCGACGTGGTGCTCTGGGGTGGCGGCGAGATCCTGAAGGACTACACGAACAAGCTCGGCCTCGTGTACTGGTTCGGCAAGATGCTGCTCGTCCGTGCGGTCAACAAGAACCTCGTCGGGGCGTTCCAGGGCATCGGCCCGACCACCGCCGGGGTCAGCAAGCGCCTGATCCGCGCCACCGTCGACCTCTGCAGCGCGTTCGCCGTCCGCGACGACGAGTCCCGCGAGAAGCTCCTGTCCTGGGGCGTGAAGACGCCGATCGTGTCGTCGTTCGACCCCGCGGTCGTCGGGACGGTCACCCCGCCCGACGCCGAGGTGCTCGAGCGGCTCGAGCGCACCACCGGCCTGACCGCCGAACAGCTCGAGGGCTCGATCGGCTTCGGCGTCCGTCGCTGGTTCCACTACAAGCGCAGCGGCTGGATCCCGTTCCGGTTCCTGCCGAAGCGCTTCCGCCAGACCGGTGTCGACAGCGACAAGCTCGTGACCTACCGGCAGGCCGTCGCGGACCTCGCCGACCGTGTGATCGACCGCTGGGACGCCGACGTGGTGTTCTACCCGATGCACATGGAGGCGTCCGAGGGTGACGCCGCCTTCGCCCGCGAGGTCATCGCGCTGATGCGGCACGCCGACCGCACCCACGTGGTCGAGGCCGACGAGTTCTCGCCGTCCGAGTACGCCGGGCTGATGTCGCGCAGCCGCCTGTTCCTGGCGAGCCGTCTGCACTCGGCGATCGTCGCGACCATCGCCGGGGTCCCCGCCGCGGTGCTCTACTACGTCGACAAGGGCCGGCTGTTCTTCGAGCAGATGGGCCAGCAGGCCTACTCGAAGCCGATCGAGGCGGCACTCGAGCCCACGTTCGTCGACGACGTCACGGCGCAGCTCGAGGCGCTCGACGCGGACCGCGACGCGGTCCGCGAGCAGCTCGCGCAGGGCGTCGCCCGCATGGCGACCGCCCTCGACGCCGACTTCGCCGAGGCGACGCGCGACGTCCGCTGACACTGTGTGCTGACACGGCGGGTGCGAACCCGCGCCCGTGACGGACAGGAGGCCCGTGGCGACACCGCCACGGGCCTCCTGTC
>NZ_MJGT01000116.1:134281-140193 GCF_001864975.1 Curtobacterium sp. MMLR14_002
GCCACGGGCCTCCTGTCCGTTCGTGGTGGCCGAGCGCCGGGGGCGCGCGCCCCTAGGCTGACGACATGACCGAGCGTCGATCCCTCACCGTCGCCGGCGGCGTCACCGCCGCCATCGGCGGAGCCGTCTCCGGAACCGGGGCGCTGATCCTCACCGTGTCCGCCGCGACCGGCGGGAGCTTCCCGTTCGGTGCGGCGTTCCTCGTCTTCGCGGGTGGGCCGTTCCTGCTCGTCGGCGCGGTGCTGTTCGCCGTCGGCTGGTGGCAGGGCCGTCGATCGCGGCGACGTCCCTGACGGGCGTCAGCTCGTCCGGGACGCGAAGCGCTTCAGGTACGTGATGTCGTTGCGGTAGACGTCCTGGTCGCCGGGGAGCGTGCCGCTGGCCGCCCACTGCCAGAAGGTCCACTTCGACCAGCTGCGTCCGAGGGTGCCGGGGGTGGTGAAGTTCTTCACCGGGTAGATCGCGACGAACAGCGGGTTCTTCGCGAACTGGTTGCTGTTGTTCGTGCAGCGCTTCCACCAGTCGGTCGTGGTGTAGATCGCGGGGTACCGACCCGTCTTGGCGACGACGGTCCGGTTGAAGTCCTTGATCCAGGTGCGCATCGCGCCCCACGACTTGCCGTAGCAGGTGCCCTGGGCGGCGCTGCCGTACTCGATGTCGAGCAGCGGCGGCAGCGTCTTGCCGTCCTTGCTCCACTGGCCGCCGTGGGCGAAGAAGTAGTTCGCGGTCGCGGCGCCGCTCGCCTGGCTCGGCTGGGCGTAGACGTAGCCGCCGCGGTACAGGTTGCGCTGCTTGGCGGTGGCGTACTGCTGCTTGTAGGTGGAGCTGACGTACGAGGTGCCCTCGGTCGCCTTCACGTACACGAACCGGGCGCCGTTGCGGTAGGCCTGCAGGAAGTTGACGCTCGGCTGCCACGCGCTGATGTCGAAGCCCTGCACCCGGCCGGGGGGTGGCCCGCCGGCGGTGGCGGCAGCGGCCGACGAGCTGAGGGACTGTGCGCTCACGCCGCCACCCGAGGTCGCGTCGGGGGAGGTCGTCACGTGGGTCTCACCGGCGTGGGCGGCGATGCCGGCACCCATGGTGTGGTTGCCGGTGCGGTCCATCTCGGCGATGGAGAGCTGCTGACCGGTGTCGGTGCCGGCGGGTTCGGTGGCGGTCGCGCCGACCGCCGGGCCACTGCCGAAGGTGATGACCCCGGCGACGGCGGCAGCGGTGCCGAGCCCGAGGATCCTGCTGATGGGTGCGCGCATGTGGTCTCGTCTTCCCTGTCGAGATGCCGTGGGCCTGATCTCCCACGCCGCGGTCCGAGCGATGCTACCCGGACTCGGCGACACCTGTCCGTGAGACGCACCCGGGCGGCGTCCGCTGCAGCGTCAGATGCGGCGGACGCTGTCGGGGCTAGCGGGCGGTGCGGGTGCCCTCGTCGTCCGTCTCGACCTCGGGCAGGCGCCCGCGCGAGGAGACCTCGCGGGTGGCGTGCTTCTGCCGGCGGTTCAGGAAGTTGCGCTCCACGAGCCACCACATCCCGACGCAGATCGCCAGGGTGATCGGGATCACCACGAAGACCATCATCAGGAACTGCCACTTCGGGTACAGGCCCATCGGCAGGAGCAGCAGGTTGCCGAGTCCGAGCAACGGGCTGTGGAAGAGGTAGATCGTGTACGACACGAGGCCGGCGAGCACGAACGGCTTCCACGCGAAGAAGCGTGCGAGCCAGGTGTGCTCCCCGGTGACCGCCTTGCGGCCCATCCAGGTCAGCAGGATGCCGGCGAAGATGCCGAGGACGACCTCGGACGGCCAGGTCTGGTGCTGCCAGTAGTCGCGGTTGCGGAAGAATACGAGGAGCATGCCCACGAACATCGCGGCCACGAACGTGCCGCTCTGCCACCGCGGCCCGCCGAGCTTCGAGGTGTTCAGCTTGCCGGTCAGGTGCTCGTCACGGGCCTTGACGGTGAGCTCGGCGGCGAGCATGCCGACCGCGAAGAGGCCGACGAACCACGGGTGCATCCACGAGTAGCGGCTCTCGGCGCCCATCCACATGCCGATGAGGACCAGCGAGGACGCGGTCGCCCATCCGCCGAAGACCTTCCAGAGCGGCAGGATCAGCAGCGGCATGAGGAAGTAGATCTGCCACTCGACGGCGACCGTCCACATCGGGCCGTTGATCTTGCCGATGTACTGCGGGAAGAAGTCGTGCACCAGGAAGAAGTGCGTGAGGAACGTGCCCCAGCCCATCGGCAGCTTCGTGTCCCACTGGGTGCCGCCGGGCTGCCCCATCACCGGGACGAACAGGATGATGAGCGCGAAGACGACGAGCGACGCCCAGTACGGCGGGATGATCCGTCGGGCGCGGCGCCAGATGAACTTCCAGAAGCCGCCGGGCAACCGGTAGCGGTCGAACCGGGTCACCACGGGCAGCATCAGGACGTAGCCGGACAGGACGATGAACAGCGGGACGCCGAGGTAGCCCCACCCGATGAACGGTCGGAGCCACGGCAGTTCGGTGGGCCCGGTGCCGGTCGTCCCGGTGAAGAGGTACGCGTGGTAGAACACCACGGCCAGGGCGGCGAGACCGCGGAGCCCGTCCAGGTACGGGAACTCGAGCCGGCCCCCTGCGCGGGGAGCGGCCGCCGTCGGTTCGGCTGCGGATTCGGCTGCGCGGGTTTCGGTGGCCAACGAACGTCCTCGAGGTGGTCGGAGCGGGGTCCCCGGCAGTCTCCCACACGCCGAGCGGGGGTCGCGATCCGCCTCGGTGCGGTCCGACAAGCGAACGGATGTCATGATGAAGCACGTGACCGTGACGACGACCGCACCACCGCAGAGCACCCACGAGGCCGCAGGACGGCGTTCGGGGGCGGGTGCGCGACGGTACCGGCACGTCGTCGCACCCCTGATCCTGGGCGTCCTCGTGGTGATCGGGGTCGCCCTGAGCGCCGCCGTGGCGTACCACAACCGCCTCGGCGTGACGAACGTCGACGGCATCTCCTACATGGGCATCGCGCGCGAGTACGCGAACGGCTGGCTGCCCGACGCGATCAACGCGTACTGGTCGCCGCTGGTCTCGTGGATGATGGCGCCGTTCATCGCCCTCGGGCTCGGCATGCAGACGGCCTTCGCGATCGTGAACTGCTTCGCCGTGGCCGTCGTGCTCGGCATCGGCGGGTGGCTGGTCTGGTCGCAGAACCACCGCATCGTCCCCGCCGTGCTCTTCATGGTCACCGCGATCCCCGCCCTGATGAGTGCCGTGTCGGTGCAGACCCCGGACCTGCTCGTCGTCGCGTGGATCGTCGGGTTCCTCTGGGCGCTCCGGTGGGCCGACCAGGCGCTCCACGGTTCGACGCGTGCGCGGGTCGCCTCCGGCGCGGTGCTCGGCGTCGTGGCCGCGCTCGGGTACTTCACCAAGCTCTTCCTGCTGCCCGTGGCCGTCGGTGCCGTGATCCTCTGGCTGCTGCTGCGCGTCTGGTCCGCCCGACGCCGCCGTGAACCCGTCCGGCACTGGTGGACGGCCCCGGTCGCCACGATCGTCGTGTTCGCCGTCGTCATCGCCCCGTGGGTCGGCGCACTGACCCTCAAGTACGGCACGGTGACGCTCGGGTCGTCGCTGTCGGTCAACATCGGTTCGAAGTTCGACGACGGCGGCCGTGCCACGGACTGGCCGTTCCTGCCGGTCCCGCCCAACGACCACGCCTTCTCGCCCAACGAGGACTTCACCCCGTCGGTCTACAAGCAAGGCCCGATGGACAACCCGGACCCCGCCGTGGTGCCGCCGCCCACGCAGTCGACCACCGAGGACACCGCGCCGAAGGTCACGAAGGAGTCCGGCATCGCGGCCCGCGCCGGGTACTACCTGCACGAGCGCATGCTCGCCCTGCCGTACTACCTGCAGAAGATCAGCACCTTCGCCCCGTTCGCGGCGCCGATCGCCCTGCTCTTCGCGGCGGCACTCGTCATCGGTGTCGTGCGGTTCCGCCGCTACGCGTTCACCTGCATCGTCGCGGCGACGACCCTGGTGTACTTCGTCGGCTACGGCATGATCACGTCGTCGTCGAGCGGCGGCGGCAACGCCCGGTACTACTGGCCGCTGTTCTACCTGACGGCGATGATCGGGGCGCTCATGCTGCCGGCCGTCTGGCGGCTGGTGCGCCGTCGGGGCGTGGTCCGGACGATCGTGGCGTGCGTCGCGATCGCGGTCGTGCCGATCGCCTCGTACACGCAGAACTGGTTCGGGTCCCCGGCGCCGTTCTACCCGTCGGTCAACCGCACCGAGGCGCTGCGCGTCTTCGGGCCGACCGACGTGCCGGAGATCGTCCGGCTCGCCGACCAGATCCGGGCGAGCGGCGCGCTGCCCGAGGACGCCACCGTCATCGGCTCGAACTACCGCTCGCTCTCCTCGCTCGCGTTCCTGACCGACACGCGTGTGTACGGTCGCTCAGGTCAGGGCTACACGTACCACTCGGACGCGATGCGCAACCTGTTCATCGACGAGGGCGTGCAGTACTTCGTGCAGTTCGACCCGGCGACCGCCCCGGCGCGTGACTACTCGGTGGCCGGCAAGCTGGTCGGCACGTACAACGCGACGATCTCGTGCAGCGCGGACCGCTCCACCGACCCGGAGATCCCCTGCCGCGTGCAGATCGTCAAGCTCGCCCGGTGACGCTCGACCGGTGACGTCCCCGGCACCCGCTCCCTGCGGCAGCACCGCAGGGAGCGGCCCGCCCCAGCGTCTACCATGACCTGAGCCCGTGACCTGAGCAGGAGACCCGTTTGTCCGCAAGCACCAGCGACACCCCCGCGCCCGAGGGGAAGCGTCCGTCGAAGCGACGACGGTTCCTCGGCAAGGCGATCCCCATCGCCTTCTACGTCCTGCTCGCGGTGTTCCTCGTGCTGTACGTCCGGAGCGTCGACTGGGGACAGCTCGCCGGGCTCGACTGGCAGTGGTCGTGGGTGATCCTCGCGACGGTGATCAGCCTCGGCTTCCGGTACTGGGGCGTCGGCATCTGGTTCTACCTGCTGCGACGGCTCGGTGCGACCGGGCTCAAGGGCAGCGGCGTGACCCTGACCTACGTGTACGCGAAGTCCTGGATGGGCCGCTACATCCCCGGTGCCGCGACCTGGATCATCGGCAAGGTCTACTTCGCCTCGAAGCACGGCGTCTCGAAGGCCCGCCTCGGCGTGAGCGGGCTGCTCGAGGGTGCCCTGCAGATCGCCGCGACCCTGGCCCTGGCGCTCGTGCTGCTGCTCATCGACCCGCGGACGCACAACCTCGACCCGTGGCTCATCGTCCTGATGATCGCGGCGTTCGTGGGCTGCGTCGTCTGCCTGATCCCGCGCGTGTTCGTGTTCCTGATCGGGATCGCGCTGAAGATCCTGCGTCGCAAGCCGCTCGAGGCTGACGTCCGTCCGAACCTCGGCACCGTCCTCGGCGGAGCCGGGCTCTACGTCGCGGGCGCGGTGCTGTCCGGCACGGCGTACTACTTCATCACCCTCGGCGTGTACCCGTCGCTGAAGCTCACCGACGCGGCCTTCGTGATCGGTGCCGCGAGCATGGCCTCGGCGATCAGCATGCTGGCCGTCTTCGCCCCCGGTGGACTCGGCGTCCGCGAGGGCGTGCAGGCCCTCCTGCTGGCGCTCGTCATGCCGCCGCCCATCGCACTGGTCGTGGTCGTCGTCACCCGTGTCTGGAGCCTGGCGGTCGACGGACTCTTCCTGCTCTGCGCTGCGGCCCCCACGTGGTTCCGGCGCAACCGCCCGACCGACGACCCCTCCGCGGTCGAGGGCGGCGTCCCCGCCGCCTGACGCGCGTCGCGCGCGGCGTTTCGTGAGCAGCAATGGTCGGGTCCGGATGACGGACCCGACCATTCCTGCTCACGGAGTGGGGCACCGGTCGCGCGTGCGGACGGACGGGAGGCCCG
>NZ_MJGT01000116.1:140713-163233 GCF_001864975.1 Curtobacterium sp. MMLR14_002
GTGCCAGCTGGCACCGGGCCTCCCGTCCGTCTCGTGGGTGCGCCCACCGCACGCCGCGCGCCGTCCGCCGATGGGTCACGAAGTGTCGTCTGCGGCCTCGCCTGCCGACAGTTCGCGACCCCTCGGCGCCGCGCCTGCGGCACGTCGTGCCACCCCGGCGCTCCGCGGCCGCGCGTGTCAGCCGACGGGAACCGTCGTCGGCAGGGCGCGACGGTCGGCGCGCGCGACCTGCACGACCGACGCGACGAGCCCCACCGCGACCAGGGCCACGACGACGACGAGCACCGCGGGCGGCACCGGCCCGATCTCGGAGTACCGCAGCAGCCCGCGGCCCGTCACCGGGAACAGCGCCGCGTTCCAGAACCAGGCCGACGCCACCGCGAAGCCGTACACGCCCACCGCGGGCAGCACGACGGCCAGCGTCACCGCGGCCCAGGATCGTGCCCGGCCCGCCGGCACCAGTCGTCGCCACGCGAGCGCGCTCAGCACGATCAGGCAGACGATCGCGGGGAAGTAGTACCGGCCCTGGGTGGCGGCGACCTCGGTGGTGGTGAGGTACGAGTGCGCGCTCGTGCGGTTCTGGATGCCGATCAGGAGCGCCGGGAACACCGCGAGGCACAGGGCCACCCGCAGCTCCGGGCCCCGGCGGAACGCCCAGCCGACGAGCACCACGAGGGCGACCAGGGTCAGGACGGCGGTGAGCAGGTCGCCGATGGTCACCTGGGCCCGACCGCCGAAGCTGCCCCAGAACGTGCGCGACAGGGTGCCCCAGCTGACGTCGAGGAAGTGTCCGAGCGTGGGGCTCTCGCCCGGCGGGAAGTCCTTCGGGGGCCGCATGGCCGTGTAGCCGTTCGGCTGGATCCGGCCGTACGACACGAGGTTGTGCAGCCACCACCAGGCACCGATGCCTCCGGAGACCGCCATCGTGACGACCGTGCGGACGATCCGTTGCCGCAGGGACAGCACCCCGGCGCCGGCGAACAGCACCACCACCGCGACGAACGGCACCGCCGGCAACCCGGTGCCCTTGATCCAGACCAGTGCTCCGAGGACCACCGCCAGTGCGATCGTGGTGCGCCAGCGGGTGTCGCCGGTGAGCAGACGGGTGGCGAGCCAGACGACGATCCCGGCGACGAGCAGCACCGGGGCGTCGTTCGAGAACGACGAGCCGATGGACGCGAGCTCGGGCGTCGCGAACACGGCGAGGGCCCCGATCAGCGCGGCGCGGGGGCTGCGGGTCACCCGGCGCACCGACGCCCAGGCGAGCAGGGGGAGCGCGGTGACGGCCAGCACGTCGGCCAGGCGGAGGGCGATGAACGCGTGGTCCCAGCGGAGCTCGCCGAAGTCGACGGCCCGGAGCACGGCGGCGCCGGCCAGGTAGGCGGTCGGCGGGTGCTGGGTCATCTGGTTGACCGTCGCCGAGGGTCCTGGTGCGTTCTGCAGCAGCTCGCTCACCGTCGACCACTCGTCGGACGGCTTCGTCGCCTGTTCGACCTTCGCGGCCTGCACGGCGTTGGTGACGTGCAGCTCGCCGGGGGCCGCCCAGGCGTCACCGAGGGCGACGTGCACGGCGGCGTCGATGTGCGCGGTCTCGTCGGGGGCCTCGAACACCGGGACGAGCAATGCCCACGCCACCAGCCAGAGCCCGAAGGTCGCCGTGATCACCGCGATCGCGACACGTTCCCAGCGCGCGGTGCGGGGTGGGGCGGGGGTGGTGGTCGTCTCGGCCGTCACCCCACCGATCCTAGGTCAGACGTCGTGGGGGACCCGCGGGCCGTCGGACACCGACTCGTCCGCGGCGGCCGGCTGCGTGGCCGTGCGCTCGGGGTGGTAGACCCAGACCTTGTAGAGCCAGAACCGGAAGACCGTGCCGAGCACGAGCCC
The DNA here is from genome assembly GCF_001864975.1 of Curtobacterium sp. MMLR14_002. Taxonomy (NCBI): domain Bacteria; kingdom Bacillati; phylum Actinomycetota; class Actinomycetes; order Micrococcales; family Microbacteriaceae; genus Curtobacterium; species Curtobacterium sp. MMLR14_002. Next base: position 142,598 of record NZ_MJGT01000116.1, read on the forward strand.
GATGATGTTCGCGACGTTGTCGGCGAGCACCGAGGTGAGCCCCATCGCGTAGTGCGACACCCCGAGGCAGGCGAGCGCGATGACCATGCCGCCGAGCGACACGACGACGAACTCGATGCCCTCGCGGGTGGCCACGGCGCGACGCTGCTCGCGGAACGTCCAGTACCGGTTGCCCATCCAGTTCACGAAGATCGCCACGACGGTGGAGATGACCTTCGCCCAGAACGGCCCCGAGTGGACGTCCTCGGGGTTCAGGACGGTGATGCGCAGCACGTTGAACACCGTGGTGTCCACGACGAAGCCGACGGCACCGACGACGCCGAAGCGTGCCAGCTGGGCGATGAGGCGCCGCACGAGCCCTCCAGGATCCGTAGAGTTGTGACCGGTCGTGCAGAGCACGACCCGAACAGCGATTGTAGACAACGCGTTCCCACCGCACGGTGGGAGCGCCGGAAGGATCACACAGCATGGCGTTGCGCGTCGGGGTCATCGGTGGGGGACAGCTGGCACGGATGATGGTGCCGGCCGCGGTCGAACTGGGGATCGACATCCGGGTGCTCGCCGAGGGGCCGGGCATGTCCGCCGCGATCGCCGCCACCGCCGAGGGTGACTACCACCACGCCGCCACGGTGCTCGAGTTCGCCCGACAGGTCGACGTGGTGACCTTCGACCACGAGCACGTGCCGCAGGACGTCCTGCGCAGCCTGGTCGACGCGGGCGTGTCGGTCCACCCCGGACCGGACGCGCTGGCCGTCGCCCAGGACAAGATCACCATGCGTCGCCGGCTGAGCGAACTCGGACTGCCGGTGCCCGACTGGGCCGCCGTGCAGGGACCCGACGACCTCCGAGCGTTCCTGGCGGACCACGGTGGCCGTGCCGTCGTCAAGACGCCGCGGGGCGGGTACGACGGCAAGGGCGTCCGGGTCGTCTCCGACGCGTCCGACGTCGACGACTGGTTCATCGCCGTGGCCGAGGCCGGCGGCGACCAGGCTCTCCTGGTCGAGGAGCTCGTCCCCTTCACCCGCGAGCTCGCGCAGTCCGTGGCACGCCGTCCCTCCGGGCAGGTCGTCGCCTGGCCGCTCGTCGAGACCGTGCAGCGCGACGGGGTCTGCGCCGAGGTCATCGCACCGGCCCCGGACAGCGCCGGCCGGATCGCCGACCTGACCGAGTCGATCGCCGTCCGCATCGCGGAGGAACTCGGTGTGACCGGTGTGCTGGCGGTCGAGCTGTTCCAGACCGACGACGAGCGCATCCTCATCAACGAACTCGCGATGCGTCCGCACAACACCGGGCACTGGACCATCGACGGCGCCACCACGAGCCAGTTCGAACAGCACCTGCGCGCCGTCCTCGACCTGCCGCTCGGAGCAACCGGCTCGTTCGCCCCCGCGTCCGTCATGGTCAACGTGCTCGGCGGACCCGCGGACGGCGACCTCGCCGCCCGGTACCCCGCAGCGCTCGAGGCCTTCCCCGAGGCGAAGTACCACTTCTACGGCAAGGCGCCCCGGCCCGGCCGGAAGATCGGGCACGTCACGGTGCTCGGCGACGACGTCGACGACGTCGTCTACCGCGCCCGCGCGGCCGCGGCGCACTTCGACGACTGAGCCGGTGTCCGCGACACCGGGTGGCGTCCTCGACGTGACCGGATGACGGACGGGAGGCCCGTGGCGACGCCGCCACGGGCCTCCTGTCCGTCACGGGTGCGGGACACACTCGTCGGCCGCTCTGCGGACACCCCCTCGGGTGGCACCCGGTCGGGAGGCTGGCGGGGGCCGGGAGCGCGTGTTCCCCTGGAACGGTCCGTGCCCACCGTCCAGGGAGTCCCCATGCGCCGCCGTCCGCGCCGTGCCGCCGTCTGCGGCGCAGCCATCGCCCTCGTCGCAGCCGTCGCCGGCCTGCTGCCGACCGCGACCGCGTCCGCGGCGACCTCGGCCTCGACCATCCGCTCGGCGACGTCCGCGTCGCTCTACGGCGCCGGGCCGTACCGGTCGCCGACGAGCGAGGCCGCGAAGGCGCAGGCCGCCCTGGCCGCCACCGACCCGGCCGGGGCCGCTGCGGCGAAGACCATCGCCGGGTACCCCGTCGCGACCTGGCTCGGCGACTGGAGCCAGGGGACGCAGCTGACCAAGACCATCAGCACCGCCCTCACCGGTGCCGAACAGTCCGGCACCACCCCCGTGTTCGTGCTCTACGCGATCCCCGACCGTGACTGCGGCGGGTACTCCGCCGGCGGCTTCGACGAGGGGTCCTACGACGCCTGGGTCGACCAGGTCACCGCGGCGCTGGCGGGCCACCGCGCAGCCGTCATCGTCGAACCGGACTCGCTCGCGATGCTCAGCAACGCCAAGTGCAGCACCGCGCTCGACGAGCAGCGCTACCGGATCCTCTCCCGCACCGTCGCCGGGCTGACCGCCGCCGGGGTCCCCGCCTACCTGGACGCGGGCAACTCGAACTGGGTGCAGCCCGCGCTGATGGCGTCGCGGCTGAACAGCGCGGGCGTCCAGCAGGCCCGCGGGTTCTTCACCAACGTGGCGAACTACTACCCGACCGCGCAGGAGCAGGCGTACGCACAGAAGGTGTCCGCCGCCACCGGGGGCTCGCACTACGTGATCGACACCTCACGCAACGGGCAGGGTTGGCGCGGCACCTGGTGCAACGGACCGGGGGCCGGGCTCGGCACCTCGCCCCGGGTGGTGTCCGACGGCACGGCGCTCGACGCCCTGCTGTGGGTCAAGACCCCCGGCGCGAGCGACGGCACCTGCAACGGGGCCCCGGCCGCCGGCAAGTGGTTCTCGACCTACGCACAGGCCCTCGTCGCGAACGCACGCCTGGGTGTGGCCGCCGCCGACCTGACCCCCCGTGGGACGCTCGAGGCCGTCGCCGGCACCGGCGGCGGCGTCCGCGTGTCCGGGTGGGCCTACGACGAGGACGACCCCACGCAGCCCGTGCGGGTCCGGGCCACCGTCGACGGTGTCCCCGCAGGCGTCACCACCGCCGGGCTCGACCGGCCGGACGTCGACGCACGCTCCGGGGTCGGCGCGACCCACGGCTTCGACGTCGTGGTACCCACCGCGGCCGGCGCTCGCCGCGTCTGCGTCACCGCGGTGAACATCGGCGCGGGGTCGGACACCCCGCTCGGTTGCTCGACCGTCCGCGCCTACCGGCACGACCCGTACGCCGAACTGGAGTCCGCGAAGGCCGTGACCCGGGGCATCGCGGTGCGCGGCTGGGCGTTCGACGGCGACGCGGTGGCCTCGGCGAGCCGGGTGGCGATCACCGTCGACGGCAAGCGGGTGACGTCGCTGGACGCCGGTCGGAAGCGCGCCGACGTGGACGCGACCTGGGGCTCCGGTGGGTCGCACGGCTTCGCGGGCACCGTCCGGGCTGCGGTCGGCAAGCACACCGTCTGCGCGATCGTCCACAACACCGGCAGCGGCGCGGACCGCAGGGCGTCGCCGTGCCGGACGGTGACGGTGCGCTGAGGGGGCGGCCTCCGTGCGGCGTCCGCCGTGCGGCGTTCGCCGTGCGAGAGGATGGGCGCATGCCGCGTGATCTCGTCCGCCGGGCCGCCGCACGCCTGCGCCGCGCCGTCGCAGGTGCCCCGCCACAGCCGACACCCCTGCCCGTCCTCGGGTACGTCGTCGCGGGCGGTGGCGGCGCCCACCCGGCCTCGGCACACGTCCGTGTCGTCCGCCGCACCGAGCACCTGGCTGCGAGCGGCACCGCCGAGGTGCGCCAGGTGGACCCGGCAGCGTTCGTCGACGGCTCCGACCAGGCGCCCTACGCCGCACTCCTGGTGCAGCGGGACATCCTTCCCCGTGCCGACGTGCAGCCCTTCCTGGCGGCAGCCGCCTCCCGGGGCATCCGCGTCGTGGCCGAGGTCGACGACGACTTCTTCACCGAGTCCGGACGCGCTCGCTTGGCCCGCGCCGAGTACGACCCCGACCGGCTCGCCTCGATCGACGCCCTGGTGCGCGGTGCCGACACCGTCGTCGTGAGCACGCCCGAACTCGCCGACGTGGTCCGTCCGGTGGCGCGGGACGTCGTCGTCGTGCCGAACGCCCTCGACCCGACGATCTGGACTGCCGGCCCCACCGCGGACGACGACGAGCGGCCCGCGGGGGAGCACCGGGTGCTGTACATGGGCACGCTCACCCACGCCGCCGACCTCGAGCTCCTGCGTGACGTCTTCGCCGACCTCACCACCGCCGACGGCACCCCGATCCGGCTCGAGGTCATCGGGGTGACCGACGAGGGCGGTGCCGACTGGTTCCGCCGGGTCGAGGTCCCCGACGGGCACTACCCCGCGTTCTCCCGATGGCTCGTGGCGCACCGGGAGCGCTGGCGGGCGGGTGTCGCACCGCTCCGCGACGAGGAGTTCAACCGCGCGAAGAGCGACCTGAAGTTCCTCGAGTACACCGCGCTCGGGCTGCCCGCCGTGGTGTCCGACCGTCCGTCCTACGCCGTCGCACGGGCCCACGGCGCCGTGGCCGTGCCGGACGACGTGTCGGCGTGGCGGGACGCCGTCCGGACCGCCGTCGACCGTGGCCGGGCGGACGAGGGGGCGGCCCGCTGGGTCGCCGAGGAGCGCACGATCGGCCGTGACGGCGACACCTGGCGACGCGTGCTGCTCGGCTAGGCTCGTCGCGTGACCGACACCGCCGCACCCGCACAGCCGCTCGTCTCGATCATCATGGGGTCGGACTCCGACTGGCCGACCATGCGTGCCGCGGCGGACATCCTCACCGAACTCGGGATCCCGTTCGAGGCGGACGTCGTGTCGGCGCACCGCACGCCGGACAAGATGACCCGCTTCGCCCGCGGCGCCGCCGACCGTGGCATCCGGGTCGTCATCGCCGGGGCCGGCGGAGCGGCACACCTGCCGGGCATGGTGGCCTCGATGACGACGCTCCCGGTGATCGGTGTCCCGGTGCAGCTCGCGCGTCTCGACGGCCTCGACTCGCTGCTCTCGATCGTGCAGATGCCGGCGGGGATCCCGGTCGCGACGATGGCGATCAACGGTGCCGCCAACGCCGGTCTGCTGGCCGCGCGCATCATCGGTTCCTCGGAGCCGGCCGTCGCCGCTCGCCTGGCCGAGTACGCCGACGGGCTCGAGCGCCTGGTCGAGGAGAAGGCGGCGCGCCTCCGCGACTCGCTCTGAGGCCGCCGCTGCGGGGTCCGAGCCGCGCTACGGTAGCGGGATGCGCCGCGCCGTCCCCGTCCTCGTCCTCTCCGCGGTCGCCGTGGTCGCCGCGGTGGTCTGCGTGGTCGCTGCGGGCGCGGCCGGTCCGATGAACCCCGTGGCGGGGTGGTTCCGTGGCGCGGGCCCGGACGTCGTGGCGACGAAGTCGCAGTTCGACTCGTGGTTCGCGGCGCTCCACGTCGCCGAGGTCGCAGGGGTCGCGGCCGTCGTCGCGGTCGTGGCCACCGTCGTGGTCGCGCTCGTCGCTCGGCGTCGTCGCGCCCGCCCCTGATCGGGCGGCACGACGACGTTCCCTGGTCGATCCGACGGGTGACCGGTCACGCCACGCGCACTGACCAGGACTTCTTGCCCGACGGCTGATCCTCGCGCAAGCCCCGTGTACTGGGGGTGCGCTGAAGTGTCAACCCCCAGGCGCAGATTGTGGACAGCAACTACCGTGAACGCCGGGTAGCCGAGATCCGGCCGCCCGGCACCCACGGGAACGGGTGCGAACAGTCACGTCAGGGAGTGACCGACCTCATGCAGAAGCGCACCACCAGGAGGGCCGCACTCGCCGTCGTGCTCCTCGGAGCAGCACTCGTCGCCGGACCGCTCGGTCAGGGGACCGCAGCGACCGCCAGCTCGGCACCGCTCGGCGACGTCGGGAACTTCAAGCAGACCTTCCGCGAGCAGTTCAGCACCGCGGCCGGTGCGAAGGGCGCCTTCGCCAAGAAGTACGCCAACTCGTGGCAGCCGTACCCGGACGGGACCGGCGGCATGTACTACTCGGGTTCGCAGATCAGCTCGCACAACGGGTACATGGACGTCAAGCTCGACGGCAAGCACGGCGCCGCCGGTACCTTCGGCACGCCGACGGGAGCCTGGGGCCACAAGGGCGGCAAGTTCATCGTCCGCGCCAAGGCCACGGGCGGTGCCGGCAACGGCGCGGCCTTCATGCTCTGGCCGTCGTCCGACCGCTGGGCCGACGGGGAGATCGACTACCCCGAGGCCAACTTCGACCAGCAGCCGATGCTGCACCACCACTCGATGATCGCGGGCCAGGAGGCCAACGCGACGAGCCTGAGCACCGGCGTCTCGTGGCGTTCGTGGCACACGTACTCCATCGAGTGGGTGCCCGGGAAGTCCGTGCGGTACCGCCTCGACGGCAAGGTGATCAAGACGATCACGACCCACGTGCCGAAGACCGCGCACCGCTACATGTTCCAGGTGGGCGACTGGGGCGATGCGGGGCACCTGTACATCGACTGGGTCAGCACCTACACGTACAAGGGCTGACGCGCTCCGGCCGTCAGAGGTCGGCGTGCAGCTGCCAGGTCTCCGCGGCGGAGTCGGACCAGTCGTACATGCGTGCGCGGTCCGGCCCCGCCACGGCCAGCCGGCTGGAGAGCTGCGGGTCGTTCACGACCTGGTAGACGGCCTGTGCGAGCCGTGCGGGGTAGGACTCCCGCGGTGACCGGGCGACGGTGACGCCGGCGTCCGACGCGACCTCGGCCACGGCGGGGTCGTCGGAGTGGATCACCGGGGTGCCGAAGCTCATCGCCTCGATCACGGGCAGGCCGAAGCCCTCGGCGAGGCTGGGGAACACGAACACCGTCGCACGGTCGTAGACCACCGCGAGGTCCGCGTCGTCGATGCGGCCGAGGACCTTCACCCGGTCGCGCGACAGGCCCGCGCGCTCCGCGGTGCCGTACACGTCGACGTCGCCCCAGCCGTCCGGGCCGGAGATGACCAGGGGCACGTCGCCGGGGGCGTCCGGGTGGGCCATCGCCTCGATCAGGGACGCGAGGGCCTTGCGCGGCTCGAGCGTGCCGACCGCGAGCACGTAGCGGTCGGGCAGGCCGAGGCGCTCGGCGCGCAGGTCGGCGTCGACGGGCAGGCGGAGGCGTCCGCTCGGGGCACCGCCGATCACGCGGAGCCGGTCGTCGAACCGGTGGATCTCGTTCAGCGCCCCCGCCACGGCGTGGGTCGGCACCACGACGGCGTCGGCGTGCTTCCACGCCCGCTTCACCATCGCCTTGTGGAAGTGGACACCGCGCGGCGTGAGCGTCTCGGGGTTGGTCCACGGCACCACGTCGTGCACGGTCACCACGGTCTGCCGGCCCGGGTCCTGGAAACGGTCGTGCTTGACCAGTGGCGCGAGCACGCTCGGCGCGTGCACCATGCCCTTCGCGATGCCGCCCACGAACCCGCCCTGCCAGGCGAGCGACAGCTCACGACGCGGCAGCGGCAGTCGCTGCAGGTCGGACAGCCCGGGCAGGAGCGTCCGCAGGTGCGCCATCTCGTCGGACCCGACGGCGGAGACCACACCCGCGACCTCGCAGCCGCTCGGCGCGTGCTCGACGAGGTGGCGCGCGAGCTCCTCGGCGTAGCGCCCGATGCCGCCCGGCACGGGCGCGACGATCTGGTCGACGATGACGTGGAGGGTGGTCATGGTGCTGTGCTCCTCGTCGTGGTTCGTGGACCCGTGGTCAGGGGGCCGAGGGCCGGCCCCGCGCTCGGCTGCCCGACACTACCAGGGTGGTCCCGGCGCCCCCTGGGCGCGGTCGGTGGTCGGACAGGAGGCGCGGGTCGGGTCCGCGGTGTGCGGAACCCGACCCGCGCCTCCCGGTCGAGAGCCGTGCCTACGCGGTCAGCGCACCCGCCGCGACCGCAGCGTGCAAGGCGTCGCGCCAGTCGCGCATCGGCGCGAGTCCGGCGCGCGACCAGCCGTCGTGGCCGAGCACGCTGTACGCCGGGCGCGGCGCCGGCCGGACGAAGGTGGCGCTGTCGGTGGGCAGCACGCGCTCCGGGTCGAGCCCGAGTTCGCGGTAGATGGCCTGCGTGAAGTCGAACCAGGAACCCTGGCCGGCGTTCGTCCCGTGGTAGATGCCCGCGGGCGCGTCCCCGTCGACGAGCTCGACGATCCGCGCGGCGAGGTCGCCCGTCCACGTCGGTTGGCCGACCTGGTCGGTGACGACGCTGACGGTGTCGTGCGAGCCCGCGAGCCGGAGCATCGTCGCGGCGAAGTTCGGCCCGTGCGCGCCGTAGATCCACGCGGTGCGGACGACGTACGAGGTGTCCGGGGCGATCGCGCGCACGAACGCCTCGCCGGCGGCCTTGGTGCGGCCGTAGGCGTTGATCGGGTCGGTCGGGGCGTCCTCGGCGTAGGGCGCGGTGCCGTTGCCGTCGAAGACGTAGTCGGTCGACACGGTGACGAGCTTCGCGCCGTGGCGGACCGCGGCCTCGGCCAGGAGCTTCGGCCCCGTCGCGTTGACCGCGTGGGCGTCGTCCTCGTGGTCTTCCGCGTCGTCGACCTTCGTGTAGGCGGCCGAGTTGATCACGACGTCGTGCCCGGCGACGGCGGCGTCCACCGCGGCCGGGTCGGTGATGTCGAGGTCCGCCCGCGACAGCGCGGTGACGTCGCGGCCGGCGAGCGCGGCCTGGAGGTCCTGGCCGAGCATGCCGGCGGCGCCGGTGATGAGGTACCTGGTCACGGTGTGCCGGTTCAGCTCAGGGCCGCACGCTGCTTGAGCGGCTCCCACCAGGCGCGGTTGTCGCGGTACCACTGCACGACGTCGGCCAGGCCCTGCTCGAACGGCACGAGCGGCTCGTAGCCGAGCTCGGCCTGGATCTTCGAGATGTCGACCGAGTAGCGCAGGTCGTGGCCGAGACGGTCGGCGACGCGGTCGACGTACGACCAGTCCTTGCCGGTCGCGTCGAGCAGCAGCTGCGTGAGTTCCTTGTTGGTCAGCTCGGTGCCGCCGCCGATGTTGTAGATCTCGCCGGCGCGGCCACGGGTCAGGACCATCGCGATGCCACGGGTGTGGTCGTCGACGTGCAGCCAGTCGCGGATGTTGTTGCCCTCGCCGTACAGCGGCACGTGCACGTCGTCGATGAGGTTGGTGACGAAGAGCGGGATGACCTTCTCGGGGAAGTGGTACGGCCCGTAGTTGTTCGAGCAGCGCGTGATCGAGAGGTTCAGCCCGTGCGTGCGGTGGTAGCTGCGGGCGAGCAGGTCGCTGCCGGCCTTCGACGCCGAGTACGGCGAGTTCGGCTCGAGCGGGCGCTCCTCGTCCCACGAGCCCTCGCTGATGGAGCCGTAGACCTCGTCGGTGGAGACGTGCACGAAGCGCTCGGTGCCGTGGCGGAGCGCGGCGTCGAGCAGGCGCTGGGTGCCCACGACGTTGGTCTCGACGAAGATGCCGGAGTCGCGGACCGAGCGGTCGACGTGGGACTCGGCGGCGAAGTGCACGATGGCGTCGACGGTCGGGACGACCTCGTCGAGCTTCGCGGCGTCGCGGATGTCGCCGTGCACGAAGGTGTAGCGGGGGGAGTCGGCGACCGGGGCGAGGTTCGCTTCGTTGCCGGAGTAGGTCAGTGCGTCGTAGACGACGACCTCGGCGCCCTCGAGGCCGGGGTACGCGTCCTCCAGCGTGCGGCGGACGAAGTTCGAGCCGATGAAGCCGGCTCCTCCGGTGACGAGGATCTTCACGAGTTCTCTTTCCTGACGGTCGGTTCGTGGGTCGGCGGCGATTCTAGCGGGCCGCTGGTGGGGTCGGCGGAGGTGCGCCACACCAGGACGACGGTCGCGACGGCGGCGGCCGCGAACACGATGGCGACCAGCAGGATCGCGAACGGCCCGGTGACCGCGCCGCCGGCCATCGCGGAGATCCCGCCGGGCGTGATGCGGAACTGCGTGTTCTCCCACCCGCCGCGGTAGGTCAGGCCGATGCCGTACGTGCCGATCGCGAGCGAACCGACGACCGCCAGCCGGGCCAGGCGTCGGCGGAGCTCCGGGCGGACGACGAGGGCGTGCCAGGCGACCGCCTGTGCGAGCACGAGCGCGACGACCGCGACGAACAGGAACCGCCCCTGCAGCCCGTTGCCCTGGTGCGTGCCGAGGTAGTTCCGCCAGTTGTAGGCGAGGGTGGCGACGAGGACGACCGTCGGCCAGACGAGCAGGATCGTGGTCACCCGGCGGCCCGGAGCCCGGCGGGCGTACGACCACCCGATGACGGCCAGTCCGACGACCGCGAGCGTGTCGATGACCATCGCCGGCAACGGCCACTGGTTCGCGCCGAGTGCGCCGAAGAACGAGGTGGTCAGGCCGTCCCACTGGCGCCCGGCGAACGCCCCGGGGTTCGCACCGCCCGCCGGGTACGGCTGCACGGTCGTGACGGCGCGCAGGGCGTCGGGCAGGAGCGTCCCGCTCACGAGCAGCGTCCGCACCCACCACCAGCCGGACACGGCGACGGCAGCGAGGACGATCACGCCGGCGTGCAGGCCCCGGCGACCCCACGTCCGGCCGGGTGCCAGGGCGGACACGAGGACGACGAACGGGATCGCCAGGAGCCCGAGCGCGTTCAGGGCCGCCAGCCCGGTGACGGCGACGGCGAGCCCGGCGGTGGTCCACCACGAACGGTCGCCGGTCAGCACGCGTGCGCTCAGCCAGACGAGCACGGCGCCGAGCAGGACGACCGGTGCCCACACCGTGACGCCGGAGGTGACCTGCGCCAGCTGCGGGACGGCGAAGAGCAGGACCGGGGCGACGAGTGCGGTGCGGGGCGAGCGGGTCACCCGACGGACCGTCGCCCAGACCAGGACCGGCAGCGCGGTGACGAGCAGCACGTCGAACACGCGGAGCACGAGCACCGAGGTCGCCCAGTCGTGCGAGCCGAACCGGATGACGCGCAGGATCCCGGCGGCCACCAACCAGTACGTCGGCGGGTTCTGGGACATCGGGTCGATCGCGGGGGAGTCCCCGGGCTCCGCCGCCAGCAGCGCGTCGACCGTGGGGCGGTCGACGGCCGGTGCCGGGTGCTCGACGATCTGCCGCACGGCGGCGAGGTAGTGCATCTCGCCGCCGTGCGGCCAGCCGAGTCCGAGCGCGAGGCGGAACGCGGCGTCGACGTGTGCGGGCTCGTCGGGGGCCCCGAAGGCCGGGGTGACCAGGGCGAAGGTCAGCAGGAAGGCGAGCCAGGCCAGCGTCACGGTGCCGAGCAGGACCCACTCGTGCCGGCCGACGAGCGGTCGCGGGGCGCTCACGCGGGCACCTCTGGACGGCGCATGAACCGGACGAGCAGCACGGCGGTGACGGTCAGTGCGACCGCGGCGACGGCGACGAGGGTGAAGTTCGTGCCGGCGGGGACCATGCCGTAGCGGTCGAACCGGCCGACCGCGAACTCGTCGACCCAGAAGGCGGCGTCGCGCCCGAAGGCCCGCAGCGCGTAGACGACGCCGTACAGCGCGATGGCCATCGCCGCGATCGACATCCCGACGGCGAGCCGGGTGGTGCCGGCTGCCGTCACGGTGACCCGGCGCCAGGCGAGGGCGCTCAGGGCGATGAGGGCGATGAGGGTGGGGTAGTAGTAGCGCCCCTGGGTGCCGGCGACGATGGTGCTCCGGACGTACCCGCCCCACCCGCTCTGCAGGTGCAGGGCGATGAGGATCACGGGGAACGACGCCAGCACGATCGCCGGGCGGAGCGACGGGCCGCGGCGGAAGCCCCAGACGACGATGCCGACGAGCGACGCGATGGTCAGCCCGTCGATCAGGACCTGGGCGAGCTGGAACTGGGTGAGACCACCGACGCTGCCCCAGAAGGTGCGGGTGACGCCGTTCCAGTAGTCGCGGAGGAACACCTCGGGGCTGGCGGAGGTGCCGGCCGGGAACGGCATCGGCGGACGTGCGCCCGCCATGCCGTCCGGCTGGATGTCGCGGTACACGAGGATGTTGCGCAGCCACCACCAGCCACCGACGACGGCGGCGAGCCCCAGGGTCCACAGCGTCCGGAGCGCGTTCCGCCAGACGGTCGCCCGGGTGCAGCCGGCGGCCATCACGGCGATGCCCACGAACGGGATCGCGGGGAGTGCGGTGCCCTTGACGAGCAGCATCGCGCCGAGCAGCAGCCCGATCCAGATGGTGGTGCGCACCCGCAGGTCGCCCGTGAGCAGTGGCACGACGAAGTACACGAGCGCGCCGGCCAGCGGCAGCATGAGCGCGTCGTTCGTGACCGAGGTGCCGATCGAGGCGACCTCGGGCAGGGCGAACACCGCCGCACCGCCGACCAGGGCGGCCCGTGGTGACCGCGTCAGCCGACGCACGGTCGCCCACGCCAGGAACGGCAGCGGCAGGACGAGCAGGGCGTCGAACAGTCGCAGCACCATGACGGCGAGGTCCCAGCGGAGGTCCTCGAAGTGCACCAGCTGCAGGACCCCGGCGGCCAGGGCGTAGTACGTGGCCGGGTGCTGCGACATCTGGTCGATGCTCGTCGGGTGCACGCCCGGGAACTCGCGGAGCAGCTCGCCCCACGTCTGGTTCACGTCGGTCGACTGCCGCATGTTGCTGATCTGGGTGTCGTGCACCGCGTTGAGGTAGTGCATCGCACCGGGCGCGGGCCAGCCGTCACCGATCGCCAGGTGCAGCACCGCATCGACGTGGGTCGGCTCGTCCGGGGCCTTGTACGTCGTGGTGACGACGGCCCAGACCGCGAGGACGGCGGCGAACGCCACCGTCAACGCGATCACGAGGATGCGCTCGCGCCGCCCGACCGCGGGTCGGACGTCGGAGCGCGACACGGCCGGGGCCGTGTCAGTCGCCATACCGCTGCAGTTTCTGCAGGTCGAGCTGCTCCTCGGCCAGCGTGCGGTTGAGGCGGGTGAGGTCGGCCACGACGCCGATGACTATGGAGAGGAGCGCCGTGATGAGCAGGACGACACCGAGGATGATCGACTGCAGGTGGTTGCCGCCGGTCTGCATCGCCAGGAGCACCAGGTACCGGATGAGCGGCCAGAGCCCGAGCGCACCGAGCACCGCGGCGACCCAGAGGAACAGCGCCATCGGCCGGTACATCAGGTAGACGCGGGCGATCGCCGAGCCGGACTCGAACATGTGCTGGAAGATGTTGTTGAAGAGCCGCGACTCGCGGGTCTTCGGGTTCGTCGTGATCGGCACCGACGCGATCGCCAGGCGCTTGTAGCCGGCCTGCACGATGGTCTCCATGCAGTAGCTGAAGCGCGTCACGATGTTCAGGCGGATGAGCGAGTACTTCGAGTACGCGCGGAACCCGCTCGCCGCGTCGGGCAGGTCGAGGCCGGCCGCACGGCTCGCGACCCACGAGCCGAAGCGCTGCATGACCTTCTTGAAGCCGGAGAAGTGCTCGATGGTGCGCGTCTGCCGGTCGCCGATGACGATCTCGGCTTCCTTCCGGAGGATCGGCTGCACGAGCTCGGCGATCTGTGCCTGCGGGTACTGGTTGTCCCCGTCGGTGTTCACGACGATGTCCGCACCGTGCAGCAGCGCGTAGTCGACGCCGTCACGGAACGAGCGGGCGAGGCCCATGTTCGTGGTGTGGTGCACGAAGTGCTTGACGCCGTGCTCCTTGGCGACCTCGACGGTGCGGTCGGTGCTGCCGTCGTTGATCACCAGGATCTCGATCTCGTCGATGCCGTCGATCTCCCGCGGGATGGAGTCGATGACGCTGGCGAGGGTGTTCTCCTCGTTGAGGCAGGGGATCTGGACGAATAGCTTCACGGGCTCGCTTGGTCTCGTTTCGGGAGTCGGCAATGCGCAGAACCATGACAGCCTATGCGAACTCACGGCTTGCTAGGCTTCCCCGGTGCAGATCCGCGAACTGAAGATCCCTGGCGCGTGGGAGTTCACGCCCGTCCAGCACGGCGACGCACGAGGAGCATTCCTCGAGGCGTACCGCGCCGACGTGCTCGAGGAGACCGTCGGTCACCCGCTCGACCTCCGCCAGGTGAACATGTCGATCTCCGCGGCCGGTGTCGCCCGCGGGATCCACTACGCCCTCGTGGCACCGAGCCAGGCCAAGTACGTCACCGCCGTGCGCGGGGCGTTCATCGACTACATCGTCGACATCCGCGTCGGGTCCCCGACGTTCGGCCAGTGGGACTCCGTCCGGATCGACGACGTCGACCGCAAGGCCGTCTACCTGTCCGAGGGGCTCGGCCACGCGATCGTCGCGCTCGAGGACCAGTCGACCGTGAACTACCTGGTCAGCGCGCACTACAACCCCGAGCGCGAGAAGGGGATCACGATCCTCGACCCGACGGTCGGGCTCGACCTGCCCGAGGGCCTCGGCGAGCTGGTGCTCTCCGAGAAGGACACCAGCGCCCCCACCCTCGAGGAAGCCGCGGCACAGGGCCTGCTGCCGACGTACGAGGAGTGCGTCGCGTACACCGAGTCGCTCCGGACGAAGAAGTAAGGGGAAAGCGATGAAGGGCATCATCCTCGCCGGCGGTTCCGGCACGCGCCTCTGGCCCATCACCAAGGGCATCAGCAAGCAGCTCATGCCGATCTACGACAAGCCGATGGTCTACTACCCCCTGTCGACCCTGATGATGGCGGGCATCCGACAGGTGTTGGTCATCACGACGCCGGAGTACAACGACCAGTTCCGGGCCCTGCTCGGCGACGGCTCGGCGTTCGGCATGGAGATCGAGTACGCCGTGCAGCCGTCCCCGGACGGTCTGGCGCAGGCCTTCGTCATCGGCGAGGAGTTCATCGGCGACGACAGCGTCGCCCTCGTCCTCGGCGACAACATCTTCCACGGCACCGGCCTCGGCACGAACCTCCGGAAGAACACCGACGTCCAGGGCGCGACGATCTTCGCGTACCACGTGGCCGACCCGAAGGCGTACGGCGTCGTGGAGTTCGACGACGACTTCACCGCCGTCTCCATCGAGGAGAAGCCGACCGAGCCGAAGTCGAACTACGCCGTCCCCGGCCTGTACTTCTACGACAACAAGGTCATCGAGATCGCGAAGACGATCGAGCCGAGCGCCCGCGGCGAGCTCGAGATCTCCACGGTCAACGAGCGCTACCTCGAGGCCGGCGAGCTCGGCGTCCAGGTCCTCGACCGCGGCACCGCGTGGCTCGACACCGGCACGTTCGAGTCGATGATGCAGGCGTCGGAGTACGTGAAGGTCATCGAGGACCGTCAGGGCTTCAAGATCGGGTGCATCGAGGAGATCGCCTGGCGGAACGGCTGGATCGACGACGCGCAGCTCGCCGAGCTCGCCGCGCCGCTGGTCAAGGGCGGCTACGGCGTCTACCTGCAGCGACTCCTCGGCGTCTAGCTCCGCACGTGACCCCCGCCCCCGGTTGGTTCGGTCGACGCCGCCGTCCGGATGCGGCGGTCTCCGGCCACTCCGGCCAGGAGGCCCGTCCCGCGTCCGTGACGGCGGCGTCCGTCGTTCCCGTGACCGGGTTCCCGGACCCGCTGCCGCGGCTGGACCAGGACGTCACGGTGCTCGTCACGACCCGTTCGGACCGGCACGCCGAGGTCGCCCGGCTCGTGTCGGTCGCCCGTGATGCCTTCGGTCGTGGGGTGGACGTCCGGGCCGTGAGCTACGTCGCGGATGCCTCGCCGGTCGACCCGTTCGGCCGTCGCCTGCCGTGGGTCCGACCGGAACCCGTCGACGGCCTCGGCTCGGCGATCAACACCGGGGTCGCAGCCGGTGTGGGCCGGACGCTCGTGGTCGTCGACACCTCGGTGTCGGTCGACGTGCCGGCGCTGCACGCCCTCGCGGCGGCGGGCTCGGTCGCGCAGGCCCGGGTCCGGATGCCGGACGGCACCTTCCGCTCCGGCGCTCGGCTGCTGCGCCCCGGTGCCCTGCCGTGGTCGGACGACCGCGTCGACGCCGTGACCGACGTCGACACCGTCTTCGCGGCGGACCAGCCGGTGCTCTCGGTGCCGGGGGCGGCGCTGGTGCCGGCACCGTGCCTCCCGGACGAACGCATGACCCTGACGGCCTGGAGCCGCGCGGTCGCCGATGCCGATGGCGGAGCCGTGCGCGTCGTCGGCGAGGCGACCCGCTCGGTCGAGGCCGGCCGCACCGTCGACGCCGCGACCGTCGACGCGTTCACCGCCTGGCGCGACCGCGCGTCCGAGGGCGACGGTGTCGTCGCCGGACCGCCCCTGCCGCCCTGGGGTGCCCGGCCGGTGGCCCCGGCCGCGCGCGTGACCGGCGGTGACGCCGAACACCTCACCTGGTCGCTCAAGATCGCTGCGCCCGCCGGGCCGGAGGGCGACGGCTGGGGCGACGTGCACTTCGCCGCCGAGCTCGCCGGGGCACTCGAGCGGCTGGGGCAGCGCGTCCGGATCGACCGACGCGACGCCCACGTGCGGGCCGACGATGCCTCGGACGACGTCACGCTGGTGATCCGGGGCCTCGACCGGGTGCCGCCGAACCCGGCGTCGGTGAACCTGCTCTGGGTGATCAGCCACCCCGACGACGTCGCCGACGCCGAACTGCGGTCGTTCGACGCGGCCTTCGCGGCCGGGCCGGTGTGGGCAGCCGCGGCCGCAGCGCGTGCGGGTGTGCCGGTCCGGACCCTGTTGCAGGCGACCGAGCCGGCGGTGTTCCACCCGGGCGCGCGCACGGCGACGAGCCCCGATGCCGACCACGTGGTGTTCGTCGGCTCGACTCGCGGCGCCGCGCGACCCATCGTGTCCGACGCGGTCGCGCTCGGTGCCGATCTGCGCGTGCACGGTCCGGGCTGGGGAGAGGTCGTCCCCGCGGAGTCGCTCGGCGAACCGTCGCTGACCCGGGCCGAGGTCGCGGCGGCCTACGCATCGGCGCGTGTGGTGCTCAACGACCACTGGCCCGACATGGCCGCCGGGGGCTTCGTGTCGAACCGGGTGTTCGACGTGCTGGCGTCCGGGGGAGTCGTCGTGACCGACCCGGTGGCCGGGCTGTCCGACGTGCTGGACGTCCCGACGCTCGTGGTGGCGGGCTCTCGTGACGAGCTGGCCGACCTGCTCGACCCGGCGCGCTCGTGGCCGTCGGCTGCCGAGCGTGCCGCCGTGGCCGAGCGCATCGCCGCCGAGCACTCCTTCGACGCCCGCGCCGCCGTGCTGCTGGCGGCGGCCCGCGCGTCGCGCGCGCGCCTGCACCCCTGACCCGCCGCGCGCGGAACGCGATCGAACCGGGGGCATCCGACCCGAGACCGATGTGCGCGCCCCGCTGCGGTCGTTGCGCCCCGAGGAGTCGGGGCGCGATGCCCGTGCGGGGGCGCACCGCGGAG
Organism: Curtobacterium sp. MMLR14_002; assembly: GCF_001864975.1. NCBI lineage: Bacteria > Bacillati > Actinomycetota > Actinomycetes > Micrococcales > Microbacteriaceae > Curtobacterium > Curtobacterium sp. MMLR14_002. Next base: position 159,831 of record NZ_MJGT01000116.1, read on the forward strand.
GAACCGCCGCGGCGGACGCGCGCGCGTGCCGGCGCACAAGCAAAGTGTGTTCGAGCCGCGCAATCCCGCGGTTCGCGTGCACTTCGGTTGTGCGGAACGCGATCGAACCGGGGGCATCCGACCCGAGACCGATGTGCGCGCCCCGCTGCGGTCGTTGCGCCCCGAGGAGTCGGGGCGCGATGCCCGCGCGGGGGTGCGACGGCAGACCCCGCGACGGCAGACCCCGCGACGGCAGACCCCGCGCGCAACGACCCCGACCGAGCGGGAGCTACTTGCGCGTGACCCAGCGGGCGCGGAGTGACAGGCCCGCGTGCAGCACGACGCGCAAGGGCCAGAGCCACCACGCCCGGTACTTCCGCGACAGGAACCGGTAGGCGCTCCGGTGGTGCTCGATCTCCATCCGGCGCCGGTTGGACGACGTCGAGTGGGCTCCGGTGTGGGTGACGACCGCCGAGGGCACGTACACGTTCGCCCGACCCGACCGACCGACGCGCTGCCCGAGGTCGACGTCCTCGAAGTACATGAAGTACGACTCGTCGAACCCGTCGAGCTCGCGGAAGAGCGACGTCCGGATGAGGAAGCACGCGCCGGAGAGCCAGCCGGCCTCGCGCTCGACGACCTTCGTGGTGGACCAGTACCGCTGGCTCCACGGGTTCGCCGGCCAGAACCGCGAGAACGCCGCGTGGCCGAGGCCGGTCCGGAGCGAGGGGAGCTGCCGGGCGGACGGGTAGGTCTCGCCCTGGTCGTCGAGGATCCGGGGGCCGAACGACCCACCCGACGGCAACCGGTCGGCGGCGGCCACGAGTTCGTCGATCGAGCCCTCGCCGAGCACGACGTCGGGGTTCGTCACGAGCAGGAACTCCGGGCGGACGTCCGGCAGCACGTCGTCGAGGGCGCTCAGGGCCGCGTCGATCCCACCGCCGTAGCCGCGGTTGCCGCCGGAGGACACCACGACGGCGCCGTAGGACTCACCGATCGCCCGGAGTGCGTCGATGTCGGCCGAACCGTTGTCCGCGATGACGACGGCGACCGGGTCCTTCGAGGCACCGGCGACGCTCGCCAGGAACGGCCGGATGGTCTCGCCGGTGTTGTAGGTGACCGTCAGCACCGCGACCCGGATCACCGCGCACCCCCGGCGACGGACTCGTAGGCCTCGACGTGCACGGTTGCGGTGGCCTCCCAGGTGAACGAGGAGGCCCTCGTCAGCGCCGCCGCACGGTGGGACGCCACGAGCGCGGGATCGTCCAGCAGCGCCGTCATCGCGGACGCCAGCGCGGTCGCGTCGGGCTCGCTGTAGACGGCCGCGTCACCGCCGACCTCGGGCAGGGACAGCCGCCGGGTGGTCAGGACGCACGCGCCGGAGGCCATGGCCTCGACCACGGGCAGCCCGAAACCCTCGCCGAGGGACGGGTAGACGACGAGCTCCGCTCCGCCGAGGAACCCGGCGAGGTCCTCGAGCGGCAGGTAGCCGGCCTCGATGACGTGGTCGGTGGGCTGCAGGGCGTCGAGCCGCGCGATGGCTGACTCGTCCCAGCCGCGGGCCCCGGACAGCACGAGCCACGGGGTCTCCGCACCCGGACCGCCGTCCGACCCTGCAGCCGCACGCGCGGCGCGCACCGAGGCGTACGCGTCGAGCAGCGCCGTGACGTTCTTCCGCGGTTCGATGGTGCCGAGGAACGCGATCCACGGGGCACCCTCGGGCAGGGTGGCGGCGATCCGGGCGTCCTCGACCGCGGCGACGTCGGGCTCGTGGAACACCGTGCGGTCGACGCCGAGCGGTGCGACCCGGACGTCGGCGCGGATGCCGGTCACGACCCGGGCGGCCTCGGTCGCGGTCGCGGCGCTCGGCACGATGACGACGGGTCGTGTGCGCAGGGACCGGCGGCTCCACCAGGTGAAGAAGGTGCGCTTCAGGCGCGAGTGCCACTCGGGGTTGGAGAAGAACGTGGCGTCGTGCAGCGTGACGACGGACCCGCCGCGCCAGCCGAACGGGAACGTGTAGTGCGGGGAGTGCAGCACCTGCGCCCCGAGCCGACGGCCGAGCGCCGGCAGCCCGGTCTGCTCCCACAGGAACCGGAGCGGCACCGAGTCGGTCCAGCCCGGCGCCGTGTGCACGGTCGCGTGCGGCGCGACGGCGGCGAAGTGCGGAGCGTGCACGGGGCGGACGACCAGGTGGACGTCGAGCGACGGGTCGGTCAGGTGGGACACGACCCCCTCGACGTAGCGTCCGACGCCGCCGAGCGCCTGCGGTACCGCGGTCCCGTCGACGAGGACGGTGAGCTGCGGCACGCGTGGTTCCTTCCGGGCGGGGACGTCGTGGCCGGGGCCGTCGACGGGGGAGTGTCCAGGATAGCCCGCTGCACTCATGCGCCCGGGTCCACGCTGCGGCGCGGGACGGACGCGCGCCGGGTCTCGCGCAGCCGGCGCGCGAGGTGGACCGGCAGGGTCCCCGCGACGTCCGCGAACGCCGTCAGGACGAGCCGCGCCTCCCGGCGGGTGCGACCGGAGGCCAGCCCGCGCAGGCCGCGCACCAGGGTGCGGACGCTCGCCCGGACGACCGTCGGCCACGGGGCGTGCCAGAGCGCGACGACGATGCGGTTGCGCGCGTTCCGGAAGACGAACAGGTCGCTCTGCACGCCGGACGACGCCGAGTGGTCGTGCTCGACGACCGCGTCGGCCGCGTGCTCGACGCGCCATCCGCGGCGGCGCAGCCGCCAGGCGAGCTCGGTGTCCTCGTAGTACATGAACAGGGACTCGTCGAGCAGGCCGACGTCGTCCAGCGCCGTTCGGCGGAGCGCGGACGCGCCGCCGGAGAACCCGAAGACGTCGACGTCGGCGACCCGGTCGACGGGCGCGAACCAGTCGCGGTCCGTCCCGTTGCCGTCGCGGTCGACACGGACGCCGGTCGAGTTGAGCCGCACCTCGCCGTCCGCCGACGGCGTCCAGCGACGACCGTCGTGGTCACGCAGCACGCGTTGGCCGGGGGCGGGCTCCACCCCGGCCGGGAGGCCCGTCCAGCGTCCGGCGAGCACGATGCGGCCCGTCACCGCGGCGACCTCGGGCCCGGCGTGCGCCAGGTGGTCGCGGAGCGCCGCGACGAAGCCCGGCGCGGGCACGGCGTCGTTGTTCAGGAGCACGACGACGTCGGCGTCCGTGTGCCGGATGCCGGTGTTGGCCCCGGCTGCGAAGCCGCCGTTGTCGTCGCGCGCGATGACGGTGGCGTCCGGCAGGGCACGGCGGAGCACCGCGACGGAGTCGTCGGACGACCCGTTGTCGACGACGATGACGTCGTCGGCCGTGCCCTCGTCGAGCACGGCGCGGACGGCCGCGGTGGTCAGGTCGGCGCGGTTCCAGTTCACGACGACGACCGCGGTGCGGAGCGTGCCGTCGGTCCGGGGCGCGG
>NZ_MJGT01000116.1:163969-169540 GCF_001864975.1 Curtobacterium sp. MMLR14_002
GGGCCCCGGTGTCGCCGTCGTCCGGGGTCAGTCGAGCTCCTCGATCGAGGGTTCGGCGTAGACCGTGCCCACGGCGTGCTCGAACCCGGGGACCTCGAACGAGTCGCACTCCGGCATGTCGTGCAGGTGGCGCCCGGCGGAGTCCATCATCGACACATTGATGAAGTACTTGCCGGTGCCGAACGCGGTGTCGGCAATCCGCAGGCGGAGCTTCCGGCGACCGTGCAGCGGCTGCAGTTCGAGGCCCATGATGCCGGTGGTGGTGCCGTAGACGACCTGGCCACCGGCGTTGTTGATCTGGACCGCGGCCTCCCAGTCGGCGATGCCGTCCAGGTGCTCGAACTCCATGTCCACGACGAGGTCGTCGCCCGGCATGACCTCGGCGCGGGGCTGCTTGCCGTCGACGTGCACGCTCGCGCCGATGACCTTGCCACGGCCGACGGCGACGTCGGTGCTGAGCTCGCCCTGACGGCGTTCCTCGAGCACCTCGCGGAACATGCTCACGGCCTGGACGGGGTCACCGTCGTGCAGCACCTTGCCCTTGTTGAGCAGGACGACGCGGTCGCACATCTCCTGCACCTGGCTGAGGGAGTGCGTGACGATGATGATCGTCTTGCCGGCCTCCTGGAAGGTGCGGATGCGGTCGAGGCACTTGCGCTGGAAGGCCTCGTCACCGACGGCCAGGACCTCGTCGACGAGCAGGACGTCGGGGTCGGTGTGCACGGCGACGGCGAACGCGAGCCGCACGTACATGCCCGATGAGTAGAACTTCACCTGGGTGTCGATGAAGTCCCCGATGCCCGAGAACGCCAGGATGTCGTCGAACTTCTCCTCGGTCTGCTTGCGGCTGAGGCCGAGCAGGCTCGCGTTGAGGTAGACGTTCTCGCGGCCGGACAGGTCGGGGTGGAACCCGGCGCCGAGCTCGAGCAGGGCGGCGAGGCGACCGCGGCGGGACACCGTGCCGGAGGTCGGCTGGATGATGCCGCCGATGGCCTTGAGCAGGGTCGACTTGCCGGAGCCGTTCTGGCCGATGAGCCCGACGGTCGAGCCGGCCTGGATCGACACCGTGACGTCGTCGAGGGCCCAGAAGTCCTGGCGGTGCTTCCGCCCGGCGCGGCCGAGCGTGACTATCCGCTCGCGCAGGGTGTTGTCCTTGCGGACCGTGAAGCGCTTGCGGACGTGGTCGATGACGATGACGTCGGGACGCTCGGCGGTCTCGCCGGCGGTCGACGGGGCGACGGGGGTGCTGATGGCCATGGTCTAGAGCTCCTGCGCGAAGTTGCCCTGCAGGCGGGAGAAGATCCGCTGCGCACCGATGAGGCAGAGGAGGCCGATCACGAACGCGATCCCCAGCCGGAGCATCAGGTGGTCCGGGTACGTGACGTCCGCCGGGTCGTGCAGCCAGATCGCGTTCTGCAGGCCGAGCACCGACAGGGTCAGCGGGTTGTTCGTGTAGAGGGTGAGGAGCCAGTCGGTGTTCACGGTGGCGACCACCCGCGAGTACGAGTAGACGATCGGCGAGGCCCAGAGCAGGACCATCAGGCCGACGTCGATGACGAACTGCACGTCGCGCAGGTACACGTTGAGCGCGGACAGCACCAGGCCGATGGCCGCGCCGTAGACCAGGATCACCGCGAGCGAGGGGATCAGGTAGACCAGGCCCTCGTGCCACGGGAAGACGCCGATGACGACCGTCGCGGCCAGCAGGATCGCGAACTGGATGGTGAAGTTCACCAGGGCCGCGCCCACACTGGCGAGTGGGAAGACCTCGCGCGGGACGTAGACCTTCTTGATCAGCCCGGAGTTGCCGACGATCGACCCGGTCGACCCGGCGACGATCTCGCTGAAGAGCGTGTAGGCGGTCAGGCCGGTGAAGACGTAGATCGCGAAGTTGTCGATGCCGTTGGCGGCGCCGAGGACCTTGCCGATGACGAAGTAGTAGATGAGCAGCTGGGTCAGCGGGCGCACGAGCGTCCACACGAACCCGAGTGCCGAGTCCTTGTACCGGGCCTTCAGGTCACGTCGGACGAGCATGCCGAGCATCTCGCGCTGCCGGAAGACGTCGCGCAGCTCACGGAAGGTCCCGCGGAAGGCGCTCGTCGGAGCGCCGATCACGACGAGGGGTTCCTTCGCGAGCGCGGTCATGCGGGCTTGGTCGACCATACGTCTCTTCGTTCGTGGGGGGCAGGACCGGAACAGCATACTCACCGGGCCCGCGGGACGGGGTTGGGCGACGGTCGTCGTGCACCCCGAGTGGGGGTGATTCCGGCCGATCCAACCCTCAACCTTCACTTTCGAGTTACCGTTGTTGCAACCCGGACCCTTGTCAACATCCACAGGACGGCCCGTCAGCATGCTCCTCGCATCCAGGCCGATCGCTGCGTTCGCGGTGGTCGGTGCACTCAGTCTCCTCTTGGCCGGTTGTTCCGGTGGTGGCGACGACGCCACCCCGTCGCCGTCCGCGTCCGTCTCGCGCACCCCGAGTGCGACCCCGACCGACGACGACTCGGCGACCTCGGCCCCCACCGACGCGGCCTCGACGCCGACCGACGGTGGGTCCGACGACGATGCCGGCGCCTCCGACGACGACACCCCCGGTGCGTTCCCGGGCAGCGGCGCGACGAACCAGCCGGACACCGACCCGTCGGAGTACCCGGCCACGTCCGTCGTCACGTTCGCCGGCTGGGACACCGGCTCGAAGACCCTCCAGGCCGGTGGCCTGGTCTCCGGTACGACCGACACGAGCGGGAAGTGCACCTTCACCGCGACGAAGGACGGCGTCACGCGCACCGCCACGAGCACCGCACAGGCGAGTGCCTCGTCGGTGAACTGCGCGCAGGTGTCGTTCCCCGCGGCGAAGGTGTCGAGCGGCACCTGGTCCGTCACCCTGACCTACGCCGTCGGCTCCGCGTCGACGACGTCCGACCCCCTGACCGCCGAGGTCCCGTGATGCGCACCCCCCGCACCCCCCGCACCACCCGTTCCCCCCGAGCAGCCCGCTCCCGCCGTTCCCTCCGGAGCTCCCTCGCCCTGGTGGCGGCCTTCGCCGTCGCGGTGAGCGGCCTGACCTTCGGCACGGTGCTGGCGGAGCAGACGACGACCCAGTCGGCGTCGGCCGCGGTCGCCTCGGACTTCGACCCGGGCAACATCATCAGCGACGCGAACTTCTACAACGGCTCGGCGATGAACGCCGCCGCCGTGCAGTCGTTCCTGACGAGCGTCGCGCCGAACTGCCGGAAGTCGTCGAGCGGCCCCGCCTGCCTCAAGGACTTCTCGCAGAAGATGAGCGCGATCGGCGCCGTCTCCGGCCGGTGCAGCGCGATCGCCGGCGGCACCAAGTCGGCGGCGACGATGATCGCCCAGGTCGGTGCCGCGTGCGGCATCAGCCAGAAGGTGCTGCTCGTGCTCCTGCAGAAGGAGCAGGGCATCGTCACGACGTCCTCGCCGACGTCCTACATGTACCTGCACGCCACCGGCTTCGCGTGCCCGGACACCGCCCCGTGTGACCCGGCGTACTTCGGCTTCGGCCAGCAGGTCTACGCCGCGGCCCTGCAGTTCAAGCGGTACCAGGCGTCGCCGACCTCGTGGGCGTACCAGGCGGGCCGGACGAACTCGATCCTGCTCAACCCGAACGCGGCGTGCGGTCGGAAGTCCGTCTACATCCAGAACCAGGCCACCGCGAGCCTGTACATCTACACCCCGTACACCCCGAACGCCGCGGCCATGTCGAACCTCTACGGCTCCGGTGACAGCTGCTCCGCCTACGGCAACCGCAACTTCTGGCGCATGTACACCGACTGGTTCGGTGCTGCTGCCGGCGGCGGCAACCCCTACGGCGACGTCGACTCCGTGACCGCGACCTCCACCTCGTCGATCACGGTCACCGGCTGGGCGGCCGACCCGGACACCACCAACGCCCTGCGCGTCGCGTTCTACGTCGACGGTGCCGGCGCGAAGACCGTCACGGCGGACACGACCCGGAGCGACCTCGCCGGCACCCTCGGCGCGAACAACACCCGGCACGGGTTCTCGGCCGAACTGACCGGGCTGAGCCTCGGCGCGCACTCCGTCTGCAGCTACGCCATCAACCAGGGCCGCGGGGCGAACACCCTGCTCGGCTGTTACACCCGCACCATCACGAGCGCGGCACCCAAGGGCGTCCTCGACTCGGTGACCGGCGGCGTCGGCACGATCTCGGCCACCGGCTGGGTCCTCGACCCCGACTCGTCCAAGCCCGGCTCGTGGAAGATCCTCGTCGACGGCGTGAGCAAGGCGACCGGCACGGCGGACAAGACCCGCACCGACGTGGCGAAGGTCTACCCCGGCGTCGGCAGCACCCTCGGCTTCTCGAAGACGATCGGTGGCATCAGCGCGGGCTCGCGCGCCGTGACGCTGTACGTGATGGACAAGCCCGGCACGAAGTACGTGAAGGTCGCGTCGAAGTCGGTCGTCGTGGACGCCCCGACCACCGGCAAGACCGGCAAGACCGGTGCCGTGCGCGGCTCGTACGACTCCGTCACCGGCGGCGTCGGCACGGCCACCGTGCGGGGCTGGGCGATCGACCCGGACGTGTGGGACCCGGTCAAGTACAAGATCCACGTCGACGGCGTCAGCACGAACAGCGGGGTCGCGGACGCCACCCGCACCGACGTCGAGGCGACGCACCCGACGTGGGGCTCCGACGTCGGCCTGACGCTCCGGCTCACCGGCCTGAAGGCGGGCAAGCACACCGTGCGCGTCTACTTCCAGGACCTGCAGGGCGGCAAGTACGTCAGCTTCGGCACCAAGTCCGTGACCGTGACCGCCGCGTCGACCGCCGAACCCGACGCGTCGGGGACGACCGGCAAGACGGGCAAGACCGGCTCGCTCAAGGGTGCGTTCGAGTCCGTGGTCGGTGGCGTGAACAGCGCCACGGTGCGCGGCTGGGCGATCGACCCCGACGTCTGGGACCCCGTCGCCTACAAGATCCACGTCGACGGTGTCGCCATCGCCCCCGGGACCGCGAACGCGAAGCGGACCGACGTCGAGGCCGTGCACCCCGCGTGGGGCTCCGACGTCGGCCTCTCGCTGAAGATCCCCGGGCTGACCGCCGGCACCCACACCGTGCGCGTGTACTTCCGGGAGCTGCCGAGCGGCACGTACAAGAGCTTCGGCACGAAGAGCGTGACGGTCACCGACCCGCCGACCACCGGCAAGACGGGCAAGACCGGCTCGGTCAAGGGCCTGTACGAGTCCGTCACCGGCGGCACGGGCACCATCACCGTGGCCGGCTGGGCGATCGACCCGGACGTCTGGGACCCGGTCAAGTACAAGATCCACCTGGACGGCGTGGCCGTCTCGCCCGGAACGGTCAACGCGACCCGCACCGACGTGCAGGCCGTGCACCCGGACTGGGGTTCGGACGTCGGGCTGTCGCGGAAGTTCACCGGGGTGAAGAAGGGCACGCACACCGTGCGCGTCTACTTCCAGGACCTGCCGAGCGGCACCTACAAGAGCTTCGGCACGAAGACCGTCACCGTGCGGTAGACGGTCACCGTGCAGTAGACGGTCGCCACACGACGGACGGGAGGC
>NZ_MJGT01000117.1:0-434 GCF_001864975.1 Curtobacterium sp. MMLR14_002
GGCGCCGCTGAGCGCTCCCATCCTCCGGGCCGTCGTCCGCACCGAGCGTTTCGCTATCACCCGCGACAACCTGCTCGCTGCGATCAGCCCCTCGACCGATCTGACCCTCGATGCGTTGAAGGCCGACCACGGTCCGGTATACAGCCGCGCGCTTCGCTCGCTCGCCGATTATCTCGATTCATTGACGAGCGGAGAGAGCAGTCTGTCGGACGCGGCTGCATTCGCCGACGTTATCTCGGACATCGATAAGGTCGACCGACCGGCGCTCAGTGCGGTCATCGGCCGTTCTCCGACCGAGTGCCGGATTGCCGACCTCACGGGCGTTCCTGCCGGAACCTGGCCCGCGCTCGCGGGCAATGGCCGGTTCCCGGCGAACTTTGCCAACGTGACTCGGTACGTCGAGCAGTACGGCGTCGACGCGAACATCGCGACGG
>NZ_MJGT01000118.1:0-302 GCF_001864975.1 Curtobacterium sp. MMLR14_002
CGCGCTGAGGTAGGCATTGGCTTCGACCACCTCCAGGTAACTCCCCCCACTCAGGGCTGGCACATTGTCCTGCAGCAGGCGCAGTGAAAGGCCGCTTCCGAGATCCGCCAACCCCAACTGGGGCTCGAACCAGAGTGCTACACCCGTGACTACCAGCAGGGCAACGCCGCAGGCAGCCAGCGTTGGAGCGCGAACGTTCAGGAAGGCCCCCAGGAAAAGCCCCATTACCCCGTACAGCATGAGGATGTCCCACGGGGATAGGAACAGAGAATGGGCGGTGCCAATAACCAGCAGCCCCAGCA
>NZ_MJGT01000119.1:0-262 GCF_001864975.1 Curtobacterium sp. MMLR14_002
GTATAACCGTGAGGTCAGGCAGCATAATCAGAAAGTTAAGCAGGCAGTTAACAGATACAATAGCGAAGTAAGAAAACACAATGCGAGAGTTAGGGCCAATCGACAAAAGATCGATTCCGAACTACGAAAAATGAGGTCGTCTAACTCGTCTCAATACCAGATAGTTAGAACTTCCGCCATGACGCTCAATACTTATTATGAGCGTTTAGATGCTAGAGAGAATGATTTTGAACATTCCAACTTTGGCTATGACTTCTTAGAC
>NZ_MJGT01000120.1:0-385 GCF_001864975.1 Curtobacterium sp. MMLR14_002
GGGGGAAGCAATGGTTCGCCTTCGCTGGAATCCGTCTCACCGAGACGAAGGTGTCGATGTCGTACCAGTACAGCGGTACTACAGCGAGGAAGATGCTCGGTTACTCGTGCACCGTCGTCAGGAACGTCCAGCCGTTCACTGAAGTGAGGACCTCCAAGAGCAGCGGTTACATCAGCGGCGGACAGGCCACTGCGAAGTGCAAGGTCGTCGTGAAGCGCGGTGTGCCGACTCCATGGGGCACGGTTGCGTGGAGCACCTACTCCTCGATCCAGCGCCTCAGCGCCAAGGGCAACGGCGCGATCACATACAACCGCTGGGAGTGAGCGGAATGGCGTCTTGGCAGGAGGAGCAGATGATGAATCCAATTGTTCCAACAGCGCTCGAC
>NZ_MJGT01000121.1:0-331 GCF_001864975.1 Curtobacterium sp. MMLR14_002
GCTCTTGACTGTCCCAAGGGTCGGGAGGCGTTTCCCGCAGGACAGAGCGAAGCTTTACCAGGCCGTCTCGGCCGTTCAGGTCAGTGCCCTCAACACTGTCGAGCTCGAGTTCGACCGCCTGCTCCGGAATCACGCGGATGACGGAGTCTTCTGGCCCTAGCTGAACCGACACCGGAGTCGTGAGCATTGGCGCAACGATCTCCGACTCTCCGTCACGCGCAGACATGACCACATGACCCCATACGACCTCATGCGTCGCCGACGACGCCTCCGCCTCGAGGTGTAGGTCGTAGAGCGCAGAGTAGAGCTCACGGGCAGCGAAGGACGGCCG
>NZ_MJGT01000122.1:0-283 GCF_001864975.1 Curtobacterium sp. MMLR14_002
CATCAGGCTCGCCACCGCGACGACGGCCGCGCTGGTCACCGCCACCACCACACGGGTGACGTGGCAGCGCCACGACGCGCTGCGAGTCTGCTGGTCGTACGCGCGCCAGCCCGTGACGAACAGCGCGATCGAACCGATCACGAACACGACCGCAGCGGCGACGCCGACGACGAGCGCGAACACGCCCCCGAACGCGATGCCGAGGGCGACGTGTGCGGCGGCGAGGAGCACCTCGAGCACCGGGTACGTCCAGACCTCGAGCAGCCGGGTCGGTGTGTTGAGC
>NZ_MJGT01000123.1:0-313 GCF_001864975.1 Curtobacterium sp. MMLR14_002
CCCGCAATAGCGGCCGATAGAGCGAGATCGAATAGCGGGCCCGGTCTGATGCACCTACGGGCGCAGGGCCGCCCCGCCGCACCGCGGACGCCACCCAGCTAGCAAGGAGCCGAAGCCGTGCCTCGGAGCCGGATTGCGGTTCCACCGTGTAAGCGATGATCGCGGCGCGCCAGGTTCGTTCGCGAGATCCATGGCCTCCACAGTGAGTCGATCTCTTCAACCTTGCCTTTTATGCCGGTTGACCCAGGGCGCTGTCTGCGGTTGCGGTCGCGCGGGAGGTCTTCGAAGCCTGATCACGTGCGTCGGCCGTAAG
>NZ_MJGT01000124.1:0-316 GCF_001864975.1 Curtobacterium sp. MMLR14_002
TTCCGAACCTCCGCCCAGCGCCCCGACGAGTCCGATGTCATCAGACGTCGGGCCGCTGCGGGCGAGCTCACACGGGTAGCACGCGGACTGTACGCGGAGTCTGCGGGATGGGCCGCACTCCGCCCCAGCGAGCAGCACCACGTCCGGCTGCGCTCGTTCGCCGACCGGATCCGCCCCGGAGACCTGATCTCACACGTCTCGGCCGCCGTCGTCTTCGGTGTGCCCCTGCTCACCCCACCACCGACACGGATCCACGTGACCTCGCGCGGTGCCGACCGGCGCACCACGAACGCGACCTTCGTGGTGCATGCCGACC
>NZ_MJGT01000125.1:0-310 GCF_001864975.1 Curtobacterium sp. MMLR14_002
GTGGAGGACCATGCACCGGCTCATCAATCACAACTACGTGAAGCTCGTAGAACGCCGACCAGTGGGCGGAAGCGGCTCGGGCAGCGGTCAGTTCGTTTATCAGCTCGGAAGCGCCGGACACGCGCTCTCAGGCCGTCCCGGCAAGTACTGGCCCTATCGCTCGGTGAACCTGCACACGCTTGCCATCGCGGACGTGCACGTCGAACTGGTGCGCGCCGAACGTGCCGGACGCATCACGATCGACCGCTTCGACACGGAGCCGCACACGCACGTGACCGTTGCCGGTGCCGATCTCCGCCCGGACTATTAC
>NZ_MJGT01000126.1:0-445 GCF_001864975.1 Curtobacterium sp. MMLR14_002
GTCGAACTCGTCGCAATGGCCGATCCCTCCACGGGTCATGGTCGTCGGCGGCAGTGAGTCGGCCAAGCCCCATAGGCTCGCCGCATGAAAGCACGCGCTCTTGCAACCCTCACCCTCGCCGTGGGTCTCTCGGCGACGTTGTTCGGGTGCGCTGCGGAGAAGCCCGACCCTCTGGCCGTCACCAACAGCGCGACGATTACGGATATCACCGACAACACGGGTACGGGCTACTACACGGTGGACGCGGCGACGTTGACCACGACCGGTCTCGACACCGAGCTCGAGCTGGCGTTCACGATCCTCAATAGCAACGGGATCAAGTTCAATCCGGTGTCCACGATCACGTTCTCCGACGGGTCCGTGTTGACGTGTGAAGCCGATGACCTGCGACGTATCCCGTCGCTGGTCGACTCCACCGACTCTTGGGACTTCGCGTGCGATGGGT
>NZ_MJGT01000127.1:0-73334 GCF_001864975.1 Curtobacterium sp. MMLR14_002
CGGGCCTCCCGTCCGTCGGTCGGTCGCGTCTCAGGACCGTGACAGGCGCTCCACGGTGGCGTGCGCGCCGTCCGCGATGAGCCCGTCCAGGGCGTCGCGGTACGCGGCGACGAACCGTTCGTCGTCGACCAGGTCGCCGAAGACCTGGCGGTTCGCGATGAAGGCGAGGCGGTCGTCGCGCTGGGTCAGGGCGATGCGGTGCAGGGGCTCGGCGAGCCGGTCGACGATCTCGATGGGTTCACCGGACTCGTCGGTGCCCTCGTCGTAGCGGGCCCACGACGCGACGATGCCGGCGGACAGCGTGACGGGCCGACCGGCCGCCAGGTTCTCGCGTACGACGGGGAGCAGCCACTTCGGGATCCGGTCGCTCGACTCGGCGCAGAGCCGGGCGAGGGTGTCGCGCACCTCGGGGTTCTGGAAGCGCTCGATCAGGGTCGACTTGTAGTCCTCCAGGTCGATGCCGGGCACCGGGTGCAGCGTCGGCGTGCCCTCGTCGTCCATGTAGCGGCGCAGGAAGGTCGCGATCGCCGGGTCCTGCGTGGCCTCGTGCGCGTAGCGGTACCCGGACAGGTAGCCGAAGTAGCAGAGCCCCTGGTGGCTGGCGTTGAGGAGCCGGAGCTTCATGAGTTCGTACGGCTCGACGTCGTCGACGAGCTGGACGTCGGCGTCCTCGTAGGGCGGACGGCCGGCGGGGTGGTCGTCCTCGAGCACCCACTGGAAGAACGGTTCGGCGACGACGGGCCAGGCGTCGTCGATGCCGAGCTCGTCGCGGACCCAGGCGCGGTCCTCGTCGGCGGTGACCGGGGTGATGCGGTCGACCATCGAGTTCGGGAAGGCCACGTGCTCGTCCATCCAGTCGGCGAAGGCCGGGTCCTGCAGCCGGGCGTAGGCGGTGAACATCGACCGGGCGACGTGCCCGTTGCCCTGGATGTTGTCGCAGGACATCACGGTGAACGGTTCGAGGCCGCGGTCCCGTCGGCGCCGCAGTGCCTCGACCACCAGGCCGAACACCGTGCGGGGCGGGCCGTCGCCGCGCAGGTCGGCCGCGACGCCGGGCTCGTCGGCGACGAACTCGCCGGTGACGTGGTCGAAGTTGTAGCCGCCCTCGGTGATGGTCAGGCTGACGATCCTGGTGTCCGGGTGCGCCATCTTCTCGACGACCGCGTCCGGATCGTCGACGGCGAGCAGGTACTCGACGATGCTGCCGACGACGCGTGACTCACGGGTGCCGTCCGGGTGCTTGAGGACGAGCGTGTACAGGCCGCCCTGCTCGGCCATCGCGGTCGCCATCCGACGGTCCTGCTCGAGCACGCCGACGCCGCAGATGCCGTACTCGCGGGCTTCGCCGCGCTGCAGGAGCCGGTCGATCACCATCGCCTGGTGCGCGCGGTGGAACCCGCCGACGCCGAAGTGGACGATGCCGGCGGTGATGCCGTCGCGGTCGTAGGTGGGCACGGCGACACCGCTCGCGGCGATCTCGTCGAGGGTCTCCGGGGACAGGCGGACGGGCATCGGTACTCCTTCGTACGGCAGCGGTTCGTCCGGCCAGTCTGGCACCCGGCACCTCCGACTGAACAGCGGTGCAGCACAGACGTTCTGCACCGGGGGACGAACCTGGGGATGCACTCAACCTCGTTGCACCGAGTGCATCGATGCACCTAGTGTTCCATCTCGTGACCATCGCGACCGACCGCCGTGCTGCCCTCAAGGCGAAGCACCGTGCGGCGATCCTGCAGGCCGCTCGCGACCTGATCGACGAGCGTGGCGGCCGCGACTTCAGCGTGGACGACCTCGCCGCCCGGGCCGACATCGCCCGGCGCACCGTGTTCAACCACTTCGCCTCGCTCGACGAGGTCCTGCTGGCCGTGTGCGAGCAGGAGTTGTCCGTCATCATCGACCGGTTCCTCGCCGACATGGCGCGGACCCCGGTGGGCGACGGCAGCCGGGCGTCGATGTTCGACGAGCTCGAGTCCGCCGCCCGCGGTGCCGACCTGGCTCCGGCGATCGCCAGCATGTACCGAATCCTCGGCGACCCCGGCAAGGACGACCCGAAGGCCGCGGTGCTGACGCAGACGGCGTTCTCGCGGGTGACCGAACGGCTCCGCCACGAGGTCGCCCGACGCTACCCGGCCGCCGACCCCCTGGACGCCGCACTGCTCGTCGAGTCGCTCATGAGCGGCATCGTCGTCATCGCGGAGCACTGGCTGGCGACGTCCGGCCCCGAGCTCGACCAGCCGGCGCTCGACGCGTGGGACGACCTGCTCGCACGACTCGTGCACAGCGTCCGCAGCGGCTACATGGCCGACGACTGACACCGCTCCACCTCCTCATCCCCCAGGGGTCCACCGGCGCACCCCGCACCACCAGCACCTGACACGAAAGGACCGCAGGCAACCGCATGGCCGGTCTCCTCTACCGTCTCGGACGGTTCTCCGCACGACGCCACTGGCTCGTGATCATCACCTGGGTCGTGATCATGGCCGTCGCGGGCGTCACGTACACGCTCTTCGCCGGGACGATCTCGTCGTCGATCACGATCCCGAACACCAAGACCAGTCAGGTGCAGGACCAGCTCGCCGACAAGTTCCCGTCGGCGAACGGCGGCAACGGCACGATCGTCTTCGAGACGAAGGACGGCAAGGCGTTCTCGTCGTCGCAGCAGTCCGAGATCGACGACTTCCTGACCAGCCTCGAGAAGCTCGACGGCGTCAAGGGCACGACGAGCGGCTTCGACACCCAGCAGCAGCTCGACGACCAGCGGCAGAAGATCGTCGACGGCCGTGACCAGATCGAGTCCGGTCGCGCGAAGATCGAGACCGGCCAGGACCAGCTCGACGCCCAGAAGGCGCAGCTCGAGTCCGGCAAGCAGAAGATCGAGGACGCCCAGGCGCAGCTCGACGCGCAGAAGGCCCAGGCACAGGCGGCCGGTGGCGCAGCCGTCCCCGCCGCACAGGCGCAGGCAGCGGCCGCCCAGCTCCAGCAGGCGCAGGCGCAGATCGACGCCCAGCAGGCCCAGATCGACGCCGGTGAGCAGCAGATCGCCGACGCCCAGAAGACGATCGACACGAACAAGCAGAAGCTCGACGACAACGAGCAGGAGCTCGAACAGGGCTCGGACCTGCTCGACCTGTCGAAGGACATCCGCTTCGTGTCGGACAACGGCAGCGCCGCGATCGGCACCGTGCAGTTCACGACGTCGACCTACGAGGTCCCCGCCGACACGAAGACCGCCATCGCGGACGACGCCGAGTCGGCCGACATCCAGGGCGTCAACGTGTACGTCTCGAACGACATCGCACAGGGTGTGCCGTCGATCCTCGGCCCGGGTGAGATCGGCGGTGTCATCATCGCCGCGATCGTGCTGCTCCTGATGCTCCGCACGGTCATCGGTGCCGCGGTCCCGCTCGTCAGCGCCGTGCTCGGCGTCGGCGTCGCCTCGCTCACCGCCCTGTCGTTCTCGAGCGTCGTCGAGTTCATCTCGGTCACGCCGGTCCTGGGGGTGATGCTGGGCCTGGCGGTCGGCATCGACTACTCGCTGTTCATCCTGAACCGGCACCGGACCCAGCTGAAGCAGGGCATGCAGGTGCACGAGTCGATCGGGCTCGCGAACGGCACCTCGGGCAACGCCGTGGTGTTCGCCGGTGCGACGGTCATCGTCGCGCTGCTCGCGCTGAACATCACCGGCATCCCGTTCCTCGGCCTGATGGGCACGGTCGGCGCGGTCGCGGTGCTCTTCGCGATCCTCATCGCGACGTCGTTCACCCCGGCCCTGCTGTCGCTCATCGGCATGCGGATCCTGCGGAAGAAGGAGCGCGCGAAGATCGGCAACACCGACTCCACGCGGATCCCGAACAAGCCGATGTCGAGCTGGCGCGCGGTCATCACGCTCGTCCTCGGCGTCGCGGTGCTCGGCACCATCGCCCTGCCCGCGACCCAGATGCGCCTCGGCCTGCCGAGCGGTTCGTCCGAGGCCGTCGAGTCGAGCCAGTACAAGGCCTACAAGACGCTCGAGAAGGAGTTCGGCGCCGGGCAGAACGGCCCGCTGCTCGTCGTGGCGACCCTGCCGGAGTCGATCAGCAAGAGCGACGTCACCGCGACCGAGGTCACCATCGGCCAGGCGATCGCGAAGAACGACGATGTGCAGGCCGTGCTGCCCATCGGCGCCTCGAAGGACCGTGACATCGTCGCGTTCCAGGTGAAGCCCGCCGGCGGCCCGGACAGCGTCTCCACCGAGAACGTCGTGAAGGACCTGCGCGAGCAGACCGTCTCCACCGACGACGGCAAGGTCACCCTCGGCGTCGCGGGCAACGCGTCGGCGAACATCGACGTGTCCGAGAAGCTGTCGAACGTGCTGCCGCTCTACCTCGTGGTGGTCGTCGGGCTGTCGCTGATCATCCTGATCATCGTGTTCCGGTCGTTCCTCGTGCCGATCACCGCCACTGCCGGGTTCATCCTGTCCGTGCTGGCGTCGTTCGGTGGCCTGACCGCGATCTACCAGTTCGGCTGGCTCGGCTCGGTCTTCGGTGTGCACGACCCGGCACCGATCCTGAGCTTCCTGCCCATCATCGAGATCGGCATCCTGTTCGGTCTGGCGATGGACTACCAGCTGTTCCTGGTGTCCGGCATGCGTGAGGCCTACGCCCACGGCGCGAGCGCGAAGGTGGCCGTCCAGCGCGGTCTGCACGCGGGTCGCGCGGTGGTCACGGCGGCGGCGATCATCATGATCTCCGTGTTCGCGGGCTTCATCTTCTCGGACTCGTCCACCATCAAGCCGATCGGCTTCGGGCTGGCGTTCGGTGTGCTGATCGACGCCTTCGTCGTCCGCATGCTGCTCATCCCGTCGGCGATGCACCTGCTCGGCAAGAGCGCCTGGTGGTTCCCGAAGTGGCTCGACCGCATCGTGCCGGACGTCGACGTGGAGGGCGCGAAGCTCGAGCGCACCCACCCGGTCGCCGGCCACGAGGACACGCACACCGGCACTCACGCGCTCCCCGTGGAGCCGGACGCGAACGCGCACGACTCGGGCCACCCGCCCGCGCACCGCGCGTAGTCGACGCGCCAGCGCCACCACCCTGGAGGCCCGGTGCCGGTCCACGAGACCGGCACCGGGCCTCCAGGCCGTCGCGCCCACCGCCCCGGGTCGCAACCACGCCACTTCGTGCACGAACGAAGTACCCTGAGGGCATGACCCAGACCGCACCGGACCCGCTCGCGCTCGACCGGCAGCTCTGCTTCGCACTCGCGGCGACGAGCCGCAGCGTCATCGGGCTGTACCGCGACCTGCTCGAGCCGATGGGCCTGACCCACCCGCAGTACCTCGTGATGCTCGCCCTGTGGGAGCGGGACCCTCGGTCGGTGCGGGAGATCGCCGGCGAGCTGCGACTCGACTCCGCGACGCTGAGCCCGCTGCTCAAGCGGCTGGAGGCCTCCGGCTACGTCCGCCGCACCCGCAGCGCCGCCGACGAACGACAGCTCGAGGTGTCCCTGACGACCGCCGGGCACGCCCTGCGCGACCGAGCCGAGGCGGTCCCGCTCGCCGTCGCCGACCGGCTCGGGTGGCCACTCGCCCGACTCGAGTCCCTGAAGGACGAGCTGACGGAGCTGCTGGAGCGCGTCGACCAGGTGTGATCCGCGGCCATCAGTGCCATAATGATTCGTGCACGAACGAAAGGATGCACCGTGGGACGCTTCGGCCAGTGGTACGAACGGTGGAACACGACGCTCATCAACAAGATGGGCCCCTCGCAGATCGGCGCCGGTCGCCCCGAGGGCATCGACGACCGGACGATCGACCGGGGCTGCCCCCTCTGCGGCAAGCCCCTCTCGCAGCACCAGGTGATCCGGCCCGAGGGCCAGGTGCGCTCGTCGACGCTGGTGTGCCCGCGCGACTGACCGCACTGCCTGAAGAAGTCCTCCGAGGCGGAATTGCATGGGACAACTCGTCGTTCGCCCTGACGTGAAGCTCTTCGAACCCGCCTCCATCGGCGCCCTGTCCCTGTCGAACCGCGTCGTCATGGCCCCGCTCACGCGCACCCGCGCCGGCGAGCACGGCGTCCCGAACGACCTGCTCGTCGAGCACTACCGGCAGCGCGCCGGCCTCGGCATGATCATCACCGAGGGCACCTGGCCCGTGCAGGAGGGCCGCTCCTACCCCGGGCAGCCCGGCATCGAGACCGAGGACCAGATCGCCGGCTGGCGCCGCGTGACCGACGCCGTGCACGCCGCCGGCGGCACGATCGTCATGCAGCTCATGCACGGTGGCCGCGTCTCGCACACCGACATCTCGCAGACCCCGCGCATCGTCGCCCCGTCCGCCATCGCCGCCCCCGGGCAGACGCACCTGGCCGACGGCTCGAAGGCCGACATGCCCGTCCCGCACGAGCTGACCACCGCCGAGGTGCAGGAGGCCGTGCAGGGCTTCGTGCAGGCCGCCCGCAACGCGATCGCCGCCGGACTCGACGGGGTCGAGGTCCACGGCGCCAACGGCTACCTGGTGCACGAGTTCATGTCGCCGGTGTCGAACACCCGCACCGACCAGTACGGCGGCTCCCCCGAGAACCGCGCACGCTTCGCGATCGAGGTCACCACCGCCATCGCCGAGGCCATCGGCGCCGACCGCACCGGTATCCGCCTGTCGCCCGAGCACGGGATCCAGGGCGTCATCGAGGACGACGCCGACGACGTGCGCGCCACCTACACCGCCGTCGCCGAGGGCCTCGCGCCGCTGGGCCTCGCCTTCGTCGACGTCCTGCACGCCGAGCCGACCGGTGACCTGGTGCAGCACGTCCGCCGTACCGCGGGCGCGCCGTTCATCGTGAACTCGGGCTTCTCGTCGCTCACCACCCGCGATGAGGCCATCGCGATCGTCGACGGCGACCACGCCGACGCCGTCGCCGTGGGCCGCGCCGCGATCGCCAACCCGGACCTCGCGCACCGCTGGGAGCACGACGCCGAGCTCAACGAGCCGCGTCCGGAGCTCTTCTACGGCGCGACCGCCGAGGGCTACACCGACTACCCGTCGCTGGCCGAGGCGCGCGCGACCGTCGCGTAGTCGACGCACCGACAGGTCAAACGGGAGGCCCGTGGCGACACCGCCACGGGCCTCCCGTCCGTACCGGGGCCACGTCGCAGGCGTGCGCCGACGGTCAGTGGTCGAGGACCGAGAGCGAACCGACCACCGCGACGGCCAACGGTCCGCTGTAGGACACGCAGACGACGCCCATCCACACGGCCCCCGCCCACGTCGCTCGCAGACGGCTCTTCCGCCGGTCGCGGAGCACCAGGCGACGCCCCGCGGCGGCGATCGCGTCGGCGTGCCCGTCCTCGAGCAGCGAGCGGTCGTCCTGGTACCGGGAGGCGGCGCGCACGACACGGGGCACGACCTCGCCCAGGACTGCCTCGACCTGCATCCACGGCGCAGGGCGCGACCAGTCCGCGGTCCCCGGCGCCGAGAAGATCAGCCGGTCGTCGACCATCTCGACGTTCCAGCCGGCCGCGTGGTCGACGAGCGCCGCCATCACGTCAGGGGTGAGGACGTACAGCGCGTCCTGGCCGTAGTCCTCCGGCGCCCACACCCGGAAGTGCCGGTCGAAGTCGCCCTCCAGGGACATCCGCTGCCGGTGACGGAGGACCACCGGCAGGTCGCTGCGACGACCGTCGTTCGCCGTGGCGTCGAGGAGCAGGTGCGGCAACGTGCCGGGCAGCCGGACGGTCAGGTACGTCCAGTCCCGCGAGACCATCCAGCGCCGCAGGACGCAGCCGAACTCGACGTCCGGGACGCCGTCGACGTGCACGGGGGCGGCGCCGAACCGGGGGTGGACGCGGATGCCGGAGGAGCGCGGGGTGATCATCGAGTCGAGCGGCTTCGGACGGACCGGACGCGCCGGGTACCCACTGGCCTCCCCCGTCAGCACCGCCCGAACCTCGTCCGGACGCAGGGTCCGAGGTCGTTCGCCCCGGACCAGGAGCACGACGAGCCCGACCACACCGGCGACGAGCACCACGAACCAGGCCACCCAGTGGACGACGTCGCCGACACCCGCACCGTTGTGGACGAGCCCGGTGCCCCAGACCACGAGCGCGGACGCGAGCCACGCGAGCGGGACCTCGATCGCCAGGAGCAGCGCGTTCCACCACCGCGGAGCCTGTCGCGGGCGGCGCATCCGCGGTCGTCGCGCCGTCTCCGCCGCGAACTCGTCGTCGGACGCGGTCAACCAGCGCAGATCCATCGGCCCCCCTCTGGAGAAGGATCGTAGCGTCCGCGCCGAGAACGCCCGGCGGAGCCGTCCACGTCTCCTAGGATCGACGCAGTGAGTACAGCAACGCCGGGCGAGCGGGGCCCCGCGCACCGAGCGCGCGACACCACGCGGTGGGACATCCAGGGCCTCCGCGCGTTCGCCGTCCTCGCGGTCGTCGTCTACCACCTGTGGCCGGGCGCCCTGCACGGCGGGTTCGTCGGCGTCGACGTCTTCTTCGTGATCTCCGGCTTCCTGATCACCGGGCTGCTGCTGCGGGAACAGCTCGCGACGGGCACGATCCGGCTCGGACGGTTCTGGTCGCGCCGGGCCAAACGCCTGCTGCCGGCCGCGTTCCTCACCATCGTCGTCACGGGCATCGCGGTGCTCGTCGCCGTGCCGAGCGCGCTGTGGGGGCAGTACGGGCGTGAGCTGATCGCCTCGACGGTGTACCTGCAGAACTGGGAGCTCGCGGCGAACGCCGTCGACTACCTGGCGTCGGCCGACGCCCCCTCGCCGTTCCAGCACTTCTGGTCGTTGTCGGTCGAGGAGCAGTTCTACATCCTCCTACCGCTCCTGCTGCTCGGCGTCGGGGCACTCGCACGCCGTCGGTTCACGCCGCTGGCGACCGCGCGGCTGCTGCTCGGCAGCGTCGTCGTGCTGTCCCTCGTGTGGAGCATCGTGCAGACCGCCACCGACCCCGGCGTCGCCTACTTCTCCACCGGCACCCGCGCGTGGGAGTTCGCACTCGGCGGTCTCGTCGCCACCGTGCACCTGCCCGAGGTCCGCACCGAGGTCGCCCGACGGGTCCGCCTGGTCGCCACCGGCATCGGCGTCGTGGCCCTCGCACTGTCCCTCGTCGTGATCACCCCGGAGACGGCGTTCCCCGGGATCGCGGCGTTGCTGCCGGTCGCCGGTGCGGCACTCGTGCTGTTCTTCGGCGCGGGGACCGAGTTCGAGGACGTCGGGGCACTGCGGCCCGTCGCCTTCTTCGGTCGGATCTCGTACGCGCTCTACCTCTGGCACTGGCCCCTCGTCGTCATCCTGCCGATCATGCTCGGCCGTCCGCTCGACTGGGCGACGAGCTCGGCGGTGCTGCTCGTCGCGATCGGTCTGGCCACCGCGACGACGATCTGGTTCGAGGAACCGGTCCGGTTCTCAACGTGGCTGCGGGACCTGCATCCCCGCGGCGTCGTCTCGCTCGCCGTCATCTGCAGCTTCACCGTCGTGACGCTCGGGGCAGCCACCCTGACCGCCGTCTACGTGCAGGAGGTCAACGCGACCACGGTCACGAAGCAGGTCACCGCGGAGCAGGAGGACGACGACGAGTCCTGCTTCGGTGCCGCCGCGCGCATCGGGTTCGCCGACCCCTGCGTCGACCCCGAGCTCGCC
Organism: Curtobacterium sp. MMLR14_002; assembly: GCF_001864975.1. Taxonomy (NCBI): domain Bacteria; kingdom Bacillati; phylum Actinomycetota; class Actinomycetes; order Micrococcales; family Microbacteriaceae; genus Curtobacterium; species Curtobacterium sp. MMLR14_002. Next base: position 9,627 of record NZ_MJGT01000127.1, read on the forward strand.
GACGTCCGTGTGCCCGCTCCGGCCGTGGCCAAGGACGACGACGACAACCGCGCCGAGTGCTGGAGCGGCACGTTCCGGCCCTGCGTCCTCGGCAAGACCACCGGCTGGTCGAAGCACCTCATCGTCATCGGCGACTCGCACAGCAACGCACTGCTCGGTGCGTACGAGAAGATCGCCGACGACAACGGCTGGCGGATCGACCTGGCCGGCGCCGGCGGGTGTTACCTCACCACCGCGCAGCAGGACTCGCTGAGCCCCTCGTCGATGCGGGGATGCAACTCGTGGAAGCACGCCGCCATCGACTACGTCCGCGAGCACCGCGACGCCGACGCCCTGGTCGTCACCCACTCCACCACGCAGATGCCGGTCAGCCTGCCGCCCGGAACGGCCCGCGACAAAGCCACCCGCAACGGCCTGGTCGACGCGTGGGAGCAGGCCGCCGGTGACGAGCTGCCCGTCATCGCGGTCCGTGACAACCCGGTGCCCCGCCCCGACGTCGTCGCCTGCCTGAGCACGATGTCCGGGCCGACGACGGACGCCTGCGACCGGTCGCGCGCCGAAGCACTCGGCACGACGGACTCGTCGGTCGAGGCCGTCGCCGCGTTCCGGGCGGCCGGGGGCAGGGCAGCCTCGATCGACCTGAGCCGCTACTACTGCACCGACACCACGTGCCCCGCGGTCGTCGGAGGCGTCCTGGTCTACCGGGACAGCACGCACATCACGGCGACGTGGGCGTCGTCGCTCGAGCCGTACCTGGAGCGCGCGCTGCAGGACCGGTTGGCCGCCTTCGCGCGCTGAGCCGGACGCCCCGGAACGGGCGGACTGAGCGCTTCATCAGACGATCGTCTGCCGAATTGCAGGACCGTCCCAAGTTGAGGGACGAAGTTGCTCGGACCATGCCGCGGCCATCAGCATCGCACAGCGCGATCGACGGCCAGCGGACGCTCGAGGCAACTGAAGGGGCACCCCCGTGCACATCTCGCGCCGAACTGCGCTCATCGGCATCACCGCCACCGTCCCGCTCGTCACGACCGCACTCGCGGCCCCGGCCGACGCCGCCACCCAGTCCGGCGCGGCCGGCTCCACCGCGTCGACCGGTTCCTCCGGCTCGACCGCTTCGTCCGGCTCCGCCGACTCGGGCGTGCTCGCTGTGCAGCGCTGGCTCAACACGACCTTCGGGCACCTGCACGGGTGGGTGCACGTGGACGAGGACGGGCTGACCGGCAGCGGCACCGTACTCGGGATCGTGCAAGCGACCCAGTCGCTGCTCGGCATCTCCCCCGTCGTCGCGACGTTCGGGCCGACGACCCGTCGGAAGCTCGAGCAGCACGGCGACGTCGGGGCCGAGACGGGCGACGACGCCGCGACCTGGCGCCGGCTCGTCCAGGCCGGACTGGTCTGCAAGGGCGCCTCGACCGTCACGCTCAGCGGCGAGTACGACGCAGCAACCGTCGCGGCCGTGCAGGCGCTCCGGTCCGACCTGGGTGCCGAGCCCGGCGCACTCCCGCTGTCGGCCCACCTGTTCGGCGCGCTCCTGACCGTCGACCCCGTGCGACTCGCCTCCGGCGGGTCCCGAGCGGTGCGCGCGGTGCAGCAGTACCTCAACCGCACCTACGCCGAGGCGACCGGCGGCGCGTACGGCAGCACGAGCGGACTCGTCGACACGAGCACGTACTCGGCGGCGATCCGCGCGGTGCAGGTCGCGGTCGGCGTCACGGTCGACGGCGCCTGGGGACCGGGGACGGCTGCCGCGCTCCGTGCCGCGGGACCGAGCGTCGTCGGGGTCGGGGCCACCGGCGCCTGGGTGCTGCTCGTCAAGGCGCTCCTGGTGCTGAACGGCGAGCGCGTCGTGTTCAGCAGTGCCTACTCGGCGGCGGACGCCGCGGTGGTCCGTGCGTTCCAGCAGTTCCAGGCGTTCCCGCCCGCCGAGCAGACCGGGACGTGCGACGCCGGCACGTGGGCAGCCCTGGCGGCGAGCACGGGCGACCCGGACCGCGCCACGACCGGTGCCGACACCGCGGTGCGCCTCGACGACGCCCGCGCGGCCGCCGTCCGGGCGTCCGGTGCCACCAGCGTCGGTCGGTACCTCACGAACCACCAGCGTTCCGGAGCGCTCGACAAGGCCCTGACCCCCGACGAACTCCGTGTGATGGCGAGCGCCGGGCTCGGGCTGTGGCCGATCTTCGAGGAGGGCGGGTTCGCTGCCTCGTGGTTCACGGAGGAACAGGGCGTCCGCGACGCGCACCGCGCCCACGACGCGGCCCGGGGGCTCGGGATCCCGAAGCAGACCACCGTCTACTTCGCCGCCGACTTCGACGCGACCGCGGCGCAGGACGAGTCGCTCGTGGTCCCGTACTTCCGTGGCGTCGCCGCCGGCCTGCGGGACCGCGGGAACCTGTACAAGGCGGGCGTCTACGGCTCCCGCGCCACGTGCACCGCCGTGAGCAGCGCCGGACTCGCGCACTTCTCGTTCGTCGCCGGCATGTCGCCGGCCTGGTCGGGCAACCAGCTCGAGCCACTGCCGGGCAACTGGTCGCTCAACCAGATCCAGAACCGCACGGTCGGTTCGGGAAACGGGTCCACCGAGATCGACGCCGTGGTGGACTCCGGGCGCGACCCCGGCGTCCCCGCGGCTCGGCTGGCCGGCTGACGGACTGCCGACCGGGATCGAGCACCGCCGTGACCACCACGACCCCGCGTGACGACGAGCCGCACGCCGTGTTCCCGCACCGCGCCACCTACGTCTTCTCGAACTTCGAGGAGGCGATCTCGATGGACTGCTACTGCGACGAGGGCGCCGACCACTTCGGCGTCTACCCGTTCTACGACGAGGTCATCAAACCGATCATCGACGATCTGACCCGACGCGTCCGGCGCCGGTTCGGGAAGGAAACCCCGTGAACACCGCACACCACACCACCCCGACCACCGTCCGGCACCGCACCCGCCGGACCGCCGCGACGGCCCTGGCCTTCGGGCTGCTCGCGGCGGGCATCGCCCTGCCGACCTCGGCGGCGAACGCCGATCCACTGCCCACGTCCGCCGAACCGACGGGTTCCACGATGACCATCTCCCACGACGGTTCCCGTCCCACGGCGTCGACGGCGGAGCTCGACACCATCGGCGCACTCATCATCCGACGGCTCGAGCTCGCCGACCCGGTGGCCGAGTCGAAGTGGCTCAGCGGCAAGCCGGTCGCCGACCCGGTGCGCGAACAGGCCGTCGTCGACGAAGCGGTGACCCTGGCGGAGCAGCAGGGCGTCGACCCCGTCCTGGTGACCCGGGTGATCCGCGCACAGATCGCCGCGAGCAAGGTCGTCCAGCGCGGCCTCATCAACCACTGGACGCACAACCCGTGGACCGCACCCACGACAGCCCCGGACCTGACGACCATCCGCCCCCAGCTCGACGCCATCGACACGGACCTGGTGACCGCGCTCGGCCAGGCCCAGACCGTCGCCCAGGACCACCGGTGCGCACACCTGGTGGACGCCGAGCGGAAGCACCTCGACGTCGGACTCGACTCGCTGCACCGGAAGGGGATCGACGTGGCCTGGCACACGTTCTGCGCCGCCTGACGCGGGCAGGGGACGGGCCGTCATCGTGAGCGGCCCTAGGATGTGGTGTTCACTGATCGCTCAGCTCCGGGCGAGGAAGGACACCGCGCCAGATGAACCAGCGGCAGCTCGCCATGGAGGCCTCTCGACGAGCCATCATCGATGCCGCAGGGCAGCAGTTCGCCGCCTTCGGCTACGAGGCGACCACGTTCTCCCGCGTCGCCGAGGCGATGGGGAAGCCGAAGTCGGCGATCGGGTACCACCTGTTCCCGTCGAAGAAGGACCTGGCGACGGCGGTCATCGAGCTGCAGCAGCAGCGCTGGCGTGCACTCTTCGACGCACTCCCCGCGCAGCCGGGCATCGAGCGGCTGACGGTGTTCCTCCTGACCACCGGGATGGACGTCCGCCGGGGCTCGGTCGCGGGCGGCGCGGTCCGGCTCCTGCACGAACTCGGCAAGGCCGGCGTGCCGGTGCCGCGCGGTTTCGACTGGTTCGAGATGACGCGGGGCGAGCTCGTCAGCGCCGGGGTCGCGGCGGCGGACGTCGACGCGGCCGCGGTCCAGCCGTCCGTCCTGCTGCTCCTCAACACGACGCTGGGCATGGTGGACGGTTCGACGCAGCTGACCGACGACGAGCTCGTGGCGCAGCTCAAGGCGCTGTGGGCACCGCTCTTCACGTCGTTCGGCATCGCCGGTGCGTCCGAGGTCATCGCGGCGGCCCAGCCGTACTCCCCCGGGTCCTGACCCGGGTCGTTCAGTCGCCCTGCCGCGGGTCCTCGTCGCGGAGCGTCCGGCTCGGCGACCGCCCGTAGGCCTCGCGGTAGGCGGCGGAGAACCGCGTCGCGTTGCTGAACCCCACCGCAACCCGATGGACGCGACCGTCGCTCCGGCGTCCGGATCCGCCACCAGCAACTCGAGGTGCGCCTCGGCCAGCCGCACCCGCCGGACGTAGGCTGCCGGGCTCACCCCGAGCTCGCGCTGGAACGCGGACTGCAGCCCGCGGGACGACACCCGGGCGGCCGTGGCGATGTCGGGGACCGAGATCGGTTCGGTGAGGTGGTCGTCGATGTACTGCACGGCGCGGCGCACGACCCCGCCAGCGGCCGCCGAGGTCGGGACGATCGCGTCCGGCTCGATGTGCACCGGGAACACCTGGAAGGCCGCTGCGGCGACGTGGCGGAACACCTCGGCGCGCACCAGGTCGTTCCCGAAGGCCCGCTCATCGCTCGTGACCGCGTGCGCGTGCCCGATGACACTCGCCCAGTAGTCCGCCAGTTCCGGACGAGGCGCCCGGCCGTCGACGACGAGCCGCCCTCGCTCGGCGCCCTGCTGCTGCAACCCGACCCCCAGCAGGACCGACACCGGCAGGCTGACGACGCTGAAGTCCACGTCGAGGGTGTCGTTGTGGACCATGCCGAGGCCGTGCAACGACCCGTTCGGCACCCCACCCGTCCCGCGCGGGGCGAAGTCGCCGCTGTGCACCTGGACCGACACCAGCGTGTCCGCGATCTCGGCGGTCGTCTCCATCGAGCCGCCGAAGTGGTGCCGTTCGACGGTCATCACGCCGTCGCCGCGCACGTGCTGCTCGTACCGGAAGCGCGGGCCGACGTCACGGATCTCCGGGCGGTCGTACAGCGCCCCCAGGGCCGTGGCGGCGACCTCGGCGTCACGGGTCGCGAAGTCGATGGACAGCACAGGCACCTCGTTCTCCGATCGCGCGGACCGAATCACCATCGTCGCCCCGTCGACCGGGGAACGCCTGCGAAGACGCGCCGCCGGGGAACCACGAAGGGCCCCGGTGGAATCCACCGGGGCCCTTCGTCGTTCTGCTTGCCTGTGCGCTCGAAGGGACTCGAACCCCCAACCTTCTGATCCGTAGTCAGATGCTCTATCCATTGAGCTACGAGCGCGTGGCCTTGCGGCCGTGGAAGACTCTACAACAGGTGCGGCCCGGGCGCCAATCGAGGCGCTCCGGCCCCCGTGCTCGGCGTGTCGCGAGTGGTCTCCGACGGCCGCACCGTCACAGCGCCGCGGGCTCCTCGTCGAACACCTCGGCCAGGAACACCCGGAGCGCCTGCCACGATCGGCGGTCGGCGCGCTCCTGGTACTGCGCGCCGTGGTCCGGAGCGTCGGTGCCGGGTACCGCGAACGCGTGCATCGCACCCGAGTACGTCACGACCTGCCAGTCGACGTCCGGCGCCGCCCGCATCTCGTCCTGCCACGCGTGCGCGGCGTCGTCCGGCACGACGGGGTCGGCACCCCCGGTGAGGACGAGCAGCTTCGCCCGGATGTCCGCGGCGTCCGAGGGGTCGTGCGCGATGAGGCCACCGTGGAACGCCACGGCGCCGACCAGGTCGGCCCCGGTCCGTGCGAGTTCGAGTGCGGTCGAGCCACCGAAGCAGTACCCCATCACGACGACGCGGGCAGGGTCGACGTCCGGGTCGGCGAGCAGTCGCTCGAGCCCGGCGGTGGCGCGGGCCCGCAGCAGGGGCAGGTCCTGGTAGAAACCGCCGGCGACCTGGGCCGCCGTGTCGTCACCGGGGCGGACGCCGGCTCCGTAGATGTCCGCGCCGAACGCGACGTAGCCGAGCCGGGCGAGCATCGTCACCCGGGCCTCGACGTGCTCGTTCACGCCGTGCCAGTCGTGCACGACGAGGACGGCAGGACGACGGCCCGCGATCGCGGCGTCCTTCGCGAGCACACCGAGCAGTTCGGTGCCCTCGTGGTCGTAGGGGACGTCGTCGACACGGATGTCGGCGCCGGCGGGTTCGGGAACGGTCTGCAGGACGTCGTCGGTGGTGTTCACGTCGCCCGACGCTACGCCGCCACTCGGGCTCAGGCCTCGATGTTGTCCCAGCCGTCCGGGCCGACGGACCCGGCGGCGTACTCGTCGAGGGGAGCCTTGCCGGCCTTCCACGCGTCGAGGAACGGCCCGACGACCTTCCAGCCCTGCACGGCGCTGTCGCCGCGCACCGACAGCGTGGCGTCGCCCTCGAGCACGCCGGCCAGCACCTCGCCGTAGGCACTCAGACGCCCGGGGTTGAACGTCACCTCGAGGCTCGTGTGGTCGATCGTGTACGGGTCACCGGCACCGTTGACGTTGAGCTCGAGCTGCATCTCGTCCGGGGCGATCCAGATGCGCAGCCGGTCGGGCAGCTCGGTGCCGGTGAGCCCCTCGGGCACGTGCGGGGAGTCCTTGAACGTGATGACGATCTCGCGGCGCTGTGCGGCGAGCGCCTTGCCGGACCGCAGGGTGAACGGGACGCCGGCCCAGCGCCAGTTCGCGATCTCCAGGGTGAGCTGGGCGAGGGTCTCGGTACCGAGCGACGGGTCCACGCCGTCCTCGTCGACGTACGACGGCAACTGGCGGTCCCCGACCGTGCCGGCGGTGTACCGGGCGCGCTTGCCCGCGGTGACGACGTCGCCGCCCCACGGTCGGACGGCCCGCAGCACGAGCTCCTTCTGGGTGCGCAGGTCGTCGGCCTTGATCGAGGCGGGGGCCTCCATCGCGACGACGGCCATCACCTGCAGCAGGTGGCTCTGGATCATGTCGGTGAGCGCCCCGGCCTTGTCGTAGTAGCGCGCCCGGCCCTCGAGACCGAGGGTCTCGTCGTAGACGATGTCGACGCGCTCGACGTGCTGCGACGACAGCAGGGGTTCGATGATGCGGTTGGCGAAGCGCAGCCCGAGCAGGTTCAGCACGGTGGAGCGGCCGAGGAAGTGGTCGACGCGGTGGATGCGCTCCTCGGGGATGAACGAGTGGAGCAGGTCGTTCAGGTTCGAGGCGCTCTCGGCGTCGGTGCCGAACGGCTTCTCGAGCGCCAGGCGGGTGCCGGCGGGCAGGTCGAGGTGGGCGAGCTGCTCGCAGCTCTTCTCGGTGACCGCGGGCGGCAGCGCGAAGTAGATCGCGGGGTCGTGCTCGCACGCGGCGAGCAGTGCGCGCAGGTCGTCCGGGTCGGTGACGTCGGCCTTCCGGTAGGTGGAGGCGTCGACCACGGCCTGCAGTCGCTCCGGCAGCGACGTCGCACCCGAGGCGCCCTCGTCCTCCTCGTTCTTCGACGCCTGCGCGTTCTCGAAGGACTCGCGCACCTGCGCCTTCCAGTCGGCGTCGGACAGGTCCTCGACACCGGCCCCGACGAGCTGGACGTCCCAGTCGTCCTTCACCTGGAGCAGGGTGGCGAGGCCGGGCAGGAGCAGGCGCTTGGACAGGTCGCCGCTGGCTCCGAGGATGAGCAGGCTGGTCTGGAGGCTCGACATGCTGCAGACGGTACTCATCGGCCCCGGTGGATGACCGGGCCGCTACGGTGGTGTCAGTCCGGCGCGAGGGAGCACCATGAGCAGTGGGTACGAAGGGCGACGCCTCCGTGTCGCCGTGGTCGGGACGGGCATGATCGCCGGCGTCCACGCCCGGGCGGCCCGGGCCTCCGGCGCCGAGGTCCTCGGCGTGCTCGGCCGGAACGCCGCCCGGTCCGAGCAGGTGGCGGCGCAGCTCGACCTGCCCCGTGGCTACGCCTCCCTCGAGGAGGTCATCGCCGACGCCCCCGACGTCGTGCACATCTGCACCCCGAACGACCAGCACCACCCGCAGGCGCTCGCGGTGATCGCGGCCGGCATCAACGTGGTGTGCGAGAAGCCCCTGGCGATCGACCCCGCGCAGGCCGCCGAGCTCGTCGCCGCCGCTGCCGAGGCCGGTGTCGTGGCCACCGTGCCGTTCGTGTACCGGTACCACCCGATGGTCCGCGAGATCCGGGCGCGCATCGCCGACGGGGAGCTCGGCCGGCTGCTCGCGGTGCACGGCCACTACCTGCAGGACTGGATGCTCGACGAGGACGCCTCGAGCTGGCGGGTGGACCCGACCTCGAGCGGGCTGTCCCGCGCGTTCGCCGACATCGGCTCGCACTGGTGCGACCTGGTCGAGTTCGTGACGGGTGAGCGCTTCGCCTCGGTGTCCGCCGCGACCGACATCGTCTACCCGACGCGGCCGGCGGCGTCCGGCCCGTCGTTCTCCGGCTCCCCCGACCCGGACCCGGTGGCCGACGCGGCCGAACGCGCCGAGGTCACCACCGAGGACACCGCCGTCGCCACCTTCCGCACCGCCACGGGCCGCATCGGGAACGTCGTGATCTCGCAGGTCGCGTCGGGCCGGAAGAACCGCCTGTGGTTCGAGGTCGACGGCACCCGCGGCAGCGCGGCGTTCGACCAGGAGCAGCCCGAGTCGGCCTGGTTCGGCAACGAGCGCGGCGCCCAGATCGTGGTCCGCGACCCGTCGCAGGGGTACCCGGACCAGCGCCGGCTGGCGATCGTGCCGGCCGGGCACCCCCAGGGGTACCTCGACGCCTTCGCGGCCTTCGTCGCCGACACCTACACCGCGGTCCGCACCGGAGTGGCCCCCGACGGACTGCCGACGTTCGCGGACGGCGCCCGCTCCGCCGACATCATCGAGGCCGTGATCGGCAGCGCGGCCGAGACGACCTGGCGGGAGATCCGGTGAAGCTCGGCATGCTGACGGCCTGCCTGCCCGGCTGGTCGCTCGACCGGATCGCCGGGTTCGCCCAGCAGCAGGGCTACGAGCGGCTCGAGGTCGCCGTCTGGCCGGGCACCGGCGGTCGCGACTTCGAGGCGGCGCACCTGCCGGTCGCCACGTTCACCGACGAGGACGCCCTGGCCACCCGCGCCCTGCTCGACCGCACGGGCCTCGAGATCTCGGCGCTCGCGTACTACGAGAACAACCTGCACCGGGACCCGGAGCACCGTGCCGCGGTGCGGACCCACCTCAAGCACGCGATCGACACCGCGCAGACGCTCGGCATCCCGTACGTCGGCACGTTCATCGGCCGCGACACCACGAAGTCCGTCCGCGAGAACATGGCCGAGGGGAACCGGGTCCTGCCCGAGCTCGTCGACTACGCCGGCGAGCGGGGCGTGCGGCTCATCATCGAGAACTGCGTGATGGAGGGCTGGCACCCCGACGGGTACCCCGGCAACATCGCGTACTCCCCCGAGCTCTGGGGTTGGGTGACCGGTCTGGGCTTCGGCCTGAACTGGGACCCGTCGCACCTGACGTGGATCGGCATCGACCCGGTCGAGACGATCCTGCCGTTCGCCGAGCACATCGTGCACGCCCAGGCGAAGGACCTCGAGCTGTTCCCCGAGCGGCGCAACGAGTACGGGTTCTTCGGCAAGGTCGACAAGGGCGACGACCCGTGGGACATGGGCTGGTGGCGGTTCCGGGTGCCGGGCCGCGGTGTCGTGGACTGGCCGCGCGTCGTCGACCGCCTCTACGAGGCGGGCTTCGACGGCACGCTGAGCGTCGAGCACGAGGACCCGCTCTGGGGCGGCACCGACGACCGGGTGCTCGAGGGGCTGCGCATCGCGCACCGCACGCTGCGTCCGCTGATCGCGCAGGAGCACTAGCCGACACACACCGGGCACTGGCCTGGAGGCGCGGATCACGCGACCGACGTCGGTCACGTGATCCGCGCCTCCAGTCCGGTGCCTGTGAACGGACCCGTGCGCGCCCGCGCACGCTGGTGCCATGAGCACGACCGTGAGCGACTTCGTCATCGACCGCATCAAGGCGTGGGGGGTCTCCCGCGTGTTCGGGTACCCCGGCGACGGGATCGGCGCCTTCGACGGCGCGCTCGGCAAGGCGGCGTCGAAGGGCGACGGCCTGGAGTACGTCCGCCCGACGCACGAGGAGATCGCGGCGCTGATGGCGACCGCGCACGCGAAGTTCACCGGCGAGGTCGGGGTCTGCGTCGCGACGTCGAGTCCCGGCGCCTTCCACCTGCTGAACGGGCTGTACGACGCGCAGATGGACAACCAGCCGGTGGTGGCGATCGTCGGCCAGCAGGGGCTCGCGGCGATGGGGTCGTTCACGCAGCAGGAGTCGAACCTGGAGCGCGTGTTCGCCGACGTCGCCTGCTACGTGCAGACGGTGGCCACGCCCGAAGCCGTCGGTGTGGTGCTCGACACCGCGTTCCGCACCGCGTCGCTGCGCAAGCAGCCGGCCGTCGTCGTGCTGCCCCACGACGTGCAGGCGATGGCGTACGACGCGCCGCCGCTCGAGCACTGGGCCTCGCGGTCGAGCGACGTCCCCGCGTCGACCCGGATCACGCCGCCCGCCGACGAGGTCCGGAAGATGGCGGAGATCATCAACGCCGGGTCGAAGGTGACGTTCCTGGTCGGTGCGGGCGCGCGCGGTGCGACGGCCCAGGTGCTCGCCGCGGCCGAGAAGGCGGGTGCGGGGATCATCACGGCGCTCCGCGGCAAGGACGTGATCCCGTCCGACGTGCCCTACCACTCGCAGCAGCTCGGGCTGCTCGGGTCGCTGCCGTCGCTGCACCAGATCCGCGACTGCGACACCCTCGTGCTGCTCGGCACGAACTATCCGTACGGCGAGTACATGCCGAAGACGGGGCAGGCCCGGGGCATCCAGGTCGACATCAAGCCGGAGCAGCTCGGCCTGCGGTACCCGACCGAGCTGAACCTGTGGGGCGACGTCGGCTCGACGCTCGACGCGGTGCTCCCGCTGCTCGAGCAGAAGACCGACAGGTCCTTCCAGCAGACCGTCGCCGACGAGATGCGCGAGTGGGAGTCGGAGATGCGTGCGCAGTCCGAGGTCGCCTACGACGACGGGGTGAACCCGCGCCGGGTGATCCAGGCCGTGAACGACCGGCTGCCCGACGGCGTCACGGTCACCGCGGACGCCGGCACGACCGCCGACTGGTACGGCCACCACATCCGGCTGCGCGAGGGCATGCGCGGCGACATGTCCGGCCGGCTCGCGACGATGCTCGCAGCCATGCCGTACGCGGTGACGGCGAAGTTCGCGTTCCCGGACCGTCCGGCGGTGTGCACGATCGGCGACGGGGCCTTCCAGATGCTCGGCATGAACGAGCTGATCACCGTGAAGAAGTACCTGGCGGCCTGGCCGAACCAGCAGCTCGTCATCGTGGTCATGCACAACGACGACCTCGGCCAGGTGTCGTGGGAGATGCGCACCGAGGACGGCAACCCGATGTGGCGCGGTTCGCAGGACGTCGAGTCGATCGACTACGCCGGGTACGCGACGCTGCTGGGGTTCCAGGGCATCGCGGTGCACGAGGACTCCGAGGTCGAGGCGGCGGTCGAGCGGGCCTTCGCCCACCAGGGGGTGACCCTCATCGACGCGTACGTCAGCCGGAGCGTCCCGCCGCTGCCCCCGCACATCACGAAGGAGTACGCGATCAACACGGCGAAGAGCCTGCTGAAGGGCGACCCGGTCGAGTTCGACGTCGTGAAGGACTCCGCGAAGGCGATGGCGACCGAGGTCACCGAGCGGGTGAAGGGCGCCCTCGGCCGCGACTGAACCAGGTCTGCCGAGCGGAGGGGACGGCCGTGTGAACGTCGTGTGACGACTTGCGCAGGGGTCTGGCGAGTCGCCTGTGCGTCTTCGTAGGTTCGACGGCGATGAACACTTCCCACACCACCGGAACCGCCGGTGCGACGACCCGACGACGCCTCGGCGCCGGCGCGGCCCTCGCCACCGCCGGGGTCCTGGTCGCACTGTCCGTCCCGTCCGCAGCCGTCGCCGCCGAGGGCGACACGACGATCGACATCATCGACGTCAACGACTTCCACGGTCGCATCGAGTCCGAGGGCACCGCCGCCGACAAGGCCGCCGGCGCCGCGAAGCTCGCCGGCGTCGTGCAGTCGTACCGCGAGGCCAACCCGAACACGATCTTCGCCAGCGTCGGCGACAACGTGGGCGCCTCGACCTTCACCTCGCTCATCCAGCAGGACTCCCCCACGATCGACGCTCTGAACGCCATGGACCTCGACGTCAGCGCGATCGGCAACCACGAGCTCGACAAGGGCCAGGACGACCTGACCGGCCGCATCGAGGACCGCGCCGACTGGCCGTACGTCTCGGCGAACATCGTCAAGGCCGGCACCACCGACCCCGCGTTCACGCCGTACTCCATCGTGGAAAAGGGCGGCGTCAAGGTCGGCTTCATCGGTGCCACCACCGAGGACCTCATCCCCGGGCTCGTCAGCCCCGGCGGGGTCGAGGGCCTCGCGATGGCCCCGATCGTCAGCCAGGTCAACCGGTACGCCGAGCAGCTCACCGACGGCAAGGACGACAACGGCGAGGCCGACGTGCTCGTCCTGCTCGTGCACGAGGGCGCCACCACGAGCGCGCTCACCGACGCCACGGGCACCGGTGCCTTCGGCAAGATCACCTCGGGCGTCTCGTCGAAGGTCTCGGCCATCGTGTCGGCGCACACCCACGCGACGTACAACCACTCCATCGCGGGCCCCGACGGCACGAAGCGTCCGGTGATCCAGGCCGGGTCCTACGGGGTGAACCTCGGACACCTGCAGCTCACGGTGGACGCGGACAAGCAGCTCACCGGCATCACGTCCTCGGTCACCCCCGTCAACGAGGACAAGCGTGTCCCCGCCGACACCACCTCGGTGACCGAGGTGAGCGACATCGTGACCGCCGCGAAGGCCGTCGCCGACGTCAAGGGCGGCGAGAAGCTCGGCGAGATCACGGGTGACCTGCGTCGCGCCGTGCAGTCCGACCGCAAGGCCGAGAACCGCGGCGGCGAGTCCGTCCTGGGCAATTACATCGCCGAGGTCCAGCGCAGCGCCACCGAGCGGAACGGCTCGAAGATCGCCTTCATGAACCCGGGCGGGCTCCGCACCGACATGGTCTACGCGTCCAGCGGAGCCGGCGACCCGGACGGCACCGTCACCTACAAGGAAGCCGCGCTCGTCCAGCCGTTCGCCAACACCCTGGTGACCAAGGACATGACCGGCCAGCAGATCAAGAACGCCCTCGAGCAGCAGTGGCAGCCGGACGGCCTCGAGCGTCCGTTCCTGAAGCTCGGCGTCTCGGACGGTTTCGCGTACACCTACGACCCGTCGAAGGGCCGCGGCGAGCGCATCACCGGCATGACCCTCGACGGCAAGGCGATCGCGCTGACCGACACCCTCAAGGTGACCGTCAACTCGTTCCTGTCGACCGGTGGCGACAACTTCGCCGCCTTCGCGACCGGCACGAACGTCGCCGACTCCGGCCAGGTCGACCTGCAGGCCCAGGTGGACTACTTCGTGGCGAACAAGAAGGTCACACCCCAGGTCGACCAGCGCGCCGTCGGCGTCACGGTCACGCCGACCCCGGCCGGTGGGTTCCAGCCCGGTGACGCAATCGAACTCGACCTGTCGTCGCTCGTGTTCAGCAGCGAGGACCCCGCGAAGGCCGGCACCGTCTCGGTCAGCGCGGACGGCAAGGAGCTGGCGTCGTCGGCGATCGACCCGACGATCACCGACAAGAACGACGAGCAGGGTCGCGCGACCCTGACCGTCACGGTCCCCGAGATCGAGGCCCCGGCGGCACGCGCCGCCGCCCGCACCGCCGGCTCCGTCTCGCTCGCCGCGGTGGCCGAGCCGGTCGCCACGACGGACGCACCGCTCGTGGTCACCCTGCCCGGCCAGACCATCACCCTCGCCGTGACGATCCCGGTCGCCGCAGCGGTCGACCCGACGGACCCGACCGACCCCACGGACCCGACGGACCCGACGGACCCGGTCGACCCGACCCCGGGCACGGGCGGCGGGGTCACCCCCGGCCCCGGCGCGGGTGGCGGTGACGACGCCGGCATCGGTGGCGTCGGCGGGACCGACGACGACCCGCGCGCCGGTGGCGACCTCGCCTACACGGGTGCGGACCTGACCGCTCCGGCGATCGCGGCGGGCCTGCTCCTGCTCGCCGGGATCACGGCGCTCGTGGTCCTCCGCCGCAACCGCGCACGACGTGCCGCGACGGTCCTGACGGACTGACCCCGAGCCTGCGGGCACACACGCGAACGGGCCGTCTCACCCTGGTGAGGCGGCCCGTTCGCGTCGGCCAGGAGGCCCGGCACAGCTCCGGCGCACACCTCGCGCGACCCGGCGGTCACGGTTGCTGTCCCATCCCGGTCGATCACTGCGGATCCGCGGATCCGCGGGGTACTCTCGGGGTTGTCGCACCGCGACGCGTCGCGCCGGGTCGCTTTCAGCAAGTCGACGGTGGTTCCGTTCGGCGAGACTCCGCGACGCGGGCGTCCTCCGCCTCCAGGGAAACGGCGGAGGGCGCCCACCCCTTCGGGTCAGCGCCTCAGGTCAGCGACGCAGCTCATCGGAAGAGCTGCTCGCCGATGTACGACCCCTTGCGCGGTGCCGGCGGCACGGCGAACACCGCGGAGCCGATGTGCGAGACGTACTCGTTCAGCCGGTCCGAGGCGCCGAGCTTCCGCTGCAGCCGCGTGAAGTGGTCCGGGTCGTTCACGTAGGCGATGAAGAGCAGCCCGGCGTCGAGCTGGCCGTACTCGTTGAGCCCGTCGGTGTAGTTGTACGGCCGGCGCAGGATCTTCACGCCGCCGTTCGCCTCGTGCGCGGCGAGGGCGATGTGCGACGTCGCGTCGATCTTCGTCGCACCGTCGTCGTCCTTGGCGTGGAAGTCCGGAGTGGTGTGCTCCTGCCCGCCGGAGAGCGGTGCGCCCTGGATCTTCGTCCGCCCGAACACCCGCTGCTGGTCGCTGACGACGTCCGCGTCCCAGGTCTCGATGTTCATGCGGATCTTCCGCACCACCTGGTAGCTGCCGCCGGCCATCCACCCGGCGTCGCGGTCGAGCCAGACGAAGCGGTCGTAGTCGGCGTCGGTCGTGATGTTCCGGGTGCCGTCCTTGAACCCCATCAGGTTGCGGGGCGTGCTCTGGTGCGGCCCGGCCGATGCCCGGCCGAAGCCGAGCACGGTCCAGCGGACGGTCGCGGTGCCGCGGGCCATCCGTGCCAGGTCGCGCACGGCGTGGTACGCCACCTGGGGGTCGTCGGCGCAGGCCTGCAGGGACAGGTCCCCGCCGGTCAGGCTCTCCTGCAGGTTGTCGCTCGGCAGCGTCGGGATGTCGGCGAGCGAGGCCGGACGGCGGTCGGCCAGCCCGAAGCGCTCGTCGAAGACGCCGGGCCCCAGGCCCACCGTGACGGTCAGCGACGCCGGGCCGAGGTCGAGCGCCTCGCCGGTGTCGGCACCGACCCCGTTGCCGTGCGCCGGCTCGACGCTGCCGACGGTCTTGCCGGCCTGCAGCTGGGCGATCGCGGCCGACCAGCGCGCGAGGAGCACCTGCAGCTCGGTCGTGACGGTCGTCGACAGGTCGAACGTCATGTAGACGCAGTACCGCTGCGGGGTGGTGCGGATCCCGCCCTGCGGCTGCCGGGCCGCGGTGGCGTAGAACGGCTGGCTCTGCGACAGGTCGATCGACTCGTCGCCGTTCGTCGCCGCCGTGAACGGGTTCACGCCGGTCGCCGCGGTGGCGCCGCCGATGCCCGCAGCCGCGCCGACCCCGGCACCGGCCACGGCCAGGCCGGCGCCGAACAGACCACGGCGGGAGACGTTCGCCCGGGGTGCGTCGTCCGCCCGCGGTGCCTCGTCCGGCTCGGTCACGCGGTCGCGACCTTCTCGGCCAGGCGGGACAGCGGGTCCTGCAGCGCCTGGATCTGCTGCGAGATCGTGTTCGCGTCGGACTTCTTGGTGGCGGCGTCCCACGTGGCGAAACCGCCCAGGTCGTCGGCGTCGCGGTAGCCGTCCATCAGCGTGTTCGTGGCGTCGAACTGCTTCGCGATCTGCTTCGTCAGGGTCGGGTCGAGCTTGGTCAGCCCCGGCTTGAGGTACGCGAAGGCCTGACGGGCACCCTCGACGTTGGCGGCGAGGTCGACGAGGTCGATGTGGCTGTACGCCTCTTCCTCGCCGGTGATCTTGTTCGACTGCACCTCTTCGAGCAGGCCGGCGGCACCGTTCGCCAGGTCCTCCGGCTTGTAGTCGAGCGTCGGCACGAGCTTCGCGAGCAGCTGCACGTCCTCGGTCAGGTCCGCGGCGGTCTGCTTGGTCGACGCGGTGATCTTCCCGGCCTGGAACAGGTCCTTCTCGACGGCGTGGAACCCGCTCCAGCCGACGGCGGGGTCGAGGTTCGAGGCACGCATGTCGATCAGGTAGTCGAGGTTGCCGGCGTTGTCGGTGGCCTTGAACCCCTTCTTGACGAAGCCGTCGACGTCGCTCTCGACGTGCTCGTAGAACGGACGGGCGTTCGCGTAGTCGGTCTTCGCCGCGTCGAGGTCGCCGGCGTCGATGTGCTCCTGCATCTGCTCGACCGCGGCGACCATGTCGGTGACCTGGCCGTCGACGTAGGTCGCGTAGCCCTTCGTCCCGTCGCGGAGCAGGGTCGAGGCACTGCTGTTCGCGGTCGACGCGGCCTTGCCGGTGACGGTGAAGGCCGTCAGCTCGGTCTCGGCGCCGGGGCAGTACACCTGGTACTTCCCGCCGGTCAGCGTGGCGGTGAAGCGGACGGCGTCGAGGCCGGGTGCCAGGTTCTCCTTCTCGCCGAGGATCCGCTGGTCCTGCAGCAGCTCGACCTCGGTGATCGCGGTCGACGACTCGTTCTTGACCGTGAAGGTGACGGGGCCCGCGGGGACCTTCGTCGAGGACACCGCGCAGGCGTCCTGCCCGTCGTTGGTGAGCGTGATGGTGACGCGGGAGACCTTCGCGTCGCCGGAGCCGGAGCCGTCGGCTCCGGTGGACCCGCCGGCGCACCCGGTGAGTGCGAGGGCGGTGACGGCGCCGAGGGCGCCCAGGGTGATCAGGGGTCGGACGGGCTTACCGAAGGACATGGTCGGTGCTCCTTGCAAGGTCCGCGGCCGGAGGGCCACGAGCGGGGACGGGTTCGGGGGTGGGGATGGTGGGGAGTCGCCGGCGACGGCGGTCACGGAGGGCCAGCAGCGCCTGCGCGGCGGCCGCGATGCCGAGGGCGATCGGCAGCCAGGCCTTCCAGAGCAGCAGGTCGGCTGATCGCGAGTCCGCTGCGGCCACCGAGGCGGCCGACCGCTCGACGCGGGCATCGGGGACGGACCAGACGGTGCGGTCCAGGGTCGTGGTGCGTGCGGACGGGAGGCCCCCACCGCTCAGCGTCAGCACCTCGCGTTCGTCGCGGGTCGCGTCCAGGACCCCACCACGGACGGTCCACAGGGTCACCGTGTCGCGCACGGCCCAGCGCGCCACGAAGGGGCCGGGGTTCGTCGACGGGGAGACCCCGACGGGCAGGCGACCGAACAGGGTGACGAGGTCGTCGAGCGTCAGCGTCGACGGACGGTCGGCACCGCTCCCCTGCTCACTGGTTCCGTCCTGCACGACGCGCCACCGGTCGGCGGCCACGCCCGCGCGGGTGACGCGGCGGTGGGCCGACGTCGGCAGGGTGATCCGGGCCTCCCGGCCGGTGCCCGACACGCGGAGGACGCCGGACGCACCGTCGACGCTGGCGGAGACGGAGCTGGCGTCGCCGCTGACCGCGGTGGTGCGGGGCAGGTCGACCCCGCCCGTCGGCACGGCGATCGCGAGTGCCGCTGCCGCCACGGCGAGTGCGCCGGCGACGACGGCGCGCACCCGGGGCACGCGGCCCGGCGACGGACGCCAGGCGCGCGGCCAGAGCGTCAGGGCCAGCACCGGGACGACGTAGAGGACCCAGCCGAGCACCTCGATGACCCGCGGGTCCGGCGGGATGCCGAGCACGCCGGTGACCAGGGCGCCCTGCACCGAACCGTTCGGGGCGAGCCACGACAGGTCGACGGTGCGCTGCTGGCCGATGACGATCCAGCCGGCCTCGTGCGCGCGGCGGAGGACGGTCAGCACCAAACCGCCCGCGACGAAGACCAGGAAGACCCCGGTGCCGGTGAAGAACCGCGACAGGTTGAGGCGGACGCCACCGGTGTAGATGCCGAAGCCGACGACGACCGCGGCCGCGATGCCGATCACGGCACCGAGGGCGGCGAGGCCGGTGTCCGACGATGCCTGGAACGTGGCGAGGAGGAACACCGAGGTCTCGAAGCCCTCCTTCAGGACGGCGAGGAACGCCATGCCGGCGAGGGCCCAGGCGGTGCCGCGGCCGAGGGCAGCGGTCGCACTGGCCTCGAGGTCGGCGGTCAGGGTGCGCGCGTGCGTGCGCATCCAGATGATCATGCCCGTGACGAAGACGACGGCGACGATGCCGATGACCGCCTCCATGCCCTCCTGCTGAGCCTGCGGCAGCGCCTGCTCGACGGCCTGCAGCCCGAAGCCGACGGCGATGCTGAGCAGCACCGCGAGCCCGACGCCCGACCACATCGGGGTGAGCGGGACGCGGTTGCGACGCAGGAACGCGGCGATGATGCCGACGATGAGCGTGGCTTCGAGGCCTTCACGGAGACCGATGACGAGAGTGGCGAGCATGACGAAGGTGAGGCTAACCTAACCGCCGAACGGCCCGCCAGTCGTGCGACGTGATGTTTGATGGTTCTCATGAACCTGCTGTCCGTCGACGGCCTGGCGTCGGTCACGAACGTGCTCGACCTCGCCGGGGTCTTCGCGTCCGCCCTGCTCGGCGGCTCCATCGCCCGCGCGATGGACTTCGACCTGTTCGGGTTCCTGGTCGTCGGGTTCGTCTCCGGACTCGGCGGCGGGATGCTCCGCGACACCCTGCTGCAGAACGGACCACCCGTCGCGCTCGTCGACCCGCTGTACGTGCCGGTCGCCGTCGCCGGGGCGCTCATCGCGTTCCTCGTGTCGTTCTCCGAGCTCACCTGGGACCGGCTGTTCACCGTGCTCGACGCCGCCGTCATCGGGTTCTGGGCCGTGGTCGGCGTGCAGCGGACCTACGACGCCGGGCTCGACTGGCCCGCCGCGATCATCATGGGGACCATCACCGCGGTCGGCGGCGGGGCCATGCGTGACCTGCTGCTACGGCGGGTGCCGGCGGTGTTCGGCGGGAACGCGCTGTACGCCACCGTGGCCGTCGCCGCGTCGGCCGTGATGGTGATCGCCTCGGCGCTCGGGTCGCCGTCGCTCGGCATCCTGCTCGCGATCACCCTGTCGCTCGGGCTCCGCTGGGGAGCGGTCCGGCGGGGCTGGGGGCTGCCGAACGGCCGTGACTGGCAGCCGAAGTCGACCCTCGGTTCGCTGCTGCGGCGGGGTCGGAGCCTGCGGCCGGACGCGCTCCGGTTGCTCCGGCGCCCGGGCCGTCGGACCGGTGCCGGCAGTGTCCGAGAAGAGCACGAGGACTGAGGGGCTGTCCTCCGCGGCCCCGCGACGCTACGATCAGTACCGCCGGGTATCGTCCTGGCAGTTCTGCCGGGGATGGTCCCGGTGAACGCTGTCCGCACAGCACCGACGCGACCCGAACGCGCCGGTTCCGAGCAGACGTGGGGATGGGGGCTTCGCTGATGCCGCGCGGGATCAGACGCGCGGCGCGGCAGGTCTCCACCACGATGCTCTCCCCGACGACCACCACCACAGGTCGGAGCAGCAACCGATGAGCGACGACGCTTCCCCCACCCAGCGCATCCCGCGCGCCGAGGTCCGGGAACGCCTGCTCGCCGCCGGAGCCGCGGTCTTCGCCGAACAGGGTGTGTACGGCGCGCGGCTCGACGACGTCGCAGCACGCGCGGGGTTCAGCAAGGGTGCGGTCTACTCGAACTTCTCGTCCAAGGAAGACCTGCTCGCCCAGGTCATGCAGCGGTCCACGAACGTCGTGCTCGCCTCACTGCAGGAACTCGTGCACGCGGACATCGCCGCGGTCGACGTCGGGGACGTCCTGCGCGCCGCGTTCGGGCAGAACGACCAGAGCGAGCAGTTCGCGCTGCTCTCGGCGTTCCGCGGGTACGCGGTGCGGCACCCGGAGCTGCTGCCCGAGTTCATCCGACAGCGCCGGATCCTGCAGGACGGGGTGCTCGAGCTGGTGCGGCTGTGGCTCGGTGCCCACCCCGAGGTCGAGGTGGGCATGACTCCGGAGGAGTTCGCGACCGTGCTCATCGGGGCGAACGTCGGCCTGGTGTTCGACGCGCCGGCGCTGCCCGGGGTCGATCCGGGCGAGCTCATCGCGACCCTGGTCGAGGCGGTCATCCGCCGGCGCTGACGCGCGGTGCCCCGCTCGAACGGTGCGAGGTTCCGTAGTCCGTGCGAGGCCGCGCCGGTCGCACGGAGTACGGAACCTCGCACCACTCGGCGCGCGCCCCGCACCGTGCGAGGCTCGCACGGTGCGCACGCGCCCGCGTCAGGCCGCGCGACGATCCCGACGGCGGGGCTTCGGCCCGTCGTGGGACCAGGCGGACGACGGCAGCAGGCTCGGCGGCAACAAGCGCGACCGCACGACGCGCACCGTGGGGACCGAGGCGTCGAGCGCCTCCCGAGCGTCACGGACGTGACGCTCCAACGCCGCCGTGTCCACCGATGCGGCCCCATCGGCGGCGAAGCGCTCGCGATCGACCGCGTCGACCGCGGCCTCCAGGTGCGGCACGACCGACTCCGGCAGCCCGGGACGCAGGCGTCCGAGCACGGCACGGGCGGTCCGGGCCACGGCGGCGGCGTCACCCGGCGGCGCGAGGCCCGGCGCGTACCCGTGGTCGGCGACGTCGTCGAGCAACTCGCGCCACGCCTGCACGGCGGGTGACCGACCGGCAGCGATCGCCGACAGCCTCGACCGGCGGCGGACAGCACGCACGAGGCCCGGGGCGACGAGGACCGCGAGCACGAGCAGCAGGCCCACGAGCAGCCCGACCGGTCCTCCGCCGCCGCCGGTGCCGGACGCACCCGTGGCACCCGGAACGGGGGACGCCGACGGGGTCGGTGACGCGGATTCGTCCGCCGGGGTGGTCTGCTCGGGTGCCGGCAGGGGGGTCTCCGGTGCCGCCGCGGTCGGCGAGGCCGAGGGCTCCTCGGACGGCGCAGCTTCGTCGGAGTCGGGCGTCGGCTCGAAGGCGACCCACCCTGCGCCCTGGATGTACAGCTCGGGCCAGGAGTGCAGCTGCCGGTTCGACACCGCGTACTCGCCGTCGGGCTGCGGCGACCCGGCCCGGTACCCGACCGCGATGCGCGAGGGGATGCCGAGCGTGCGGGCCATCACGGCCATCGCGGACGAGAAGTGCACGCAGTACCCGTCGCGGACCTTCAGGAACGTCGAGACGACGTCCATGCTGTCGCCGTCGTAGCCCTGCTCGACGGGGGCGGTCTCGGAGTACGTGAACAGGTCGCTGCGGAACCACTGCTCGAGTGCCCGCGCTCGCCCGTAGTCGTCGGTCGCGGCGGCGGCGACGCGGGTCGCGGTGGTCGAGATGTTGGCGGGCAGGTCGTCGGGCAGGGCGAGGTCGGTGCGGAGCTGCTGGCGGCTGGGCTCCCGGAAGCCACGGCCGTCGGATCGGGCGAGCACCCCCGAAGCGGCGACCGCGTCGAGGTAGTCGTTGGCGAACGTCGAGGCCCCGTAGACCTCGTACATCGCACCGCGGGCGGTCGCGGCACCCGTCGACCGGACGGTGCTCGAGTTCCCCATCCACCGCCACTGCGACAGGTCGAGGTTGGTGGACTGCGACTCGATCGACACCGCACCCGACGGCACCGGCAGGTAGGTGCTGGACAGCCCGGTGATCCGGACCGTCACGTCGCCGCGGCTCGCCAGGCGCGGGTTGACGCCCTCGGCCCACTGCTGCTCGTCGGCGGTGTCAGCCTCGGCCGCGTTCGTCACGGTCGGCACCCAGTCCCCCGTGCCGAACTCGTCGAGGTCGGCGAGCTTGAGGTACTCGGGCTGCCCGTCGGACGAGCGGTACCGGAACACCTCGAGCTCGCTCGGACGGCGCAGGTCGTTGCCGAGTTCGAGCAGGGTGCCGGGCCGTCCGGGCTGGATCGGCGACTGGATCGCACCGGTCACGCCGGACAACCAGCTGGCGTTGAGCGGCACGATCGTCGGCAGCCCGATGGCCACGACGAGCCCGATCGCCCCGACGACCGCGGCCGGCAGTGCGCGCTGCACCGGACGCAC
The DNA here is from genome assembly GCF_001864975.1 of Curtobacterium sp. MMLR14_002. Classification (NCBI taxonomy): domain Bacteria; kingdom Bacillati; phylum Actinomycetota; class Actinomycetes; order Micrococcales; family Microbacteriaceae; genus Curtobacterium; species Curtobacterium sp. MMLR14_002. The sequence goes on from NZ_MJGT01000127.1 coordinate 32,040, forward strand.
GGACAGCCAGAGCAGGGCGAGGAACGCCACCGCCGTGGTGATGACGAGCGGGGTGCCGGCGGGCTGCCCGGTGATGACACCAGGCACGATCAGGATGACGAGGGCCGGAGCCGCGGCGAGCGACGGGATCCGCGCGATGGCGGCGAGGAACAGCGAGACCGCCGCCACCCAGCCGATCGACGCGGTGACGACGAGCCGGATCGCGTCGGTCTGCGGTAGTGGTGCGGGGTTCAGGCGGATCGCGGCGAGCGTCTCCCCGAGGGCCCCGTCGGCGTCGAGCCACCCGAGCGGTTGGATGTCGTTGACCAGGGCGGCGGCGCACGAGCAGGCGATGACCGTGCCGACCAGGACGACGAAGCGGATGCCGGGCGTCTGGCGGCGCACCGCGAGCATCACGGCGACGAGCACGGCGACGACGACGACACCCGATGCCCACCAGGCGATCCCCTGCACGAGCGGCCGGATGGCGAGGGCGGCGAGGAGCACGGGCACCGGCGCGAGGGCCACGACCCAGGCGCTCGGGACGTCACGCAGGTCGTCGTCGCGGTCGAGGATCTCGCGCACGTCGGCACGGCCACGCGCCGGTGCGCTCACCCCGGTCACCGTGCGGCCCCGGACGGCGTCGCGCCGACGACCGGCACCACGAGGGTCCGCCAGCCGCCGCGGTCGAGGATGCCCCGTACGGCCGGGTCCGGCGGCACGATCGTCGCCAGGATGCCGCGGCTCGACCCGCTGGTCGCACTGACGAGCTCGGCGGCTTCCTCCGCGGTGCAGGTGCCCGTCACGACGGCGGTCATGCCGTGCACGTCGCGGCCACGGACCTCGGGCAGGACGTCGGTGACTTCGCGGGCGTCGGAGCGGAGCCGGACGTCGGCGAGTCCGACCAGCACGTCGGTGAGCCCGCCGACGTCGCCCGCGTGCCGGGTCGCGCCTTCGGGCCCGTCGAACACGAGCACGACACGGGAGGTCCGGGCGGCGAGCGCGCGGGCGACACTGGCGGCCACCACGACGGCGTGCTCGAAGGCCTGGTCGCCGCCCAGGTCGGAGAGCTCGGCGAGGTCCTCTCGGCCGAGCCGCTGGTAGGACTCACGCCGGACGTCGAGGGCGATCACGGCCTCGGGGGGCTGGGCCTGGGTGGTCTGGCGGACGTGGAGTTCCCCGCGTCGAGCACTCTGGGCCCAGTGCACCCGGCGGATCGGGTCACCCGGTCGGTACGGGCGGAGTTCGCTGTCGTCGGCGGAACCGCCCTGTCCGACCCGGCCCTCGTCGGCCGAGACCGCACCGGCGAGCGCCCCGGCGTCGATCGCCCCGAGGGGTGCCGAGGCCGGGACGACGACGACCTCCTCAGCAGGGACGACGGGTCGGTCGATGCGGAGCAGGCCGAACGGGTCCTCGACCCGGATCGTCACGGGGCCGACCAGCGAGCGGCCGCGGTGCATCGCGAGCGCCTCGACGTCGAGCACGGCCGGCGGCAGGTTCGGCCCGACCTCGGCGTAGGTCTCCGCCTCGGCCAGGCTGGCGAAGGCGTCCTCGAGTTGTTCGCGCACGAGCAGCGTCGCCCGCGGGCCGATCCGCAGGCTGGTGCTGCCGAGGGTGATGCGTTCCCGGTAGACCTCGCCCACCTGCACGATCGCCCGTGCGGTGCTGCGGCTGCCGCGGAGCGGGGTGGCGACGACGAACGCCATCACGATGCCGAGCACGACCAGGACGAGCAGCAGCAGGCCGGCCGTGACGGCCACGCTCGTGGTGCCGACCAGACCGCCGCCGACCAGGCCGATGCCGACGGCGATGACCGTCCAGCCCCGGATCGTCGGGCGCGGGAACGGGGTGCGTCGGGCCAACGACAGCCCCCGACGGCCGAACCGTGCCGCCGTGGACCGCGCGGCACCGACACGTCGCAGCAGCGACGGCGGTGCCGATGGACCGGCCATCAGGAGCGGACGGGGGTGGCCGTGAACGGGATGGCGGTGTCGGAGACGATGCGGACGACGATCTCGCGCACGGTGTCCTCGCCGGTGCCGCCGAGCCCACGGGCGACCGGCACGAGCCGGTGCGCGAGCACGATCGGGGCGAGCGTCGCGACGTCGTCGGGGGTGACGAACGGGCGGCCGAGCAGGGCTGCGTGCGCACGGGCTGCCTGCGCCAGGTGCAGCGTCGCGCGGGGGCTCGCACCGAGCACGAGGTCGGGGTGGGTGCGTGTCGACCGGACGATCGCGATGATGTACGCCTCGACGTCGGGGGCGATGTGCACCCCGGCGACGGTCTCGATGATCGCCCGCAGCGTGGTGACGTCGACGATCGGCCGCAGGCGCGACAGCGGGTCGCTGCCGCCGCGGTTCGCGAGCATCTGCCGTTCGGCGTCGACGCTCGGGTAGCCCATCGCGATGCGCGCCATGAAGCGGTCCCGCTGCGCCTCGGGCAGCGGGTACGTGCCCTCCATGTCGATCGGGTTCTGCGTCGCGACGATCATGAACGGCCGGTCGAGCGGACGCGTCACACCGTCGACGGTGACCTGCGACTCCGCCATCGCCTCGAGCAGGGCGGACTGGGTCTTCGGGCTGGTGCGGTTGATCTCGTCGCCGATGACCACGTTCGCGAACACCGGGCCGGGCGAGAACCGGAAGGTGCCGGACGACTGGTCGAAGATGTTCACGCCCGTGACGTCGGACGGCAGCATGTCCGAGGTGAACTGTATGCGGTTCACGGACCCGCCGACCGAGGCGCCGAGCGCCTTGGCGAGCACGGTCTTGCCGACGCCGGGGACGTCCTCGACGAGCAGGTGTCCCTCGGCGAGCATAACCGTCAGTGCCGTGCGGATGGCTTCCGCCTTGCCGTCGATCACCGTGGCGACGGAGGCCACGATGTCGTCGCCCACCGCCCGCACGTGTTCGAGCGGGAAGGCGGGGTGGGTCGGCTCCGGCACGCAGGGCTCCATCGTCGGGGACAGGTGTCGTGCATGCTACATCGGGCCGGTGACAGCACCCGGTACGGGTGCACGGACTGGTCGTTCCGCGCACCGGTGGCCGATCCGCGTGTGGTGGGGCCGGGAGGCACGGCCCACCACACGCCGATCCGTCACCCGGTGCGCGGAACGGTTCACGGGCCTCCAGGCAGTGACCGGGTCGGCTGACGGACCGTCAGGACCGGGGCGCCAGCGCCGCATCCGCGGCGCGCAGCACGCGCGCGGCGACCGCGACTCCTTCTTCACGCCCGAGTTCGGTGTCCTCGTGCTCGATGTTCACCCACATCTCCGGGTCGATCGCACGCAGGGCCTCGAGGAACGTCGTCCAGTACGCCTCGTCGTGGCCCTTGCCGAGCGCGACGAAGTCCCACGCCGACGGCTTCGGCCACTCGTTCGCCCACTCGTCGCCGCCGAGGTTTGTGCGTGACTCGTCCGGCGACAACCGGCGGAACGAGTTGTCGAGCACCCCGTTGATCGCGGCGTGCGGGTTGATCCGGACGTCCTTCGCGGCGGCGTGGAACACGAGCGGACCGAGGTCGCGGGCAACCGCCACCGGGTCCATCTGCTGCCAGAACAGGTGCGAGGCGTCGAGCTCCACCCCGACATTGGTCAGCCCGCCGCGCTCGACGAGCTCCCGGATCGACGCCGGGTTGAACACGAGGTTCTGCGGGTGCAGCTCGAGCGCGACCTTGACGCCGTGCTCCCGTGCCAGGGCGTCGATCTCCTGCCAGAACGGCACCGCGACGCTCCACTGGTGCTCGAGGACGTCGAGCGCCGCCGAGTTCCAGGCGTTCACGATCCAGTTCGGCCTCGTGCCACCCGGCTCCCCCGCCGGCAGTCCGGACATTGTGACGACGCGGTCCTGCCCGAGGCGGGCCGCGAGGCGGATGCTCCGCCGGACGTCCTCGGCGTGCGCGGGACCGATCGCCGGGTCGGGGTGCAGCGGGTTGCCGTTGCAGTTGAGGCCGGCGATCTCGACGCCGGTGCCCGCGAACTGCGCGAGGAACGCGTCCCGCGCCCCGTCGTCCTGCAGGATCGCGTCGATGTCGGGCACGTGCACCGGGGGCAGGAACCCGCCGGTGTTCAGCTCGATGCCGGTGAGGCCGTTGGCCGCGATGACCCGGAGTGCGTCGGCGAGGGGCCGGTCGTGCAGGATCGCGTTGTAGAGGCCGAGCTTCATGCCGTCACTGCTTCCTTGATCGTCTCGGTGGTGCCCCCGGCCGCGGCGGACCGTGCCACCGCGTCGAGGACCTCCATGTTGTGCACGCCGTCGTCGAACGTGGCGTTCGCGGGCAGGGCGTCGGGCACGTCGCCGGTCAGCCCCGCGATCTCGTCGAGGAACGCCCGGGCCTGGTACTCGAACATCTGGTTCTGCCCCCATCCGACCCCCGGGGCGTCCATTGCCATGCCACCCGCGACGTAGGGGTGTTCGGGGCCGAGCACGACCTGGCGGTACCCACCCGTGCGCGAGCCGTCGGACTGCAGCGCGAGGCCGATCTCGGAGGCGCGCTCCTGGTCCCAGCGGGCGGCGCCGCGCTCGCAGAACACCTCGATCACGAGGCCGTTCGGATGCCCGGCCGCGACGCGGGAGGCCTCGAGCGACCCGACGACCGTGCCGTCACCGAACCGTGCGCTGAACGTGGCGTAGTCGTCGTTGCCGACGGCCTCGGTCTCACCGGTGAGCGGGACGGCCTGCCCCCGCAGGGCGTGTCCGGCGGCCACGGGGCGCTCGGTGATCGACGTGGTGAACGTCCCACCGCTGACGCTCCGGACCGGGCCGGCCAGGAACTCGGCGACGTAGGACAGGTGCGAGCCGACGTCGGCGAGCGCACCGGACCCAGGCTCCCCGGCGAAGCGCCACGAGAACGGGACGTCGGGCGAGGCGCCGTAGTCGGTCCAGTACCGGCCGGAGACGTGCAGGACCCGGCCGAGCGTGCCGTCCTCGACGAGCTCCTCGATGGCCGCGAGGCCGGGAGCTCGGCGGTAGGTGAACCCGATGCGACCGAGCACCCCGCGCTGCTCGGCCTCGGCAGCGGCGGACGCCATCGCGCGTGCGTCGTCGAGCGAGTCGGACAGCGGCTTCTCGCACAGAACGTGCTTGCCGGCGGCGAGCAGGCCCTCGACGATCTCGCGGTGCAGGGTGTTCGCGACGACGACGCTCACCACGTCGATGTCGTCCGCTGCCGCGATGGCCCGCCAGTCGGTGTCGTGCCGCTCGTAGCCGAAGCGCCGTGCGGCCTCGGCGGCGAGGGGCTCGTAGACGTCGCCGACCGAGACGAGCCGGACCGGCGGCAGCGTCGAGGTGAAGAGGGAGGGTGCGTTCCGCCACGCAGCCATGTGGGCCTTGCCCGCCATGCCCGCGCCGATGACGGCGACGCCGATGCTGTCGCTCATGTTCTCTCCTTCGAGAAGGTCGCTGGATCCTGATTCTGGAACGTTCCAGAATGTGTCAGTAGACTGTAGCTGCACCAGCCCATGTCCTGTCAAGCACCGTGCCGGAAAGGCTCAGCGTGACCCCTCGCCCGCCGACGATCATCGACGTCGCCGCACGCGCAGGCGTCTCGAAGTCCCTGGTGTCGATGGTGCTGCGCGACGATCCCGGGGTCTCCCCCGCCCGCCGCTCCGCGGTGCTCGCCGCCGTCGCGGAGCTCGGCTACCGCCCGAACCGCGCCGCCGCCATCCTCGCCGGCACCCGGACCCGCACCATCGGGGTCATCGTCGACGACTTCCGGAACCCCTGGTACGTCCCGATGCTCGACGGCATCCGCGAGGCCCTCGCCCCGCACGGACTCCGCCTCACCCTCGCCGACACCCGCGCCAACGCCCACCTCGACTCATCCCCGTTCGACGACCTGGTCTCCCTGCGGGTCGACGGCGTGGTGCTCGCCGCCGAGGGCTTCCCCGACGTCGTCGTCCCCGCCGACACCCCGGTCGTGGTCGCCGGCGCGCGCGAGGACGTCCCCGGCGGACTCGACGTGGTCGCCTCCGACGAAGCCGCCGGCGGACGGTTGGCAGCGGATCACCTGATCGGCCTGGGTCACCGCCGCATCGCCCACGTCACCGGTTCGGGAGGCCCGGCTGCGCTCCGCCGCGACGCCACCGTCGCGCAGCTGGTCGCGTCCGGCATCGAGCCGCTGGTCTACGGCTCCGGCCCGACCTCGGAGACGACCGGCTACGAGGGCATGCGGCTCGCACTCCGGGAGCACCCCGACCTGACCGCGGTGTTCGCCGCGAACGACGTCATGGCGATGGGCGCGATCGCCGCCGTGCAGGAAGCCGGACTCCGCGTGCCGCAGGACGTCTCGGTGATCGGCAACGACGAGACCCCGCTCGCCGCGTCACCCCTGCTGCGCCTGACGACGGTCGACCCGCACAACGACGAGGTCGGGCGCCTGGCGGCTGCGCGCTTGGTCGAGCGGATCGGCGCGATTTCGGGAACGCCGGCGGATCCCATCCGGACACTCGTGCCGCCGACGCTCGTCCTGCGGTCGACGACGGGGCCGCCGCGCGCCTGAGTGGTGACCGCCCCGGGGCCGACGCCGGCGGGGCGGAGGTGCGCCGGGCCTCCAGGCCGGGTGCGAGGTGACCCGAGGTCAGACGCGCGCGCCCTCGAGCCGGTCGACGGACTCGGCCAGGTCGGCGAGCTCGGGGACCTCGTGTGCCTCGGCGAGGGCGCCCTCGAGCGCCTCGGCGTGGATCGGTGTCGCACGCTCGAGCAGGACCTGCCCGGCGTGCGTGAGCTCCGTGTAGAGCCCGCGACGGTCGTCGGCGCACAGGACACGGGTCAGCAGGGCACGCTCCTCGAGCCGGTTCACCAGTCGGGTGGTCGCACTCGGGCTGAGGGCGGCCGCGCGGGCGAGCTGCTGCATGCGCATGTGGAAGCCGTCCTGGCGGCGCAGGGCATCGAGCACCGTGAACTCCACGACGGACAGGTCGACCTGTCGGAGGGCCCGCTCCAGGCGCGTCTCGATCAGGCCGTGCAGCGCCGCCAGGGTGCGCCAGCCGTGGGCACGGACGGCAGTGGAGGTGTCGTCGACGGACATCGGGGCTCCTTCGGTCGGTGCAGACGGCGACAGTTGCTTGCGCGGATACCCCGCGTGTGCAACTATCGATATCCCGCGTCTGCAACAACCAGCGTACGCGGCACCGCTGCACAACGGAAGGACATCCATGCCCGCGGGACTCATCGCCCTCGCACTCGGCGGATTCGGCATCGGCCTGACCGAGTTCGTCATCACCGGCCTGCTGCCCGAGGTGGCGGCCGACTACGGCGTCACCGAGACCACCGCCGGCTGGCTCGTCACCGGGTACGCCCTGGCGGTCATCGTCGGGGCCCTCGGGCTCACCGCCGCGACCACCCGCCTCCCCCGCAAGCCCGTCCTGCTCGGGCTGCTCGTGCTGTTCATCGTCGGCAACACCCTGTCCGCGATCGCCCCGACCTACGGCGCGATGATGACCGGCCGCGTCATCGCCGCCCTGTGCCACGGAGCGTTCTTCGGCATCGGCTCGGTCGTCGCCGCGAACATGGTCGAGCGGTCCAAGCGCGCGTCGGCCGTCGCCCTGATGTTCACCGGGCTCACCGCGTCGAACGTGCTCGGCGTACCGTTCGGCACCTTCCTCGGCCAGGCCGCCGGCTGGCGTGCGACGTTCTGGGCGATCGCGGCCATCGGCGTCGTCGCCCTGATCGGCGTGCTCGTCCTCGTCCCCGCGGTCCGTTCCACCGAGGTCCCGTCGCTCGCCCGCGAGCTCAGCGCCTTCCGGTCCGGGCAGGTCTGGCTCTCGCTCGGCATGACCGTGCTCGGCTACGGCGGGATGTTCGGCGCCTTCACCTACATCGCGTACACGCTGACCTCGGTGTCCGGCTTCCCGTCGTCGGCGGTGCCGTGGCTGCTCATCGTGTTCGGCATCGGGCTGTTCGTCGGCAACTTCGCCGGCGGCAAGCTCGCGGCCCGCTCGATCGACCGCACGCTGCTCGTGGTGCTCGTCGTGCTGACCGTGGTGCTCGCGGTGTTCGCCCTCGTCGCGACCTCGCCGGTGCTCACCGTGATCGCCCTCGTGCTGATGGGGGCGTTCGGGTTCGCGACCGTCCCGGCCCTGCAGACGCGGGTGATGCAGTACGCCGACCATGCGCCGACCCTGGCGAGCGGGGCGAACATCGCCGCGTTCAACCTCGGCAACGCACTCGGGGCCTGGATCGGTGGTCTGACGATCGCCGCCGGGCTCGGGTACACGTCGCCGATCTGGGCGGGGTCGGGGATCACCCTGGCGGCCGTGGTGCTGACGCTCGTGGCGATGGCCGCGGTGCGCCGGGGGCGCTCGGGCGTACGGACCACGACGACGGGGAGCATCGTGACCGTCTGACGCGGGCGCTTCGGGCCTGAGAACGACGAAACCCCGGTCCGATCGGACCGGGGTTCATCGTCGTGCGGAGACGGAGGGATTTGAACCCTCGGTCCCCTCAAAGGGGACTCCACCTTAGCAGGGTGGTGCACTCGGCCGGACTATGCGACGTCTCCAAGCACTCTCGCGAGCGCTGCGACCACCATACAGGAGGACCGCGCCACTCTCGACCCGACGCACACCCGCGCGTGGCACGACCCGTCACACTCGGTCCCCCGAAGTGGGGACACGTGGGGGTTGTCGGGGCGTACCCCACTGCATACCATCATCGGGACGCGGCAATCACGTTCCGGGGCTCGTCCCCGTCGTCGCGACACAGCACCCGACGTCGTTCCCCGTGCGGGCCCGGCGCGCCCGATCGCGTGGCGCCCGGCGGGGAGCGACTTCCCCTGGGGGCGCGGCCCACCACCGCGCCCCCGTTTCTGCGTTCGGGGCGGGTGCACTGCTGACGTCCCGGTGCACGCACGCACGCACGGCCACGGTCCGGCCCACGAAAGCGACACTGCGCCGCCGAGCTCGGCCGTCACTGGCGCCAGGGCGACAGAGTGCCGCGGATGTTCGGCGGCAGTCTGTCGCTTTCGCGGAAGGGGACAGGGGCGGGAGGCGCCAAGCAAGCAACCGCCCGCCCGCGCCTCAGTACCCGAACGCCTTGGAGCAGGTCTGCTGGTCGGCGGACTGGCCCTCGAGCCCGTCGATGGTCTCGGGCGTCGCCGAGGGGGTGCGCGGCGCGGCGGACGACGGCGCTGCCGGTGTCGCGGGGGTCGCGGGCTCCGGCGCAGCGGCCGGCGACGACGGTGCAGCGGTCGGCTGCGTCGGACTCGGCTGCGTCGGACTCGTCTGCGTCGGGTTCGTCTCCGACCCGATGCCCGTGCTGTCCGCCCCGAGGGAGAACGACTGGTCGGCCTTGATCTTCGCGAACAGCCGGTCGGCCAGGTACGTGGTCGGTTCGACCTTGCCCTCGTAGACACCGGTGCCGCCCGTGGTGCCCGGGTACTGCACGAAGTTCACCTGCGCCAACGGCAGGTCGCGCAGCGCCAGGCCCATCTGCACCATCGTCCCGATGTCGTTCAGGCTCTGGGACAGCTGCATGTTCGACGCCGCCGCCCGGGCCAGCTTGTACAGGCGGGCCGGCGAACCGAGGGTGTCGTTCGACTTCACGGTGCGGAGCAGCGACGACAGGAACACCTGCTGGCTCGAGATCCGGCCGAGGTCCGATCCGTCGCCGACCCCGTGCCGGGTGCGCAGGAATGCCAGGGCCTCGTCGCCCTGCAGGGTCGAGGTGCCGGCGGGCAGGTTCAGCCCCGTGTACGAGTCGGTGATCGGCTGGGCGACGCAGACCGGCACGCCGCCGATCGCGTTCGACATCTCGATGACGCCCTTGAAGGACACCGCGGCCGAGTACTGGATGTCGAGCCCGGTCAACCCGGCGACGGTCTGGGTGACGCAGTTCAGGCCGCCCTCGCCGAACGAGGTGTTGATCGGCTGCGCCGCCATCGCCGGGGCCGTGCCCGTGCCGTCGGTCTTCTTGCAGGCCGGGATCGGCGTGACGAGGTCGCGCGGGATGCTCACCGCGGTCGCGTTGGTGTGGTCGGCCGAGACGTGCAGCAGGATGTTGACGTCGTTGAGGGTCGCATCACGCTCCCCGAAGGCAGCACTCTGCTCGGGGTCGTTGTCGGTGCCGACCACGAGCATGTTGAACCCGCCCTTGAAGGCGCTGATCGGCTTCGCGCCGCCCTTCGCCTGCGGTGCGGGCTGGCCCTGGATCTCGACGCCGTCACCGAGGTCGTCCGTGACCTGCTTCGCCGCGATCGCCGTGACCGAGACCGAACTCACCAGGGCCACTGCGACGACGGCGGAGACCGTCTTGGCAGCGGTCGCGAAGGGGCTCGAGCGCCGCAGACGTCCGTGCCGTGCGATCCCGGACGCTCGGTTCAAGCGGTGGGATCGATCGCGGACGTCGTTCACGGGCACTCCTGTCGTCGGTGGACACGCCGGGGACGGCAACCGGTCAAGGCTGCCACGACGTTGCCTGACGATCCAGTGCGAGGGACACCGGTGACGCTCACTCTGCGGTGCCGCGACCTGCGGATCCTCGGCGGTCAGCGCGGACCTGAGCGGATCCGCAGCCGAGGTCGGTTCAGGCGGACACGACCACCCGGAAGCGGTCCGGCAGGGCGATCAGGGCGGACGACAGGTCGAGGAGCGCCGCGGCACAGTCGTCGAGGGCGTCTCGCTCCGCAGCGGCCACGGCCCGCTCGACGAACTCGACCCGTCGTCGCCGGTCGACCACGGCATCGATCCCGTTCGCCAGGGCGACGTCGTCGGTGAAGAACATGTCGAGCACGATGCGCTGCGACAGCAACCAGTCGCCGCTGACCGACGACCCGCGGCGCCGCAGGTACCAGGCGCCGAGCTCGACGAAGGCACCGGCTTCGGTCCAGCACTCCCGCAGCCACACCTTGTCGAACCGGTCGTGGTACCCGACGGAGTTCGACGGCGGATCGACGAGCAGGGCCTGGGCGATCCGCATCCGCTCGATCATCTGGTCGACCGACCACTGCGAGATCACGACACCGACGTACCGCTGCACGCTGGCCAGCTGCAGGGACTCGAGGGTCACGAGGGCTTCGCGCACCGGTGTGCGCGACACCCGCATGTCCGATGCCAGGGTGTCGAGCCGCAGCCGCTGCCCGCGGCGGTACTCCCCCCGCAGGACGTTGTCGAGCAGTCGCAGGAACACCGCGTCGCGCAGCAGGCTGCGGCGCAGGCCGTGGGGATCGAGTCCGCCGGCGCCGGCTCGGATTGGGGTGTGCTCCATCAGCCCAGGCTCACGCACGGACGGCACCCCCGAGGCGAGGGCGGTCGCTGCCGTGGATCGTGGTCGCCGGTGTCGCGCTGTGGAGGAGTGCCATGCAGGCACAGTGACAGCGCTGCGACGGCGGCGCTAAACACTCTGAATACAGAATGTCAGGCCGCCGCCACAGGGCTCACCTCCGGTCTGACTTCGCGTCCCCGGTGAGCACCGAGAGCGGTTGGGTGACGTCCTCGAGCCCCTTCCGCGCGGCGTCGACCCCGAACACCAGCGCCACGACCCCACCGGCGATCATCACCGCGGATCCGAGCAGGTACCCCCAGAACAGCGGCTCCCGCGACGAGCCGTCACCGATGAGTGCACCGTAGATCAGCGGGGCGACGGCACCGAAGATCTGCGCCAGCGCGAAGAAGTACGAGATGGCCTGCGACCGCAGCTCGAGCGGGAAGATCTCCGACACGGTCAGGTAGGCGCTCGATGCCCCCGCCGAGGCGAAGAAGAACGACACGCACCAGAAGGCGACCTGCACCGTCGCCGAGATCGCGTCGGCCTGGAAGAGGAACGCCGAGGTGGCGAGGACGAGACCCGAGACCAGGTACGTCGAGAAGATCATCTGCCGACGACCCCAGGTGTCGAAGAAGCGTCCCAGGATGATCGGGCCGAGCAGGTTGCCGATCGCGAACGGGAAGAAGTACACCGATGTCTCGGCCGTCTTCAGGCCGAAGAAGTTCGTGAGCACCAGGGCGTACGTGAAGAAGATCGCGTTGTAGAGGAATGCCTGGGTGATCATCATCGTCGCGCCGACGAGGGTCCGGGTCGGGTACTGCCGGAACAGCACCTTCACGATCGTCCGGAACTTGACGTTGTCGGTCGGGGTGACGGTCATCGCCTTGGACTGGTCGACGTCCGGCAGGCGGTGCCCGGTGGACTTCTCCACCGACTCCTCGATCCGTGTGACCGTCGCCTCGGCCTCCTCCTCGCGTCCGTGCGTCATGAGCCACCGCGGGCTCTCCGGGATGTGCCGACGCAGGAAGATGATCGCGATGCCGAGCACCGGGCCGAGGAAGAAGCCGATGCGCCAGCCGATGTTCTCGGCGAAGTTGGTCGTGTCGAGCAGGTAGATGTTGGCGAACGCGCCGAGCGCGGCACCACCCCAGTACGTGCCGTTGATGGCGATGTCGACGTGCCCGCGGTACTTCGCCGGGATGAGCTCGTCGATCGCCGAGTTGATCGCCGCGTACTCGCCGCCGATGCCGAGCCCCGCGACGAACCGGAACGCCGCGAGGAACCAGAAGTCCTGGGCGAGCCCAGCGATGCCGGAGCCGATCAGGTAGATCGCCAGCGTGAGGATGAAGAGCTTCCGTCGCCCCAACCGGTCGGACATCCGACCGAACACGACTGCGCCGACGACCTGCCCGATGAGGTAGATCGTCCCGAGTGAGGTGACCTGCTGCGTCGACAGGTTCAGGTCCGCCTGGAAACCCGCGTTCGAGACGATCTGGATCTCGAGACCGTCGAGGATCCAGGACACGCCGAGTCCGACGACGACGCTCCAGTGGAACCGGGTCCACGGCAAGCGGTCCATCCTGGCGGGCACCAGGCTCTTGATGGTTGCGTTCGCGCTGCTCACGAGATGGGACCGTACGCCGAGATCGCCGATGTGGTTCAGATGCGGAACGAGGAACCGGGGGCGGAGCCGGATCCCCCTACTTCGAATCCGGCTCCGTCGCCGGGATCTCAATGATCGCAAGTGCGATGGAAACCCACAAGCGGACGGGAGGCGCGGTGCGGGCCCGCCACGCGCCTCCAGTCCGACCCTGGTCGCCGTCGCGAACGCGGCGTAGCGTCGGAGAGGTGACCCGACCTGACATCCGCACGGTCGGCGAGCTCCGCACCTCTGGTCACGTCCAGAAGACGGTCCGCGCCGAGATCCGCGACAACCTGCTCACCGCCCTGCGCCAGGGCACCGATCCGTGGCCCGGCCTGCACGGCTTCGAGACCACCGTCATCCCTCAGCTCGAACGCGCCCTGATCGCCGGCCACGACGTCGTCCTGCTCGGCGAGCGCGGCCAGGGCAAGACCCGCCTGCTCCGCACCCTGCAGGGCCTGCTCGACGAGTGGACGCCGGTCATCACCGGCTCCGAGCTCGGCGAGCACCCGTACGAACCGATCACCACCGCGAGCATCCGGCGCGCCGACGACCTCGGCGACGCCCTGCCGATCAGCTGGCGGCACCGCGACGACCGCTACGTCGAGAAGCTCGCGACGCCGGACACGAGCGTCGCCGACCTGATCGGCGACGTCGACCCGATGAAGGTCGCCGAGGGCCGCAGCCTGGGCGACCCGGAGACCATCCACTTCGGGCTCGTCCCCCGTGGGCACCGTGGCATCGTCGCGATCAACGAGCTGCCCGACCTGGCCGAACGCATCCAGGTCGCGATGCTCAACGTGATGGAGGAGCGCGACGTCCAGATCCGCGGCTACGTGCTGCGGCTGCCGCTCGACGTGCTCGTCGTGGCGAGCGCGAACCCCGAGGACTACACGAACCGCGGCCGGATCATCACGCCGCTGAAGGACCGCTTCGGCGCCGAGATCCGCACGCACTACCCGATCGAGCTCGACGACGAGATCGCCGTCATCCGGCAGGAGGCCCAGCTGACGGCCGAGGTCCCCGACGCCCTGATCGAGATCCTCGCCCGGTTCACCCGCGCACTGCGTGGTTCGAGCGCCGTCGACCAGCGCAGCGGTGTGAGCGCCCGGTTCGCGATCGCCGGTGCCGAGACGGTGTCCGCCGCCGCGGTGCACCGCGCAGCTCGCCAGGGCGAGGACGAGGCGGTCGCCCGGCCGATCGACCTGGAGACCGCGGTGGACGTCCTCGGCGGCAAGATCGAGTTCGAGAACGGCGAAGAGGACCGGGCCGACGAGGTCCTCGAGCACCTGCTCCGCACCGCGACCGCCGAGACCGTGCGCTCCCGCTTCAAGGGCCTCGACTTCGCGGTGCTCGTGGACGCGCTCGACGGCGGCACGATGGTGACCACGGGCGAGCAGGTCAGCGCCCGGGCGTTCCTCGAAGGGCTCCCGTCGATCGGCGAATCCGACCTGTACGACCAGGTGTGCGACCGGATGGGTGCCACGAACGACGGCGAACGCGCCGGCGCGATCGAGCTCGCCCTCGAGGGCCTGTTCCTGGCCCGGCGCATCAGCAAGGAGTCCGGCGGGGGCGAAGCCGTCTATGGCTAGGCAGAACCGGCGCCTGACGCGCGACACCCGGTACGGCCGGTACACCGACGGCCCCGACCCGCTCGCCGCCCCGGTCGACCTGGCCGAGGCGCTCGACGCCATCGGGCAGGACGTGATGGGCGGCACGTCGCCCGAGCGCGCGATGCGGGAGTTCCTGCGGCGCGGCGGCCGGACGCAGCGCGGTCTCGACGACCTGGCCCGCCGGGTGGCCGAGCGCCGCCGTGAGCTGACGAGCAAGAACAACCTCGACGGCACCCTGCAGCAGGTGCGCGAGCTCCTCGACCAGGCGCTGCTCGCCGAGCGCGGGGAGCTCGCCCGCAACGTCGACCTCGACGACGGCGACCGGGCCCTGGCCGAACTGCAGCTCGACAGCCTGTCGCCCTCCCCCGCTGCCGCCGTGCAGGAACTCGGCGACTACGACTGGACGAGCCCGGCCGCGCGCCAGAAGTACGACGAGATCAAGGACCTGCTCGGCCGCGAGGTGCTCGATCAGCGCTTCGCCGGCATGAAGCAGGCGCTCGAGGGTGCCACCGACCAGGACCGGGCCGCGGTCAGCGCGATGATGCAGGACCTCAACGCCCTGCTGGAGGCGCACGCCCGCGGCGAGGACACCCAGCAGCAGTTCGACGACTTCATGGACCAGCACGGCGAGTACTTCCCGTCGGACCCGGCGAACGTCGACGAGCTGCTCGACGACCTGGCAGCCCGCGCGGCCGCGGCGCAGCGCATGCGCAACTCGATGACCCAGGAGCAGCGGGACGAACTCGATGCCCTCGCCCAGCAGGCCTTCGGCTCCCCCGACCTGATGGGGCAGCTGTCCCACCTCGACCGCACCCTGCGCGCACTGCGTCCCGGCGAGGACTGGGGCGGATCCGAGCGCATGGACGGCGAACAGGGGCTCGGGCTGGGCGACGGCACCGGGGTGTTCCAGGACATCGCGGACCTCGACGCCCTCGCCGACCAGCTCGCCCAGTCCGGGCCGGGCTCGGAGCTCGACGACCTGGACCTCGACGCGCTGTCCCGGCAGCTCGGCGACGAGGCTGCGGTCGACGCGAAGACCCTGCAGCGCCTCGAGCAGGCGCTCCGGAACTCCGGGGCGATGCGCCGCGGTGCCGACGGGCAGCTCCGGCTCACCCCGAAGGCGATGCGGCAGCTCGGCAAGAGCCTGCTGAAGGACGTCGCCCAGCGGATGTCCGGTCGCCAGGGCGCACGGGACCTCCGTCGCTCGGGCGCCGCGGGCGAGCCCTCGGGGGCGTCGCGGCAGTGGGCGTTCGGCGACACCGAGCCGTGGGACATCCCCCGCACGATCACGAACGCCGTGGTGCGGACGGCGGCCAGCGGTCGACAGGGAGCCGGCGTGCGCCTGAGCATCGAGGACGTCGAGGTGCAGGAGACCGAGGCCCGCACCCAGGCCTGCGTCGCGCTGCTCGTCGACACGTCGTTCTCGATGGCGATGGAGGACCGCTGGGTGCCGATGAAGCGCACCGCCCTGGCGCTGCACACCCTGGTGTCGACCCGGTTCCGCGGCGACGACCTGCAGCTCATCGCCTTCGGTCGCGAGGCCGAGGTGATGGACGTCGAACAGCTCGTCGGCCTGGACGCGATGTGGGACAAGGGCACGAACCTGCACCACGCCCTGCTGCTCGCCAACCGGCACTTCCGGAAGCACCCCACGGCCCAACCCGTGCTCCTCATCGTCACCGACGGTGAGCCCACGTCGCACCTCGAGCCGAACGGGCAGGTCTGGTTCGACTACCCGCCCGACCCGGTGACGATCGCGCTCACCGTGCGGGAGCTCGAGAACGCCGGACGCCTCGGTGCCCAGACGACGTTCTTCCGGCTCGGCGAGGACCCGGGGCTCGCCCGGTTCATCGACGCGATGGCGAAACGGGTGGACGGCAGCGTCGTGGCGCCGGAGAACGACGACCTCGGGGTCGCCGTGGTCGGTTCGTACCTCGGCTCGCGTCGCGGGGCCGGCGGCGCGCTCTTCCGCGACGACTGGGGGCTCTGAAGCCCATACGAGACGGACTGGAGGCCCGTGGCGACACCGCCACGGGCCTCCAGTCCGTCCCTGGGTGCGTCTAGAACAGCGGCCAGGGCACGGCGGGGCCGTGACCGGGCGGCGGCGGGAAGATCCCGACGGCGCGCAGGGCCGCGCAGCGCGCCCGGAGCGTGTTGATCTCCTCGTCCGTCAGGTGCTCGGCGAGCTCGTCGCCGAGCCCGCCGCGCAGGGCTTCGGACACCCGGTCGAGGCCCTCGAGCTCGTCCGGCCCGAGCGGCTCCCCGATCCAGCCCCACAGGACCGTCCGGAGCTTGTGCTCGACGTGGAAGGTGAGCCCGTGGTCGACGCCGAAGCGGTGGCCGTCGGGCATCGCGAGCACGTGCCCGCCCTTGCGGTCGGCGTTGTTCACGACGACGTCGAAGACGGCCATCCGGCGCAGGGCCTCGGAGTCCTCGTGCACGAGCGTCACGGGCTGGTCGTGTTCGTCGATGGCCTCGAGCACGGGGAGCCAGGGCGAACCGTCCGCCTCGGCGAGCTCCGGTGCCACCAGGTCGACGGCGTCCTGCTCGGGGTCGACGTCCTGCCAGCGCTGCACCATACCGGGCCCGAACGGACCGTCACCCATCCACGTGGGTGGGACGACACCCCAGCCGAACGCCTCGGAGACCAGGTGGGCGGCGATCTCGCGGCCGGCGAGCGTGCCGTCCGGGAAGTCCCACAGCGGCCGCTCGCCCTCGATGGGCTTGTAGACGACGGTCGCGCCGTCGAGTTCGGCGAGGAAGGTGGCGTTGGACGCCTCACGGATGCGCGCCCGGACGGACAGCGAGCCGTCGCTCATGCGTCGCCGGGCGGGCGACCGGCGGCGACGACCTCGCGCGTGCGCTCGACGAAGGCCCGGGCGGTGCCGACCGGGATCTTCACCTGGAACAGCTCAGCGGGCTCGGGGATCTCGACGACGGCCTCGATCTCGATGCCGTCCTCGCTCTCCTCGGACACGATCTCGACCTCGTCGTCGATCGGGTACGCCTCGATGACGACCTGCGCGGTGGACGGGTCGAAGCCCAGGCTCAGTGCCCCGGCGCGGAACTCGGCCTCGACGGGCTGGTCGAGCGGCTCCGGGTCGCGGAGTTCGACGGGCACCGACGGCGGCACGCTGAAGCGGTTGTCGTCGACGGTCGCCACCTCGTCGAGGAGCTCGTCGATCTTGTCGGCGAGCACGGCGGTCTGCTCCTTCTCGAGCGCGACGCTGGTGACGCGCCGACCGGAGCGGGCCTGGATGTAGAAGGCGCGCTCACCCGGACGGCCGATGGTGCCGACGACGAGGCGGTCCGGCCAGTCGAAGCCGTGGACGATGGTGGGCATACCCGCATTGTAGGAGCGCTCGGCTCCGGCCGTTCAGGGTCCGGCAGGACCCGCGGGCGCGTCGGGCTCCGGACGCCCGGTGCCGGTGTGCGCATCGGGTTCCGGATGGCCCGCGCCGCCGCCGACCGCGGCGTCCCCGCTGGGTGCCGGGGCGGTGCGCAGCCAGGACAGGTCACCGGACTCGGTGTTCGTCGCGACGACCTCGGGGCGGTGCTCGCCGTAGCGCACGACGGACACCGAGGCCGGGCCGACGCCGATGCGCTGGAACAGGTCCAGGTGCATGCCGAACGCGTCGGCGAGGACGCTCTTGATGATGTCGCCGTGGCTCACCGCGACCCAGACGGCGCCGGGTCCGTGCTCCGCCTCGACCTCGGCGTCGATGCGCCGGACGGCCGCGACGGCCCGGGACTGCATCGTCTGCATGGACTCACCGCCGGGGAACACGACGGCGCTCGGGTTCGCCTGCACCGTGCGCCAGAGGGGCTCCTTCGCCAGGTCGGCGAGCTTCCGGCCCTGCCACTGCCCGTAGTCGGCCTCGGTGATGGCCCGCTCGATCAGCGAGGCGGGTGCACCGGTCTGCCGGTCGGTCTGCCGGTCCGTCTGCCGGTCCAGGATCGCGCGGGCGGTCTGCCGGCAGCGCTCGAGCGGACTCGACACCACGGCGACGACGGGCACCGCCGCGATGCGCTCCGCGGTCCGCTCGGCCTGGGTGCGGCCGACGGCGTCGAGTCGCACGCCGGCGGTGCGTCCGGCCAGGACGCCGGTGGCGTTCGCGGTGGTGCGTCCGTGACGGACGAGGAGGACGGTCGCCATGCGCCCGATCCTAAGCGCGGGACGCGGTCGCCCTTGACGGGCCGCCCGGGGACCGATCAGATGGGGGCATGGCCGGGCGGCATCGACTCGCACTCTTCGCCACGTCGACGGTGACCGGGTTCGGGATCGCGACGTGGATCACCCGGACGCCCGCGATCCGCGACGAGCTCGGCGCCTCGATCGAGGCGATGGGCCTCGTCCTGCTCGGGCTGTCGATCGGGTCGATGATCGGGATCCTCGGCGCCGGGGCCCTGGTGCGACGGACCGGCAACCGCCCGCTCATCCTGCTCGGGGGCGCGCTGCCCGTCGTCGGCATGGTGCTCGTCGCGCTGCTCGCCCCGGCGCAGGTCGCCGCCGGGGTCTGGGCCGGGCTGTTCCTGATCGGCTTCGGGGCGGGCGTCGCCGAGATCGGGCTGAACGTCGAGGCCGCCGCGGTCGAGCGGCAGATCGGACGACCGGTCGTGCCGGTGCTGCACGCCTGCTTCAGCCTCGGCAGCGTGGTCGGTGGCGTCGTCGGCATCGCCATGACGGCGGCGGGGACCCCGGTCCGGGTGCACCTGCTCGTCGGCGCCGCGGTGATGGCCGCGCTGGCGGTGTTCGCGGCGCTGAACCTGCGGCCGGTGCCCCGTGACGCACCGGCAGATGTGCCTGCCGTTGCCCGCGGCACCCGTCGGGGAGCCCGCCGCTCCGTCCTCACCGTGCAGCTCGCCATGATCGCCGTCATCACGCTGGCGATGGCCTTCGCCGAGGGTGCTGCGAGCGACTGGCTCCCGCTGCTGATGACCACCGACCACGACGCCCCCGAGTCCGTCGGGTCCCTCGTGTTCACCGGGTTCGCCCTCGCCATGCTCATCGGTCGCGCGGCCGGCACCCCGCTCGTCGCCCGGTTCGGACGCGCCCCGGTCGTCCGGGTCTGCGCAGCCGTCGGTGCGGCGGGGGTCCTGCTCGTCGTGCTGTCACCGAGTCCGATCGTCACCGCGGCGGCCGCCGGCGTCTGGGGTCTGGGCATCGCGCTCGGGTTCCCGCTGTCGATCTCCGCCGCCGGCGACCACCCCACCGACGGCGACCGCCGGGTGTCGGTGGTGGCCACCGCCGGGTACATCGCGTTCCTGGTGGGGCCGCCGCTGCTCGGGTTCGTCGGGGAGCACCTCGGTCTGCAGACGGCGATGCTCGTGCCGCTCGTCCTGCTGGTCGCGGCGTTCCTGGTCGCCCCGGCGACGCGGGGACGGGACACCGGGCGGACGATCGAGCCGTCGGAACCGGCGCGGCGGCCGTCCGGTCGGTAGCGTCTCGGGCATGCCGTTCTTCCGCGACGCTCCGCGCCCGACCACCCCAGCCGCTCCGTCCAGGGTCCAGGCCGCGTGGTCCGACTCCGCCGGGCACTTCGCGACCCGGTGCCTGCAGCTCATCATCGTCGTGGTGGTCGTCGCCGGCGTCGTCTGGGCGAGCAACATCCTGAGCGTCGTCACGATCCCGGTGCTCCTCGCGCTCATCATCGCGTCGGCCATGCACCCCGTGGTGTCGTGGCTCCGCAAGCACCGGGTGCCATCGGTGGTGGCCACCCTCGCGGTGCTCATCGGCGTCCTCGCGATCCTGGGGTTGATCGGCTGGCTCATCGTCGTCGCGGTCGAGAACCAGTGGGCACAGCTGCAGAAGTCGGCAGTCGACGGATTCGAGCAGCTGCAGACCTTCGCGAAGACCCTGCCGTTCTCGATCTCCGACAAGCAGATCGACGACGCCGTCGCCGGAGCCTCCGACTTCGTCACGAGCGCGCAGTTCGGCTCCGGTGCCCTCGCCGGCGCCTCGGCCACCGCGAACTTCCTGACCGGGCTCGTGCTGATGATCGTCGTGCTGTTCTTCTTCCTGAAGGACGGCCCGAGCATCTGGGAGTTCCTGCTCCGCCCCTTCACCGGTGAGCGCTACGCCCGAGCACGTCGCGTCGGCGACCGGGTCGTCTCGACCCTCGGCGGGTACGTCCGCGGTACGGCCACCGTCGCTGCTGTGGACGCGATCGGCATCGGTGTCAGCATCGCGATCCTGGGCGTCCCACTCGCCCTGCCGCTGGCCGTCGTCGTCTTCATCACGGCGTTCATCCCGATCGTCGGTGCCACCGCCGCCGGCATCCTCGCCGCCCTGGTCGCGCTCGTGGCCCTCGGCCCGGTCAAGGCGCTCATCGTGATCGGCATCGTGATCGTCGTGAACCAGCTCGAGGGCAACTTCCTGCAGCCGGTCCTGATGGGTCGCACCCTCAAGCTGCACGGCCTCGTCATCCTGATCGGGCTGACCGCCGGCACCGTCCTCGCCGGCATCACCGGCGCGATCATCTCGGTGCCGCTGATCGCCGCGGCCTGGGGCGCGATCCTGGTGTGGGACGGCCCGAACACCCCGGCACGACCGTGGCGGAAGAAGCGCAACGAGGACGTCACCGCGCACGAGCTGCCGCAGGGCTGATCCGCAGGGCCGATCCGGCAGGCGCGTTGCGGACATCCACTTCGCGCAACGGGCCTGCACCCAGCAGGATGGAGGAGTGCTCGTCTCCATCGTCTACATGAGTCGCGCCGTCGTCCCCTTCGACGACCAGGCCATGGCGGTGCTGCTCGCGGAGTCCCGGCTGCGCAACGAAGCGCTCGGGGTCTCCGGGCTCCTGCTCGCCAAGGGCGGCCGGTTCATGCAGCTGCTCGAGGGGCCCGCGTGGAGCGTGCAGGACCGGTACGACGTCATCGCGAAGGACCGACGTCACGGTGAGGTGAAGTCGCTGGTGCGCGAGGACATCGAGCGCCGACGGTTCGACGGCTGGTCGATGGCCTACCGCGCGCTCGACGACTCGGACATCCGCTCCGAAGCGGGCTTCAGTCCCTTCCTGTCGGGCACGATGGACTTCCCGCGCTCGTTCGACCGGACCAGTGCGGCATGGCTGCTGAAGTGGTTCCGCGACCGCGAGCTGCACGACCTCTGATCCGACCCCGCACGCCGTCGCCGGATCAGCCTTCGCTGAACGCGTCCTCGACAACGGCGAGCAGCCGGTCGCGGTGCTTCGGATCTGCCGTCGCCGCGATCACCACGCGCCACATCGTCGCCACGGCCGGCATCAGGTCGGTGCGCCGCGTCCGGACGTCGGACACGAGCTGCACGCCGGTGAAATAGGGCACCACCGTCGACCCGAGCTGCTCCGCGGTCAGGTCCGTCCGGAGTTCCCCGCTTGCGACCGCCAACCGGAACACGTCGACGATCCCGCCGATCCACTGCTCGTAGAAGCTCAGCGTCGCGGTCTGGAACTCGCCGCGCTCCAGCGACAGCCGGATGCCGGCCCGCACGATCGGGTCGGTCCGGAGCAGGTCGGCGATGCCGTGCGACGCCCCGATCAGCGCGGCGACCGGCGAGCTGTCGGTGTGGCTGACGACGTCGAAGGTGCGGGCGTTCTGCTCGCCGATGACGCCGAGCGCCAGGGCGAGCTTCGTCGGGAAGTGGAAGTGCAGCGTTCCCTGCGAGACGCCCGCCGCGCGGGCGATGCCCGCGATCGTCGCGCCGGCGAAGCCGACGCGGTCGAACTCCTCCGCCGCGGCCACCAGGATCTGCTCACGTCGTTCCACGGGACCAGTCTCACAGTCTGGAGGCACGGTGCCAGCTGGCACCGCGCCTCCAGTCCGAGGGGTGATGCGTCTCAGGCCGCGTGCCGGCAGTCCGAGGTGTGGTGCGACTCAGGCCGCGTGCCGGCCGAGCGTGATGCGCTCCTCGGGCAGGTCCTGCAGGTCGCGCCCACGGAACCAGCGGAGCAGCCAGTCGGCGGGCGTGCCCGCCACCCCGGTCGGCAGACCGGTGCGGTCGCTGAGGAAGGTGCTGAACCCGGGCTCGTCACGGAGCTCGTCCCCGGTCGGGCTGCCGAACGCCATCGACCAGCCGTCGAACCGACGCGTGCTGATGGACTCACGCGACAACGACTTCACGCCGGTGTGCCGCGGGTCGCGCTCGATCGCGGCGAAACGGTCCTCGACGCTCCAGACCGGACCCTCGAGCACTTGCATGAACCGGCCGCCCTTGGCGAGCAGGAGCCCGGAGACGCCGAGCGCGTGGTTGCGGAGCCGCGCCTCACGCAGCATGGCGACCAGCTGGTCGTCGGTCAGGTCGTCGACGGCGACGGACATGTAGACGAGGGAGGTGAGGGAGGTCATCCCCTGCAGTCTGGGTCGTGGTCGGCGGCACGGTCAACGCGTCGTCCGCACACCGCACCGGACGGTGCGGCATGCGGACGACGGGCGGGCTGTCGGGTGTCGGGTTTCGGGTTTCGGGTTTCGGGTTTCGATCAGGTGAGGGCGAGCAGGTTGTTGACCTGTTCGTTGACCCCGGTCAGCGTCGAGATCGGCTTGCCGTTCGCGTAGACGTCGTCGAAGGCGGGCTGCAGCAGGGCCTGCACGTCGGCGGGGTTCTTCGTGACCGGGAACAGGAACGTGGTGTCCTCCTCGACCTGCCGGGTGAACGCCGAGACGTCGAGCCCGCGCTTCCGGAACGACGCCACGGCAGCCTCGGTACCCGCGGGACGGGCGGGGAACACGATCCCGCTCTCACCGACGATCCGCTGCGCCTCGTCGCTGCCCAGGAACGCCACCCACTTCGCCGCGGCCTCGGGGTCCTTCGCCTGCTTCGTGATCGAGTCGCCGAGCCCGTTGAACATCGACGCACGATGACCCGACGGGCCGATCGGGGTCGGGGCGACCGCGACGTCGAGGTCCTCCATGCCGAGGTACGAACCGATCATCCACGAGCCGTTGAACGACAGCGCGCACTTGCCGGCACCGAGCTGGACCTCGGGCCCGGTCGTGGTGGAGAACACCCCGTACTTCGCCATGTAGCCCTTCTCGGCCAGCCGGTAGTACCAGGCGAGGGTGTCCTGCACGACCCGCTCGTCGTAGCGGAACCTGTCGCCCCACGGGTTCTCGTTCGTGTAGAACCAGTCGACCGATCCGGTGAACGGTGACCACTGGGTCTGGCCGAAGCCGTCACCGCCCGAGCCGTTCGACGAGATGCCGTAGACGGCGACGTCGTCCTTGTCGAAGCCGTCCTCGTCGCCGCGTCGGCCCTTCGAGTCGACGGTCAGCCGCGCGAGCATCCGTTCGAACGTGCCGCCGTCCTCCGGGTTCCACTCGAGCGACCCGAGTTCCTCGGCGGAGACCCCGGCCTTCGCCATCGCCTTCCGGTCGTAGAACATCGCGACGGTGTCCCAGTCCTTCGGGGAGCCGTAGCGGTGGCCGTCCTGGCCCTTCCACAGTTCGGCGAGTCCGGACTGGTAGTCGTCGTCCCGGATGCCCTTCGTGGCGTCGAGTTCGTCGAGCTTGTAGAGCACGTCGAGGTCGGCGTACTGCGGGAACTTCGTCAGGTGGTCGGTGAAGACGTCGGGCGCGGTGCCGGCGATGAAGCCCGCGGTGAGCTTGGTCCAGTAGTCGTTCCACCCGAGCTGGGTGATCTTCACGGTGATGTCGGGGTTCGCGCGGTGGAACGCGTCGGCGACGGCCTGGTACGCAGGCTGCTGGTTGGCGTCCCAGAGCCAGTAGCTCACGGTGCGCGCACCCGACCGGTTCGTCGTGCGGCGACCGGGCGACGAGCAGGCGGCGAGTGCGCCGAGGGCCAGGGCGGAGGCGCCGCCGGCGAAGAGCGTGCGGCGGGTCAGTTGGTTCGTCATGGTGTTCGTCCTGTCCGACAGCCGGGTCACTTGATCCCGGAGAAGCCGATGGAGTTGACGATCCGCTTGGCGAAGACGCCGAACAGCAGGATCATCGGGAGCGCCGCCACCAGGGTCGCGGCCATGAGCCCGGCCCAGTCGGTGCCGGACTGCGGGGTCTGCGACTTGAAGACGCCGAGCGCGACGGTCAGCACCCGCGAGCTGTCGGTGTACGACACCATGAGCGGCCAGAAGTAGTCGTTCCAGCTCGTGATGTACGTCAGCACGGCGAGGGTGGCGATCGGGGCCGCGGCCATCGGGATGACGAGCCGGAAGAACACGCGGACCTTGCCGGCGCCGTCGATGAGGGCCGCTTCTTCGACCTCCTTCGAGATGCCGAGGAAGAACTGCCGCAGGAAGAACACCGCGAACGGGGTCATGAACATCGTCGGCAGGGCGATGCCGAGCAGGTTGTCGACGAGCCCGAGCTGCTTGATGAGCGTGAAGTTCGGCAGCAGCGTGAAGATCGCGGGGACCATCAGTCCGGCCAGGAACACCCCGAACACCTTGTCGCGACCGGGCCAGCGCAGCCGGGCGAAGGCGTAGGCGGCCGCTGCCGAGAAGAACACCTGGCCGACGGTGACGAGCGTCGACACCAGGATCGAGTTGAGCAGGTACCGCCAGAAGTCCAGCGCGGCGCCGGAGCCGCCCTGCGCCAACGCCTCTTCGGTGGACTGCAGGCCGAAGACCCGCTCGAACCCGCCCAGGCTGAACCCGACGGGCAGCAGCGAGGTGGGGTCGGAGTTGATCGCGGTGTTCGACGACAGCGCGGTGCGCAGGATCCAGTAGAACGGGAACAGGGTGACGACGATGACGAGGATCATCGCGACCCAGGCGAGCACGCGGCCGAGCGACGGGCGGCGGCGGTGGCCGGCGCCCATCCGCGGCGGGCGGGACGTGGTGACGGAACGGGTGAGTGTCGTGGTCATGGCGCTTCCGTTCAGTCCAGGTCGGACTCACCCGAGCGGGTGAGGCGGTACTGGATGATCGTGATGATGCTGAGGACGATGAGGAGCGCGACCGAGACCGCGGACGCGTAGCCGAACTGGAACCGGCCGAACGCCAGGTTGTAGATGTAGTTCTGCACGACGTTCGTGGCGTTCGCCGGGCCGCCCTGCGTGGTGACGGCGACGGTGTCGAACACCTGGAACGACCCGATCACGGTGATGATCAGCACCAGGGACAGGATCGGGCGGAGCAGTGGCACCGTGATGCGCCAGAACATCTTCCACTCGCTCGCACCGTCGATGCGTCCGGCCTCGTACACGGTCTCGGGCAGCGACTGCAGGCCGGCGAAGATGAGCAGTGCCGTGTAGCCGACGTGCCGCCAGACGTTGATGAGCGCGATCGAGGGGATGCCCCAGACGTCGCTCTGCAGGAACGGGATGCGGTCGAGCCCGAGTGCGGCGAGCATCTCGTTGCCGATGCCGAGCTGGGTGTCGAGGATCCAGAGCCAGACCAGGGCGGCGACGACGTTCGACACCAGGTACGGCGCGAGCACGATGCCGCGCACGAAGGTCGACTTCGTCAGCCGGTGCATCATCACGGCGATGAACAGCGCGACGACGGTCTGGATGACGATGTTGATGAGGACGTACTCGACCGTCACCACCATCGAGTGCCAGAAGATCGAGTCCTGCACCAGGCGGGCGTAGTTCTGCAGGCCGGTGAACTCGGGCTCGGTGAGCAGGTTGTACGAGGTGAAGCTCAGGTAGATGCCCCGCACGGTCGGCCAGGCGAGGAACACCGCGAACCCGACGGCTGCCGGGGCGATGAAGACGAGCGCGAGCCACAGGTCGTTCCTGGGGCGGCGCCGTGGTGTGGTGGTGCGGGCACGGGCGAGATCGGCGGACCGACTCCTCCGTCTCGTGCTGGCGGTCGTCAAGGGTGACGACACAGGGCTCTCGGTTGCCATCGCGACTCCTTCGTCTGCGGTGGACTGACGTGCAGCAGTCCGTGAGCCGGGAATCTACACGTGGGGACCAGCGCTGGCAAGAGGCTCTTTCCGGGCTGTCGACAGGGGTTGTCACGTGTAGACAGCGTGTGTCAGGATGGCGCTCGATCGCATCGGAGCGACCCGCTCGGCGACGCATCCCACACCTTGGAAAGGTCACTGATGATCTCTGTCGGAATGGTCGGCGCGGGCCAGTTCGCCCCCCAGTTCGCCAAGCTGTTCAAGCTCCACCCCGACGTGGACCGGGTCTACGTCACGGACCTCGTCGACGAGCGCGCGTCCGAACTCGTCGAGACGCAACACCTCGACGGCACGTTCCCGGACTTCGACGCGGTCCTCGCCTCGGACGTCGACGCCGTCGCGATCTTCACGCAGCGCTGGACCCACGGTCCGCTCGTGGTCAAGGCCCTGCGCGCCGGCAAGCACGTGTACTCCGCCGTGCCGATGGCGATCTCCGTCGACGAGATCCGCGACATCATCCAGACGGTCCGCGAGACCGGCCTGACCTACATGATGGGCGAGACGAGCTACTACAACCCCGCGACGGTGTTCGCCCGCAAGCAGGTCGCCGCCGGCGCCTTCGGCCGGGTGTTCTACGCCGAGGGCGACTACGTGCACGACATGGACCTCGGCTTCTACGCCGCGTACCAGTACAGCGGCGGCGACGAGTGGAAGCGCACCGCCAGCTACCCGCCCATGCTCTACCCGACGCACTCGGTCGGCGGGGTCCTCGGCGCGATCCCCGGGCACGCGGTCAGCGTCAGCTGCATCGGCGTCAAGGACGACCGCGGCGACGGCGTCTTCGACAAGGACGTCAGCCAGTTCGACAACGACTTCTCGAACGCCACCGCCCTGTTCGAGCTCGACAACGGCGGGGTCATGCGCATCAACGAGATGCGTCGCGTCGGCTACCCGTCGCACATCCGGGAGTCGCGCTTCCGCTACTTCGGCACCGAGGCCAGCTTCGAGCAGCTCGCGAAGACCAGCGTCTGGCAGGACAAGGAGGACTCGTACGACATCAGCGACAAGATCGACACGCAGGCGACGATGTCCCTCGACGACCCGCGCCTGGCCGACGTCGACCCGTCCCTGCGCGACGCGTTCGTCTCCGGCTACGCCGAGGTGCACGACACCGACCGCCTGCCCGCCGAGTACGACGGTGTGCCGACCGGGCACGAGGGCAGCCACCAGTTCCTCGCCGACGACTTCGTCCGTGCCGTCGTCGACCGGACCCTGCCGCCGGTGAACGCCTGGACCGCCGCGCGCTTCACCCTGCCGGGCATCATCGCCCACCAGTCCGCGCTGCAGGGTGGCGCCCGCCTCGACGTGCCGGACTTCGGTGACGCCCCCGAGACGACGAGCGCTGCGACGGCGAGCGCACCGACGCCAGCAGGCAGCACGTCGTCGGCTACGATCGCGTCCGAGTAACACGTGTCGTTCGGGTGCCGGTCCGTCGTGGGCCGGCACCCGAACGACGCTCCCGGACCCGACGAAGGTGGCACCCGTGACCGTCCCGACGAACCCCAGGGCGGTCACCCGTGCGGACGTCGCCCGCTACGCAGGGGTCAGCACGTCCGTCGTCAGCTACGTCGTGCACGACGGACCGCGCCCCGTGGCCGCCACCACCGCCGCCCGGGTCCGCGAGGCCATCCGCGTCCTCGGCTACCGCCCGAACGCGAGCGCCCAGGCCCTGCGCACCGGGTCGTCGAAGATGCTCGGCCTGATCGTTCCGGAGCTCGACAACCCGTTCTGGTCCGAGCTCGCCGTCGCCGTCACCCACGCCGCCGCCGCACGCGGCTACGACGTCCTGCTCGCCAACAGCGACGGTGACGCCGCCCAGGAGCGCGAGCGGCTCCGCAGCCTCTCCGCGCGCCAGGTCGACGGCATCATCGTGACGAGCATCATGACCCACCCGGACCTGTCGACCGTCACCGACCCCGGCCTGCCGATGGTCCTGCTCAACACGTTCTTCGAGGTCCCCGAGTACGCCAGCATCGGTGTCGACGCCCTGCGTGGCGCTCTCGACGGCACGCAGCACCTGGTCGAGCACGGCTACCGCTCGATCGGCCTCGTGATGGGGCACACCGGCTCGATGGAGCTCCGCGAGCAGGGCTGGATGCGGGCCCTGCGCCAGGCCGGCCTGCCCGACGGCCCCATCGTCCGCACCGACTTCACCCGGCGCGGAGGCTACGAAGCCGGCCTCCGCATGTTCGCCGACGAGACCGGGCCACGCGCCGTCTTCGTCAGTTCGGACATGCAGGCGATCGGCCTGATGCGCGCACTGTGGGAACTCGGTCTGCGCGTCCCCGAGGACGTCGCGATCGTGTCGTTCGACGGCGCGGCCGAGGCGGACTACACGAACCCGCAGCTCACCACGGTCCGGCAGCCGATCGAGACGATGGCGGTCGCCGCGGTCGACCGTGTGCTCGGCCTCGACGCCGACAACCAGTGGCACCGCGACCTGGTCCCCGCCGAGTTGGTCCTCGGCGCGAGTTGCGGGTGCGACGTGCGTCGCTGACAGTCTGGAGGCGCGGGGCGGCGCCGCAACGGGCCTCCTGTCCGTCAGCTGGTCGCGTTCAGGACGCTGGCTCCATGACGGCGCGGAGGCGCGCGGTCGGGATGCGCTCCTGCGCATCCACCGTCACGGCGGCGGCCTCGACCGCCTCGCCGGTCTCGGCGTCGACGAAGCGCAGGTCCGACGCCCGCTCGGACGGGCGGTGTCGGTCGGCCCAGCCGCCGAGGGCGAGCAGCACGAGCGACAGGTCCCGGCCGGCGTCGGTCAGGACGTACTCCTCGCGGGCACGGGCGCCCTCGGGCTTGTAGGTCGTGCGCTCGAGCACTCCCCCGTCGACGAGTGAGGCCAGGCGTGCGGTCAGGACCTCGCGCGGGATGCCGAGACTCTGCTGGAACTGGCTGAAGCGGGTCGAGCCGCCGAGGGCGTCGCGGACGATCATGAGCGTCCACTTCTCGCCGAGGACGTCGAGGGAGCGTGCGATGGGGCAGCGCTCGTCGCCGCCGAGGATGCCGAGCATGCGTTCATCCTAGCTGGGTTCGATTTCCGGACACAACGTGCTAGGTTCGGTTTCCGTACTCAACTTCTCTCGTCTGGAGCACTCATGACCGACCTCACCAACGCCGTCGTCCTCGTCACCGGAGCGAACGGCGGCCTCGGCGCCGAGTTCGTCCGCCAGGCCCTGGAGCGTGGCGCCACCAAGGTCTACGCGACCGCCCGCAACCCGCGCACCTGGGACGACGAGCGCATCGTCCCGCTCGCCCTCGACGTCACGAGCCAGGAGAGCGTCGACGCCGCGGCCCGCACCGCAGCCGACGTGACCGTCGTCGTGAACAACGCCGGGATCGCCGGCTCGGACCCGCTCGTCGAGGTCTCCGTCGAAGAGGTCGAGCGCATCTTCGCCACCAACGTCTTCGGTGCACTCCGCGTCGCCAAGGCCTTCGCGCCCTCGATCGCCAACGGTGCGCTGGTCGACGTGCACTCCGCCCTGAGCTGGGTCGCCCTCGCCGGCGCGTACTCGGCGTCGAAGGCCGCGTTCTGGTCGATCACGAACTCCCTGCGTCTCGAGCTCGCACCCCAGGGCACCCAGGTCGTCGGTGCCCACCTCGGCTACACCGACACCGGCATGATCGCCGACCTCGACGTCGAGAAGTCCGACCCCGCCGACATCGTCCGGTCGATCTGGGACGCGGTCGAGGCCGGCGAGCACGAGGTCCTCGCCGACCAGGTCAGCCGCGACGTCCGTGCCGGCCTGAGCGCCCCGCTCACCGCGCTCTACCCGATGCTCGCCAGCGCCTGAGGCCGGTTCTCGTCGGGACGGTGACGGTTCTGGTTCGCGAACACCCGGGTTCCTGAACCAGAACCGTCACCCGCCCCGATCGGGTCAGCCGCCCGCGCCGCGGAAGGTGATCCGACGGTTCATGGCGGTGATGGCGGCGCGCTCGTCGTCGGACAGGCCACCGGCGTGGAGAATCCGGGTCAGCACGTCGCTCTTCCGCTCGATGTAGTCGTCGATGTCCTCGGCCTCGGTGGCTGCCCGGCGCTTCACGGCGGCGTACTCGTCGCGCAGCACCGGGTCGGCACGCAGCACGTCACGGACGGCCAGGTGGTTCCGCAGCGCGAGCGACCCGGTCGTGACGACGTAGGTGTTCGTCGGGGCGAAGCGCTCCGGAGCCCGGAACGCCTGCCTGTCCGGGACGCCCAGTTCACCGCGCGGCTCGAAGCCGATCGTCGCCATCGCCGCCACTGCAGCCGGGACGTCGGCAGCGTCCACCACGATGTCGACATCGAGCACGGGCTTCGCCGCCAAGCCGGGCACGGACGTGCTGCCCACGTGCTCGATGCTCCGGAACGGCACATCGGCGTCGTCGAGCGCGGCGGCGTACGCGTCGTGCAGCTGCCGGAACCGCTCGGGCCACGACGACCGGTACTCGACGACCTCGATCACGGCGCCGACGTCGGCGCGAGGAGCTGGAACATGACGTGGTCGCGCCAGACCCCGTTGATCTTGATGTACTCCGGCGCGAAGCCGTACCGGGTGAAGCCCGCCGACTCGAGCGCGCGCTGCGAGCCGACGTTCTCGGGCAGGGTCTCGGCCTGCAGGCGGTGCAGACGGAGCACGTCGAACGCGTGATCGGCCGCCGCACGGACAGCGCGGGACGCGTGACCCTGGCGCGTGCGGTCGGCGCGGATCCAGTACCCCATCGCGCACGACTGCAGGGCGCCGCGGACGACGCCGCTCAGCGTGATCCGGCCGAGGAGTTCCCCGTCGGTCGACTCGATGACGAACGGCACCGCGTTGCCGGCGCGCTGCGTGGCGAGGGCCTGCGTGATGACGTCCCGCTGGCCGGACTCCGTGTAGTACGACGGCGCTCGCGCCGGTTCCCACGGTCGCAGGTGGTCGGCGTTCTCGGTGATGACCGCAGCCAGGACGGCCGCGTCGTCGAGGCGGAGTGGGCGCAACCGTGTGTCCATCGCGGAGGGTGTGGGATTCGAACCCACGAGACATCTCTGCCCACCTGTTTTCAAGACAGGCTCCATCGGCCGCTCGGACAACCCTCCAGTGACGCGACCACGTGGCGAGACGTGATCGCGTCCCGGGAAGTCTACCCGGGCCTCCAGGCAGGGGTGCGCGCGAGCGCGGACTAACGGGGCAGGGAGTCGAGCGCCGCTGCCAGGCCGTCGTCGGTGATGCCGCCGGTGAGCTCGTTGCCGGCGTCGACGACGTCGTCGGGGGCCTGGCCCATGACGACGCCGCGACCGGAGGTCGAGGCCCAGCGGAGCATGTCGATGTCGTTGCGGCCGTCGCCCGCGGCGAAGACGCGGGAACGCGGGATGTCGAGCCACTCGCGCACGCGCTCCATCGCGGTGGCCTTCGTCACGCCCTCGGGAGCGATGTCGAGCCACGACGTCCAGCCGACCGAGTACGAGACCTTGTGCAGGCCCATCTGCTCGACGATCTGCAGGAAGTCCTCGGTGTCGTGGCCGGGTGAGATGACGACGACGCGGGTGGCCTCGACGCCGAGCAGCTGCTCGAACGGCACGTGCTCGCCCTCGACGGTCATCGTGTCGTCGGGGAAGTTGCCGGACAGCAGGAAGTGACCGGTCTCGTCCTCGACGCCGAACGCCGCGTTCTCGAGCGCGCCGTGGATGGTCTGCAGCACCTCGGACGGGTCGAACCGCTCGACGTGTTCGCGCACGTAGGAGCCGTCGGCGCGGCGGGCCAGGATGAGCGCACCGTTCGCGCAGACCAGGTACTTCGGCCGGATGCCGAGGGTCTCGAGCAGGGGCACGGTCATGCCCTCGCTGCGGCCGGTCGAGAGCATGACCTCGTGCCCGGCGGCCTCGGCGTCACGGACTGCCGCCACGACGGCCTCGGTGATGACACCGTCCTCGCGCATGGTGGTGCCGTCGATGTCGAGCGCGACCAGCCAGCGCTTGGTGCGGGCGGGCGCGTCGGTGCCCGCGCCCTGCTCGGTGCCGTCCACGAACCGTCCCTGGGTGCTCATCGGGGCTCGATCACCTCGACGCCACCGAGGTAGGGGCGCAGGACCTCCGGCACGACGACGGAACCGTCGGCCTGCTGGTGCGTCTCGAGGATCGCGACGATCCAACGGGTGGTGGCGAGGGTGCCGTTCAGTGTGGCGACCGGGGCGGTCTTGCCGCTCTCGGTGCGGTAGCGGATGTCGAGGCGGCGGGCCTGGTACGTCGTGCAGTTCGACGTCGAGGTGAGCTCGCGGAACGTGCCCTGCGTCGGGACCCAGGCCTCGATGTCGTACTTCTTCGCGGCGCTCGTGCCGAGGTCACCGCCGGCGACGTCGATCACGCGGTAGTGCAGCCCGAGGTCCTGCAGCATCTGCTCCTGGTGGGCGACGAGGCGCTCGTGCTCGGCCTCGGCCTGGTCCGGGTGGACGTAGGCGAACATCTCGAGCTTGTTGAACTGGTGCACGCGGAGGATGCCGCGGTTGTCCTTGCCCGCCGAACCGGCCTCGCGGCGGTAGCAGGTCGACCAGCCGGCGTAGCGGTGCGCGGTCTTCTCGATGTCGAGGATCTCGTCGGCGTGGAACCCGGCGAGGGCGACCTCGCTCGTGCCGGTCAGGTACAGGTCGTCGGCTTCGAGCCGGTAGACCTCGGCCGCGTGCTCGCCGAGGAACCCGGTGCCGGCCATCGTCTCGGGCCGGACGAGCGTCGGGGTGATGAGCGGCTCGAAGCCCGCGGCGATCGCACGGTCGAGGCCGAGCGACATCAGCGCGATCTCGAGCCGGGCGCCCATGCCGCGCAGGAAGTAGAAACGCGAGCCGGAGACCTTGACGCCACGCGGGATGTCGATGATGCCGAGGTGCTCGCCGAGGTCGGCGTGGTCCTTCGGCTCGAAGTCGAACTCGGGCTTGGTGCCGACGGTGCGGAGCGTGACGAAGTCGTCCTCGCCGCCCTCGGGCACACCGGGGAGCACGACGTTCGGGATGCCGCGGACGACGGTGTTGAAGGTGTCCTCGGCCGCGGTGACGGTGGCCTGCGCCTCCTTCACCTTCGCGGCGAGGGCCTGGGCCTGCTGCACGAGCGCGGCCTTCTCGTCCTTCGGGGCCTTGGCGACGGTCTTGCCGAACGCGTTCTGCTCAGCGCGGAGCGCCTCGAACGAGGTGATCGCACTGCGGCGGGCGGAATCGGCGGCGACGGCTTCGTCGACGACGGCCACGGAGGCACCACGCGCCTGCTGTGAAGCCTTGATGACGTCCGGGTTGTCGCGAAGCAGCTGTGGATCGATCACCGCCCCATCCTAGACGGGGGCAACCGCACGCAGCCTCGATCGGTAGCGTGGACGTATGTCGACCCCTTCGGAGACCGCGCCCGCGGACCAGGACGCCCTCCCCACCGAGCAGCGGACGGCCGCGGTGGTCTACAACCCGGTCAAGGTCCACCTGCCGACCCTCAAGCGCACGGTGCAGGAACACCAGCAGCAGGCCGGCTGGGCCGAGACCCTGTGGTTCGAGACCTCCGAAGAGGACCCGGGCGGCGGCATGGCCCGCGCGGCGATCGAGGCCGGTGCCGACGTCGTCGCGGCGGCCGGCGGTGACGGCACGGTCCGTGCGGTCGCCGAGGTCGTGCACGAGTCCGGTTCGACCCTCGCGCTGCTGCCGAGCGGCACCGGCAACCTGCTCGCGCGCAACATGAAGCTCCCCCTCGACGACCTGGCCGCGAGCGTCCGGACGATCTTCCACGGCGACGACCGCAAGATCGACTTCGGCATGCTCAAGGTCGAGCGCCCCGGCGGCGAGCGCGAACGCTTCGGCTTCCTGGTGATGGCGGGCCTCGGGCTCGACGCGCGGATGCTCGTGAACACCCGCCCCGAGCTGAAGAAGAAGGTCGGCTGGCTCGCCTACGTCGACTCACTGTTCCGTTCGGTGCGCGACGCCAACGCGTTCGAGTTCCGCTACCAGCTCGACGACGACGGCAACCACTCGCTCCGGGCGCACTCGCTCATCGTCGGCAACTGCGGCATGCTGCAGGCCGGCGCGATCCTGCTGCCCGACGCCGAGATCGACGACGGCGTGTTCGACATCGCCGTGATGCGACCCCGCGGGTTCTTCGGCTGGGTGCGGATCGGTGCTCGGGTGTTCTGGGAGAACGGGATCCTGCGGGCCTTCCGACGGTCGAACCTGGGCAAGACCGCCGTCGGCAAGAAGATCGTCTCGAAGTCGCGCGAGGAACGACCCCTGCGCTACCTGCGCGGGCAGGAGTTCACGGCGCGACTCGAGCGGCCCGACGAGTTCGAGATCGACGGCGACCCGGTGGGCGAGGTCATCGCCTTCCGTTCGCGCATCGACCCGATGGGGCTCTCCGTGCGCGTGCCGGACCCGGCGGACGACCGCCACGGCTCGCGCCAGGTGCCCTGACCCGGCCGATCGCTCCGTCGCTCCGTCGCTCCGTGCGAGGTTCCGTCGTCCGTGCGAGGGCCACGGGCTCTCACGGACTACGGAACCTCGCACCACACGGCGTCACGGCGCCGCGGCACCGCGCCGCGCCGCGCTACCGCGCCCCGGGCTCGCCCGACACGATCGCGCGCAGCCAGTCCCGCGCCTCGACGAACGCGGCGTCCGAGTAGCGCGCCGGAACCTCGGGGCGGGCGCCGTCGGCACGCGGGTACGACCCGAGGAACGTCACGCGCGGGCTGAACCGCCGCAGGCCGAGCAGTGCGTCCGCCACCCGCTCGTCGCGCACGTGCCCGTCGAGGTCGATGACGAACCGGTAGCGGCCGAGCTCGTCACCGATCGGGCGTGACGACAGGAGCCCCATGTTGATGCCCCGGGTCGCGAACTGCTCGAGCATGTCGACCAGGGCACCGGGGTGGTCGGCGGGCAGCTCGACGATGACGCTGGTCTTGTCGGCGCCGGTCGGCTCGGGCAGCGCCAGGGTCTTCGACACGAGCACGAACCGGGTGACCGCCGAGGCGTTGTCGCCGATGGACGACGCGAGGACGACGACGTCGTGGTGGTCGGTGATGCCGGGCGGTGCGACGGCGGCGTCGGCGGTCGGGTTCGCCTCGAGCAGGGCGAGGGCCGCTGCGACGTTCGACGACGCCGGGATGTGGCCGTGGCCGGGCAGGTTCGCCTCGAGCCAGTTGTGGGTCTGGGCGTAGGCGACCGGGTGCGCGTTCACGGTGCGGACGTCGGCCAGCGTCGTGCCGGGTCGGGCGACGAGCACGAAGTCGACGGGGACCAGGTACTCCCCCACGATCCGCACGCCGGGGATCCGGGCCAGGGCGTCCTGCGTGGCGCTGACCCCGCCGTCGACGCTGTTCTCGATCGCGATGACGGCCCCGATCGACCGGCCGGACATGACGTCGTCCAGGGCCTCACCGACGTTGTTGACGCTCCGCCAGGGCTTGCCGGCGGCGGCCTCGACGAGCTTGAGGGCCGCCTCGGTGAAGGTGCCGGCGGGTCCGAGGTAGGAGTACGTGTCGGACGGCGCGGCGGGGTCGGTCATGCGGCGAGCCTATTGCAGGGACGCGGAGGCCAGGCGGCCTCAGTCCGTCGCCGCACCCGTCAGCCGCTGCTCGCAGATCGCGGTGTCGTCGTCCTCGCGCGGGTAGGTCAGCGCCGCGAACCGACCCTCGGGGTCGAGCCGTGTCAGGAGCGACGCCGCGATGCCGTCGAGCTGCGCGACCTGCTCGTCGGAGAGCGCGTCGATGACCACCCGGCGGGCGGTGCGGACGTGGTCCGGGGCAGCGTCGACGATGGTGGCGTACCCGGCGTCGGTCAGGCGGACGTCGGTGGCACGGCGGTCGGAGGTCGACGGGCACCGGGTCACGAGCCCGCGCTTCTCGAGCCGGGACACCACGTGCGACAGCCGCGGCAACGACGCGTTCGTGGCCGAGGCGAGCGCCGACATCCGCAGGGTCCGGGTGTCGGTCTCGGAGAGCATCGCGATGACCATGTAGTCGAAGTGCGTCAGGTCGGCGTCACGCTGCAGCTGCTGGTCGAGCGCCGCCGGCAGGAGCTCCATGACCGCGACGAGCTTCATCCACGCGCGCAGCTGCTCGCGGGTGAGCCACGGGGTCTCGTCGGTCATGACCTGATCATACCGAAAGGTTGTCCCTTTAACCAGTGGTGCGCACGGCGGACGAACCAGACGAACCAGACGAACCCGCCGAACCGCCAGTCCGACGCGACCGCACCACCCCGATGACGAGCACGACCACCACGACGACGAGCAGCGCCCCCTCGACGAGCAGCAGCCGCGTGCCGTAGTCGAACGGCAGCACGGTGGGGTTCTTCTGCCCGTGGTCCTTGGCCGCGATCTCCGGCAGGACCACCAGGGCGAGCACGCTGCCGAGCACGATCGCCGCCTGCACGACGACGAGCACCCAGGCCCGCAGCGAGCGTCCGGCGCGACGCAGCAGCAGCCCGGCACCGACCACGAACGGCGACAGGACCGCGTCGTGCAGCACCACCGCCGCGAGCAGCCAGACCCCGAGCCCGCCGATGCGGTTCGGCTTGACGGACGTCACGAGCACGTACGCCCCGAACGCGATGACCAGCACGCCGATCACCACGAGCACGATCCGCGCGGCCTTCACCGGAGCACCTCGATCTTCTCGATCCACTTGGTCTGCAGCACGCCGGGCCGTCCCGGAGCGATGATCCGCGCCGGGAACCCGTGGTCCAGGTCGAGCGTC
This sequence comes from Curtobacterium sp. MMLR14_002, assembly GCF_001864975.1. NCBI lineage: Bacteria > Bacillati > Actinomycetota > Actinomycetes > Micrococcales > Microbacteriaceae > Curtobacterium > Curtobacterium sp. MMLR14_002. Next base: position 68,986 of record NZ_MJGT01000127.1, read on the forward strand.
GCACCGTTCAGCTCGAGGGCGACGAGCGTCGTCGGATCCTCGGCGTACTCCGGTCCCATGTCCATGATCCGGTAGCCGCCGTGCCGCTCCAGGCTCGTCACGCGCACGTGCGACCCCTGCGGCGCCTGCACGGCGTCGAGCAGGTCGCGCATCCGCACGCCCTTCCAGGTCGCCATCTGACTCCACCCCTCGACGCACGAGATGGGCAGGTCGACCTGCGCGGTGCCGAGCGCGACGAGTTCCGCCCGGACGAACGTCCGGCTCACGTCGTGGCCGACGACGGTGAGCGTCCAGTCGGCGGCGGTCGCGGTCGCGAGGACGCCGGCCGCCCGCGCGGTCCGGTTGACCGGCAGCCCGTTCGCGCCGATGCCGCGACCGCGGGCGCCGAACACGTTGAACGGTTCCGCGAGCTTCGAGGACTGCCCCGCCGTGAGCGCGACGACACCGACGGTCGCCGCCGTCACGCCGGCGAAGAACCCGCGTCGGGCGATGCGCTGGCGTCGTCCGGTGGCTGCTTCCGGCGTCGGCCTGGAGGCCCGGCTCGCCTCCGGCACGTCGGCCGTCGGCTGGGCGGGACTCGGCTCCTCGGACACCTCGCGGGTCTCCGGGGCCGTGTCCGGTCCGGTGGGACGGGGCTCGGCGCCGCCGGGGGCGGCGTCGACGCCGTCGATCCAGCGGAACACGCGGCCCAGCAGGCCGGGGGCGGTGGACCCGGTGGTCTCGGAGACCGCAGCGCTCGGGGCGGACGCGGGATGAGCCTCCAGACCGGGTGGGAGCAGTTCACTGCCGGACGCGGGGTCCGCGATGAACCGACCGTGCGCGTCGTAGGAGTCGCGCTTCCGCCAGTAGCGGGCGATGACCGGCAGCTTGGCGGCGATGTGGATGGCCAGCGACCCGATGATCACGTAGGCCATCGCGTTGTGCACCTGGCGGAACGGGAACGGCCACGGGTACCACTGGTACGTGTTCAGCAGGCCGGTGACGACCTGGATGATCGACGCGGACACGAGCACCGCGATCGACAGCCGCTCGAGCAGGTGCAGCACGCCGCGCACCGGCGGCACCTGCACCAGGGCGGGCATGACGGTGTTGAGCTTGGCGAGCAGCAGCGGGATGATCGCGATGCCGGTCGTGATGTGCAGGCCCTGCGTGAACTGGTACAGCTGCGTCGGACGGGTCGGGAACCGCATCCAGCCGAGCGGTTCCTGCAGCAGGTGGCTGTAGATCCCGGTGCCGAAGCAGATCAGGAACGCGATGCCGAGCAGGCGCCCGAGCACCACCGCCGAGCGGGCGTTGCGGTTGGGGGACGCCAGAGCTGCTCGTCCGTCGTGCAGCAGGCGCTGGACGCCGGATAGCCTCGACGCACCATGAGCGACCGACTGCGTGCCCTCCGACCGTCCCTGGCCGACGGCACCGCCGCGCGGATCGGCACCGTGCTGGCCGTCGTGGGAGTACTCGCCCTCTCGGGCGTCATCGCCGTCGGCGTCACGCATCTGGGGTTCCTCCGATCGGGCCATCGTTCTGCATTCGTTGCGTGGACGCTGATCGCTTGGACCGTCTTCGTGATCGCCGTGCTCGCGGTGCGTTTCGTGCCCGTCCGGTGGATGACCACCATGGTCATCGGCGGAGCGGTGGTGATCGGCATCGCCGCGCTGGTCGGCCCGCCGAACACGAGCACCGACTCCGCTCGGTACGCGTGGGACGGCATCGTCCAGCATGCCGGTGTCTCACCGTACGCGCACACCCCCCAGTCCGCGGCACTGTCCGGTCTCCGACCCGACTGGTTGTTCCCCGACAAGGTGGACGGCACGTGCGATCCGCTGAAGCCCCGGTTCCGCGGGCTCGGCGACGGCGCGGACGGGCACTGCACTGCGATCAACCGGCCGGACGTCACGACGATCTACCCGCCGATGGCGCAGCTGTGGTTCGCCGCGGTGCGGTTCTTCGTGCCCGCGACCGCGCAGTACCTGCCGTTCCAGGTCGCCGGGCTGCTCGTCTCGCTCGGCGTGACCGTCGGGCTCGTCCTGGTGCTCCGCCGGATCGGCCGTCCGACCTGGTGGGCGGCGCTCTGGGCCTGGTCGCCGCTCGTCGCGTCCGAGGCGGTCACCAACTCGCACGTCGACGTCGTCGGCGCCGCACTCGCCACGGCCGGGGTCGTGCTCGTCGCGTTCGGCCGGCCGATCTGGGGCGGGATCGCGCTCGGGGCCGCGACCGCGACCAAGCTCATCCCGGCGATCGTGTACCCGCCGTTGCTCGGCCGCGGTCGGGCGTGGTGGGCGATCCCCATCGGCATCGCGGTGTTCGGGCTGCTCTACGTGCCCTACGTGCTGACGACCGGGCTCGACGTGCTCGGGTACCTGCCCGGCTACCTGAACGAGGAGGGCTACGAGGACGGCTCCCGCTTCGCGCTGGTGTCGCTCGTGGTCAAGGGCGACGCGGCGACCCTGGTGGTGGGGCTCCTGGTGCTGCTCGCGGCGTTCGTGGCGTGGCGGTTGTCTGACCCGGCGCGGCCGTGGTCGGGCGAGGTCCTGATGATCGGCGTGACGTTCCTCGCCGTGACGCCGCGCTACCCCTGGTACGCGCTGCTGCTCATCCCGTTCGTGGTGCTGTCCGGGCGGTGGGAGTGGTTGTCGATCGGCCTCGCCATCGCGCTGCGCGGGGTGTGGCCGTCGGCGGACGCCTATCGGTGGTGGTTGCTCGCGGCCGTGGCGATCATCGTGGTCGTCACACTGCTGCGCACGGAGCGGTCGCAGTGGCGACGGTGGTGGGAGCGGCTGACGTTCCGGCGCGTGGAACACGTACGCTGACGACCATGGCACCCGCGATCCTGCTCGGCACGACCGGCTCCGTGGACCCGGCTCCGGCCGGGCTCGTCGACCGCTTCGGGCGTCGCGCCGTCGACCTGCGGGTGTCACTGACCGAGCGCTGCAACCTGCGCTGCACGTACTGCATGCCCGCGGCCGGACTGCCGTTCGCCCCCGACGAGGCCCTGATGACGGCGACCGAGATCGAGCGGCTGGTCCGGATCGGCTCGTCGCGGTTCGGCGTCCGCAAGGTCCGGTTCACCGGCGGGGAGCCGATGCTCCGGCACGACCTGGTCGACGTGATCGCCCGGTGTGCCGCGCTGCCCGACGCCCCGGAGCTGTCGCTCACCACGAACGCGATCGGCCTCGCCCACCGCGCCCAGGGCCTGTACGACGCCGGGCTGCGGCGCGTGAACGTCTCGCTCGACACCGTCGACCCCGACGTCTTCACCACCGTGACCCGCCGCCCGTTCCTCGACAAGGTGATCGCCGGGCTGTCGGCCGCGCACGACGCCGGACTCGACATCAAGGTGAACGCGGTGCTGCTGCGCGGCATCAACGACGAGGCCGCCCCGGTGCTCCTCCGCTGGTGCCTGGAGCGTGGCTACGAGCTGCGGTTCATCGAGCAGATGCCCCTGGACCCCGACCACGCGTGGGACCGCACCTCGATGATCACCGCGGCCGAGACCCGCGCGCTGCTGGCGACGTCGTTCGTGCTCACGCCGGACGACGCCCCGCGCGACGGTGCCCCGGCCGAGCGGTACCGCGTGCACGACGCCGTCACCGGGGAGCCGCTCGGCACCGTCGGGATCATCGCGAGCATCACCGAGTCGTTCTGCGCCGACTGCACCCGCACCCGGCTGACCGCCGACGGGCACGTGCGCAGCTGCCTGTTCTCCGACGAGGAGACCGACGTGCTGGGGCCGATGCGCTCCGGGGCGGACGACGACCAGGTCGCCGAGCTCTGGCGGCTCGCGATGTGGGCGAAGCCGCGCGACCACGGTGACGACAGCGACGAGCTCGTGCACCCGACGCGCGGCATGAGCGCGATCGGCGGCTGAGGCATGACCACGATCCGGTTCTTCGCCGCTGCCCGGGCTGCCGTGGGTGTCGACTCGCTGACCACGACGGGGCCCACCATCGAGGCCGCCCTCGGCGCGATCGACGTCGTGGACCCTGCGCGATGGAGTGCGCTGCAGGAGCGCTGCTCGTACCTGGTCGACGGCGTGACCACGCGCGACCGGGCGACCTCGCTCGACGGGGTCGAGGTCGTCGACGTCATGCCGCCCTTCGCCGGGGGCTGAGCTCGGCGGCTGAGTTCGGCGGCTGCGTTCGGCGGCTGAGTTCGGCGGCTGAGTTCGGCGGCTGAGTTCGGCGGCTGAGCGGTACGCCCGTTCCTTCCCAGAACGCCCGCGATACCTGACGTTTTCGGGCATACCTGGTGCGAACTTCCGACCAGGTACGCCCGATTCGACCCGGTACGCCCGATTCGACCAGGTATGCCCGATTCGACCCGGTACGCCCCGAACGGCCCAGTACGCCCGA
>NZ_MJGT01000127.1:74095-81475 GCF_001864975.1 Curtobacterium sp. MMLR14_002
GCCCGTTCCTTCCCAGAACGCCCGCGATGCCTGGTGCTTTCGGGCATACCTGATGCGAACTTCCGACCAGGTACGCCCGATTCGACCAGGTACACCCGGAACGGCCCAGTACGCCCGATTCGACCCCGCGCCCGCGCACCCCGCGCCCGTTCCTTCCCAGAACGCCCGCGATACCTGGTGCTTTCGGGCATACCTGGTGCGAACTTCCGACCAGGTACGCCCGATTCGACCAGGTACGCCCGGAACGACCTGGCGCAGCCAGCCCAGCCCGACCCCCGACCCGCCCAACCCGCCCGCGCCGAACCAGCCCGACCCCACCCCGCCCTACGGCGAGACGGACAGCACGATGAACGCGGCGAAGATCACCAGGTGCACCCCACCCTGAAGCCGCGTGGCACGACCGGGCAGCACGGTGAGCACCGCCGCGACGATCGTCAGCGCGAGCAACACGATCTGCGACGGCCCGAGCCCGAGCAGCAGCGTCCCCGGCATGAACAGCGACGCGACCGCGATCGACGGGATCGTCAGACCGATCGACGCCATCGCGGACCCCATCGCCAGGTTCAGGCTCGTCTGGATCCGGTTCCGTGCGGCGGCCTTCGACGCGGCGATGCCCTCCGGCAGCAGGATGAGCAGCGCGATCACGACACCGACGAACGACGGCGGGAACCCGACCGCGGCGACCCCGGCCTCGATCGCGGGCGACTCCACCTTGGCCAGCCCGACCACGGCGACGAGCGCGACGACGAGCAGCCCGAGCGACACCATCGTGGTGCGACCGGACGGGCGTGCGGCGTGGGCGTCCTCGGACTCGACGAGCACCCCGCCGGCACGGTTGACCGGCAGGAAGAAGTCGCGGTGCGCCACGGTCTGCGTGACGACGAACAGCCCGTAGAGCACGAGTGACGCGATCGCGACGAACACCAGCTGCGTCCCCGTGAAGGAGGCGTCGTCGGTGCCGGTGGTGAACGTCGGCAGCACCAGGGTCAGCACGGCGAGCGCAGCCACCGTCATGGTCGCGGCGCTGGCGCCCTCCTGGTTGAAGCGCACGGTGTTGTGCCGCAGGGTCCCGATCAGGATCGCGAGGCCGACCAGTCCGTTCATCGTGATCATCACCGCCGAGAACACCGTGTCGCGCGCCAGGGTCTCGGCCTGCGCACCGCCCGAGCTCGACAGCGAGATGATGAGCGCGACCTCAATGATCGTCACGGCGACGGCCAGCACGAGCGAGCCGAAGGGTTCCCCCACGCGGTGCGCGACGACCTCGGCGTGGTGGACGGCCGCCAGGACCGTGACCGCGAGCACGACCGCGACGACGACCACCACGGCGGTGCCGAGCCCGTAGCGGCCGTACGAGAACGCGAGCACGACGGCCGCCAGGATCGGCGTGGCCACGGGCCACACCTTGGGGAACCAGGAGGTCATCGGACCATTGTCTCAACCGCGGGGCGCGTAGACCGCCACCTCGGCCGCGGGGACGTCGATGCGCACCGCGTCGCCGGGGGCGATCCCGAGCGCGGTCAGCCGCGCGAGCGTCAGGTCCGCCACCAGGTCACCGGCCCGCACCCGCACCAGTCCGTCGCGCGGTTCGAGCGACGAGACGGTGCGCGCGACCCCGGCACCGTCCCGCGCCAGCACGGCGGCCGTCGGGTGGAAGGCGGCCAGGGCGGGCCGGCCGGGAGGCACGGCGCGCGCCCCCGACGCCAGCTCGCCCCCGCCGTCGATCGCGATCCCACCCCCGGTGGCGGTCCCGCGCACCAGCGCGAGTCCGGAGAACGTCGCGGCGAACGCACTCGTCGGACGACCGAGGACGGCAGCGGGGGTGCCCTGCTCGACCACCCGGCCGCCCTCGAGCACGACGACGCGGTCGGCCAGTGCGACGACCTCGACCGGGTCGTGGGTGACGAGGACCGCGGGCCGGCCGGCGACGGCGGTCCGGAGTGCCGCGCGGACCTCGTCCTGCGCGCCGACGTCGAGCGCCGAGGTCGGTTCGTCGAGCAGCAGCACCGCCGGGTCGGTGGCGAGCGCGCGGGCGATCGCGACGCGTTGCGCCTGTCCTCCGGAGAGCGTGCGTGGGTCGCGGGTGGCCAGGTCGGCGACCCCGACGGCGTCGAGCGCGTCGCGGGCGAGCTGCCGGGCCGCGGCGCGACCGGTTCCGGCCGCACGGGGCCCGAAGGCGACGTTCCCGACGACGTCGAGGAACGGGAACAGGTCGGACCGCTGCGCGACGAGTCCGGTCCGACGGCGGTGCGCGGGCAGGGTGCGCCTCGGGCTCGAGACCTGCACCCCGTCGAGTTCGATCCGGCCGGCGTCGATCGGCAGCAGCCCGGCCAGGGCCTCGAGCACCGTCGACTTGCCCGCACCGTTCGGCCCGATGACGGCCAGGCACTCCCCCGCGCGGACCTCGATCGCGACGTCGACGTCCCGCGTCCCGACGACGACGTGCGCCCGGACGCCCACCGCACCCTCGGCCGTCACGCCAGGGCTCCGCGGGTGCGGAACGACGAGGCCCCGATGACGACGACGGCCACCACGACGAGCACGACCGCCAGGGCCACCGCGGTGTCCGGGTCGACCTCGCGCTGCAGGTAGACCTCGAGCGGCAGGGTCCGGGTGACCCCCTGCAGGCTGCCGGCGAAGGTCAGGGTGGCCCCGAACTCGCCGAGCGCCCGGGCGAAGCAGAGCACGAGCCCGGACACGATCCCCGGCAGGACCCGCGGCGTCGTGACGGTCAGGAACGTCCGGGTCGGCCTGGCACCCAGGGTCGCGGCGACCCGTTCGTAGCGGTCGCCCTCGACACGGAGCGCGCCCTCCACCGAGGACACCAGGAAGGGCATCGCGACGAAGGTCTGCGCGATGACCACCGCCGTCGTGGTGAACGCGATGTGCAGCCCGTGGTCGTCGAGGAACGCCCCGACCACCCCGAGCCGACCGAAGGCCGCGAGCAGCGCGAGGCCACCGACCACCGGCGGCAGCACGAGCGGCAGGAGCACGACCGCCCGTGCGACACCGACCCAGCGTGAGCGTGACCGCGCGAACAGCACGGCGAGCGGGTACCCGAGGACGAACGCGACCCCGGTGGCCGCGAGCGCCGTGCCGAGGCTGAGCCCGAGCGCGGTCAGTGACGCGGTCGAGGTCACGAGCCCGACGAACGACGACCAGTCCACCCGGCCGAGCATCGCGAGCACCGGCACGACGACGAACAGCCCGCCGAGCACCGCGGGCAGCGGGAGCCACCACGCGACCGGCGGCCGTCCGTCAGCGCGCGGAGCCACGGGTCAGGGCTTCCCGAAGCCCGCGTCGGCGAGCACGCGCTGCCCGGCGGCGGAGCGGACGTACTCCGAGAACGCCCGCGCGAGCTCCGGGTCCCGGGATTCCCGGAGCACACCGATCGGGTACGTGTTGACGGCCTTGCCCGACTCGTCGAACGGGACGCCGTCGACCTTGCCGCCGGCCCCTCGGACGTCCGTCACGTAGACGAGTCCGGCGTCGGCCTGACCGGACTCGACCTTGCCGAGCACGTCGGTGACGGACTGCTCCTCGCTGACCGGCTCGAGATCCACGCCCGATGCGGACTCGACCTTCGCCGTCGCGGCACCGCAGGGCACCGGGGCGGCGCACGTGACGAGCTGGACGCCCGGAGCCGTCAGGTCGTCGAGGTTCGCGATGCCCTTCGGGTTGCCCGGTGCGACGGCGATCTCGAGGACGTTCGTCGCGAAGTCGCGCGGCGACCCACTCGCCAGGTCGGTCGACGACAGCTTCGCCATGTTCGCTTCGTCGGCGGACGCGAACACGTCGGCGGGGGCGCCGTTCTGGATCTGGGTGACGAGGTCGCTCGAGCCGGCGAACGAGAACCGGATCGAGGCACCGGGGTTCGCGGTCTCGAACTGCTTGCCCAGGGTCGTGAAGGTCTGCTGCAGGGACGCCGCCGCGAGCACGGTGATCGACCCCGACACCTCGGTGTCCGCGCTCGACGACGAGGACGGCGACGACGACCCCGCCGGAGCGTCGGCGGTGGAACACGCCGACAGGCCGAGCGTCGCCACGACGGCGAAGGGCACGAGCAGCGAGCGGGAACGACGGATCATCGGGGGTCCTCCTGGTGGGCGGGTGCTTCGACGGCGACCATCGTGGCCTTCACGGACGCCACCGCGACGGACCCGACCTCGAGCCCGAGGTCGCGGACGGCCTCGGCACTCATCAGGGACACCACGCGGTGCGGGCCGCACTGCAGCTCGACCTGCGCCATCACGGTGTCGACGACCAGGTCGGTGACGATCCCGACGAAGCGGTTGCGCGCCGAGCTCTTCACCGCGGACGCCGGGTCGGTCAGCTCGGAGCTGCGTTCGCGTGCGTACGCGGCGACCTCGCGCCCGTCGACCACGGCTCGCCCAGCGTCGTCCGTGGCACGGGTGAAGGTGCCGCCGTCGACGAGCCGACGAACGGTGTCGTCACTGATCCCGAGGAAGGCCGCAGCATCCCGTACCCGCAGTTGCGTCATGATCCACCGATCCTATCCGCGGATGCGGCGGCAGGGGCAGTGGAGGTGACCAGGCTGGGTCAGGACCGGTGCTCGATCGCCACGGGCAGCCCCTCGCGACGCCAGGCCTCGAAGCCGCCGTCGAGGACCGTCACGCGCCTCCCGGCCGGTTGCCGCGCCGCCCACGCGTCCGCACGGGGTCCGCGTGCGCAGTAGACGACGACCTCGTCCGCACCGGTGTCGTCGGTGACGGCACCGGTGACCACGCCGGCCGCGCGTTCCTCGTCGGTCCGGACGTCGACGACGACCAGCGGGTCCGATGGGTCCGCCACCCTGGCGGCCAGGGCGGACGGCGCGATGCGCGGCGTCGCGGAGGCACCAGGGGCAGGCGCCGGTCGACGCGAGGCGGGCCCGCGGCGGACGGGGCTCTCGGTCCAGCGCCACCGGCGGGCGTCGACGGTCAGGACGCGTCCGAGCAGCGGGTCACCGCTGCCGGTGACCAACGCGAAGACCTGTCCCGCCATCACCGCACCGACCGCGCCGCACAGGGCGGGGACCACGCCGTCGAGGGCGCACGAGCCCTCGTCGGGCAGCGCGTCGGGGTGCAGGTCGTGGAAGTCGACGCCGTCCGGCCCGGCGTCGCGGAAGACGCTGACCTGCCCGTCGTGGCCGAGCACGGTGCCCCACACGAACGGCACGCCGACAGCGGCGCAGGCGTCCGAGACGACCCGGGTGACCACGACCGAGTCGGCGGCGTCGACCACGACGTCGTGTCCGGCGACCAGGTCCGGCGTGAACGACCCGACCACGGCGACCGCGTCGAGTTCCGGGTCGACGGCGACGGCCCGGGCGACCGCGACCTGCGCCTTCGGCGAGCCGACGTCCGCGGCGGTGAAGAGCGTCTGCCTGGCCAGGTTCGAAGCGTCGACCACGTCGGGGTCGACAACCGTGAGCCGACCGATCCCGGCGAGGTACGCGACCACCGGCGCCCCGAGCCCGCCTGCCCCGACGACGAGGATGCGCGATGTGGCCAGGCGTCGCAGCCCGGTGACCCCGACGTCGGCGAGCGCGGCGGTCCGCGAACCGAGCTGCGTCCGCCCCGGGGAGAGCGCGGCGGCGGGGGCGACGAGGGGTTCCATCCCGTCATTCTGGCCCGTCGCACCGAACTCCTGCATGTGAGAGTTCAGCGCCCGGACGCGGCGGATCCCCAGAGCAGATCGGTACGGTCGCGGGCGTGAGTTCACCGCGCACCGGTACCGTCCCGGTCCGACGCACGACGTCGGACGCGTCGGTGCGCGCGCGCTCGCTGGGGCTCGTCGTGGCGGCTGTCCGAGCCCTCGCACGGACCCCCGAGATCACCGTCGGCGCGCTCGGCGTCGTCGTCGCAGCAGCCTTCAGCTGGGTACCGTCGGTCTGGTACGACGAGGCCGCGACCATCGCGAGCGCACAGCGCAGCTGGCCGGCGCTCTGGGCCGAACTGCAGAACGTCGACGCCGTCCACGGCCTGTACTACGCCGTGATGCACGTCTGGTTCACGCTCGTCGGGTACTCGCCGTTCACGCTGCGGTTCCCGAGCGCGCTGGCCATCGGGGTCTCCGCCGGCCTCGTCGTCGCGCTCGGCCGTCGTCTCGGCGGGGTGCGGCTCGGCGTCGTCTCCGGGATCGTGTTCCTGGTCCTGCCGCGCGTCGCCTGGGCCGGCACCGAGGGGCGCCCGTACGCCACCGTCACGACGTTCGCCGTCGCGCTGACCCTCGTGGGGATCACCGCGGTCCGGCGCACCCGGACCCGGCACCACGCGACGCGGTGGTGGATCGTCTACGGCCTGCTCGCCGTGGTCGCCGTGCTGTTCAACGTCTACCTGGCCCTGGCCGTCGTCGCGCACGGGGTCGTGCTCCTCTGGACCGCCGTCGCCGACCGTGCCGCACGACGCGACGCCGCGCTCTCGCAGCGCAGCGGTCCGGTGGCGGCGCCGATGATCGACCGCGCCGCGTTCGTGCGCTGGGGCGTCGCCGCCGTCGGGGCCGCGCTCGTGGTGTCGCCGTTCATCGTCCTCGCCGCAGGACAGGCCAAGCAGGTCGGCTGGATCACCGGCGTCGGGTGGGCCACCGTGCGCCAGGTCATCGCGACCGCCTGGTTCGGTGCCGTCTGGCCGTACGCGGTGCTCGGGTGGGCGCTGATGATCGTCGGCGTCGTGCTCGCCGTCCGGGCCACCCGACGCCCCTCCCCCGCCGCCCGTGACCTGCTGCGGATGCAGGCCGTGCGCGTCGCCGTCCCCCTGACGATCCTGCCCACCGCACTGCTCGTCGGCGCGACCGCAGCCGGGGAGCACCTGTACTCCCCGAAGTACGCCAGCCTGAGCCTGCCGTTCGTCGCGCTGCTCATCGGCCTCGCGATCACGGCGATCCGACCCCGGCGGTGGCTGGCGCTCGCGGTCGTCGGGATGCTGCTCGTGTCGGCACCGACGAGCACGATCGTCCGGCTGCCCCACGCGAAGCAGGACTCGCACTGGGCGAACGCGGCGGCGATCATCGAGCGCGAGCGGGACCGGCGCACCGACCAGAACGAGGGCGTCGTCTTCGGCAGCGTCTGGGAGCACCCGGGCACCACCGCGCAGGTCATCGCCGACTCCTACCCCGAGGCCTTCACCGGGATGCGCGACCTCGCCGTCGCCGAGACCGGTGCCGAACGCGGGCAGCTCTGGAACGTCAACGGGGACATCGCGACGACGGTGCCCGAGCGGATCTCCGGCATCGACACCGTGTGGTTCGTCGGCGGCAAGTCACGGAACATCCGCCCGCAGGTCACCGACACGCTCGTGGCCGAGGGGTTCCACGTCGTGCGCTACTGGCACACGGGCACGGTCATCCTCTGGAAGTACAGCCGCTGACGGTGGCGGTCCA
>NZ_MJGT01000127.1:82139-118109 GCF_001864975.1 Curtobacterium sp. MMLR14_002
CGCTGACGGTGGCGGTCCAAGCGCCGACGGCTGTGCCGGGGCCTCGGGTCAGTGCACCACGCGTGCGCCGTGCACCGGACCGGTGGCCCGGAGTGCGACGAGGCCGGCGGCGCTGAGCTCGACCTGCAGTTCGAGCGCCGCATCACGGTCGCCCACCAGGAACGCCACGGTCGGTCCGCTGCCGGACACCAGGCCGGCCAGGGCACCGGACTTCTCACCGAGCTCCAGCGTCGCCGCGAGCCGGGGCTGCAGCCGCATCGCCGGTGCCTGCAGGTCGTTGTGCACGCAGTCGGCGAGCAGGTCGGGGTCGCCCGCGCGCAGGGCCTGCAGCACGTTGGCCTCGACGACGGGGTGCGACGGCGCCGGCGAGATGTCGGCGCGGTACCGCTCCCGGTGCTCGTCGAGTGCACGGTAGACGGCGGGGGTGCTCAGCCCGTCGTCGCTCAGGGCGAGGACCCAGTGGAACTCGCCCTTGGCCAGCGCCGGGCTCAGCTCGTCACCGCGACCGGTACCGACGGCGGTGCCGCCGGCGAAGGCGAACGGCACGTCGGCGCCGAGCTGTGCGGCGAGCCGGAGCAGCTCCTCGCGACCGAGCGCGGTGCCCCAGAGCGTGTCGACGGCGAGCAGGGTCGCCGCGGCGTCCGCGGAGCCACCGCCCATGCCGCCGGCGACGGGCACCTGCTTGTCGATGGTCAGCCGCACCCCACCGCGGTGTCCGGCCGCGTCGGCCACGAGCCGGGCCGCACGGATGGCCAGGTTCGACTCGTCGACCGGCACGGTGCTCGTGTCGATCGGCCCCGTGAAGGTGACCGAGAAGTCGTCGGCGGCCTCGGCGGTGACGTCCTCGTACAGGGACACCGCCTGGTACGCCGTGGCGACGTCGTGGTAGCCGTCGTCCTGCAGCGCCCCGACGGACAGGAACACGTTGATCTTGCCGGGGGCGCGCGTCCGCACGCGGGTCGGTGCGGCCAACGTGGTCATGCGCCCAACCTATCCCGCTGCGGCTGCCGTGAACCCCCGCGCCAGGTCCGCGGTGATGTCGTCGATGTGCTCGAGGCCGATCGACAGGCGGATGAGGCCGTCCCCCACCCCGGCGGCCGCTCGCTCGGCCGAGGTCATCTGCACGTGGGTGGTCGATGCCGGGTGCACGACGAGCGATCGGACGTCCCCGAGGTTCGAGACGTGGTCGAACAGCTCGAGGGCAGCCACGAACCGTCGGCCCGCGGCGACCCCGCCGGCCAGGTCGAACGACAGCACGGCCGACGGCCCCTTCGGCACGTAGCGCTGCTGCAGGTGGTGCCACGGCGAGTCCGGCAGGCCGGCGTAGTGCACGTGCTCGACCTGGTCGTGGGCGTCGAGCCAGCTCGCCACGCTGGCGGCGTTCGACACGTGCCGGTCCATGCGGAGCGACAGCGTCTGGATGCCCTGGAGCACCAGGAACGCGTTGAACGGTGCGATCGCGGGCCCGAGGTCGGCGGACAGCTTCGATCGGGTGCGCTGGATGAACGCCCGCCGCCCGAACTTCTCGGCGAAGTTCGTGTTCGCGAACCCGGACTGTTCGGTCGTGGCGAGCTGCGGGTAGGCGTCGGCGTGCGCTGCCCAGTCGAAGTTCCCGCTGTCGACGATGAGCCCGGCGATGGCGCTGCCGTGTCCGGCCAGGTACTTCGTCGCCGAGTGCACGACGATGTCGGCGCCGTGCTCGATCGGGCGCACCAGGTACGGCGTCGCGATGGTGTTGTCGACGATGAGCGGCACACCGGCCTCGTGCGCGACCCCGGCCACCCCGGCGAAGTCCAGGACGTCCCCGCGGGGGTTCGGGATGGACTCGCCGAAGAACGCCTTCGTCTCCGGACGCACCGCCGCCGCCCACTCGGACAGGTCGGTCGGGTCCTGCACGAACGTGAAGGTGATGCCGAGGTCCCGCAGGGTCGACGCGAACAGCGTGTAGGTCGCGCCGTACAGCGAGGCGCTCGACACCACGTGGTCACCGGCGCGTGCGACACCGAGCACCGCCAGCGACGTCGCCGCCTGCCCGGACGCCAGCGCCAGCGCACCGATCCCGCCCTCGAGGTCGGCGATCCGCCGCTCGAGGGCTGCCGCCGACGGGTTGTTCACCCGCGTGTAGGTGTGGCCGGGGGCGTCGAGCATGAAGCGCGCGGCGGCGTCCTCGCCCGACGGGTAGACGTACGCGGCGCTCTGCGCGATCGGCGGCACGTTCGCGCCCCAGCCCGGGTCGGCCTTGAAGCCGGCGCGGATCTGGCGGGTCTCGAACGCCCAGCCGTCCTCGGCGTTGGTCGGCGTGGCACCCATCAGGACTGCGCCCCGACCGACTGCCGGACGAGCGGGATGACCTGCTCGCCGAACCGGTCCATCTCCTCGAGCTGCGGCGAGAACTGCAGCAGGAGCGTGTCGACCCCGGCGTCCTCGAACTCCCGGATGCGGTCGGCCACCTGCGACGGCGTCCCCACGAACCCGGGGCGCAGCCCGCGGTTCGACACCGAGTAGTCCTCGAGCGAGGGCACGTGCTCGAGCTGCGACTTCGAGATGAAGTCCTGGTACGACTCGTACGCCTTGCCGTGCTGCACGTCGGTGATCCGGGCGAGCTCGGCCTGTGCCTCTTCCTCGGTCTCGCGCACGATGACGTACGCGGCCATGCCGAACGCCTCGAACGGCGGCAGACCGGCGTCGACGCGGCGCTGCTTCATCTCGTCGATCTTCGCGCGGAGCTCCTCGACCGTGCCGCCGTGCGTGACGTAGGCGTCGGCGTACCCGGTGATCGCTGCCTTGCCGGCCTCGCTCTCCCCACCGGCGTAGATGCGCGGCGTCACGCGGGGCTTCGGCTCGAGGTGCGCGTTCTCGATGTCGTAGTACTCGCCCGAGAACGAGTACGGGGTCTCGCGCCACAGGCCCTTCATGACCTCGACGAACTCCGCGGTGCGCTTGTACCGGTCGTCGTGCTCCGAGAAGATCCCGCCGTACTGCTTCGCCTCCTCCGCCCACCAGGCGCTCACGACGTTGAAGGTGAACCGGCCGCACGAGATGTCGTCGATCGTCGCCGCCTGCTTCGCGGTCACCGCGGGCAGGTGGTACCCGGGACGCATCGCCGCCATGATCTCCAGGCGCTCGGTCGTCGCTGCGATCGCCGCCGCGAGCGACCACGCCTCGAGCGAGGGCGCCGCCGTGCCCTTGATGTCGTTGAGGTTGAGCTCCGGCACGAGCGTCAGGTCGAAGCCGATCCGCTCGGCGCGCTGCGCCAGGCGCTTCACGTAGTCGAAGGTGACCGGCATGTTCTCGTTGTCGACGTTGCGCAGCCAGCCGCCGAAGAGCGGGGTCCAGTATCCGAATCGCACGTTGGTTCCTTGGGGGTGTGGGAAAGGCGGACGGGCGGGAGCCGCTGGTTGACGACGCGAAGCGTTGTGCGGGTCGCGCTGCCGGAGCCAGCGGAGGCAGTCGTGGCGGGCCCGCCACGGGCCTCCAGTCCGGTGGTTCTTGCGTTCTCAGGCCGTGAGCTGCGCCGCGTACTCCGCTGCCAGCAGGCCACCGAGGTACTTCGCGATGGAGCGCGGGCCGGAGGCCGGCGCGGACTCCTCGACCGCGGGGTTGTAGTTCGTGTTCGTGTTGATGTCGTAGACGACGGTGCGGCCGTCCGTCGTCTCCATGAACTCGACGCCCGCGATGGTGATGCGCTGGTCGGCGAGGAACGTGCGGAGCTGCTGGACCAGCGGGTGCTCGGCGGTGATCTCGGTCCGGACGGCGAACGCCGGGGGCGCGCCGACGGTCTCGGTGCCGGGCACGTCGCAGACAGCACCCGCGATGACCTGCGGCACCTCGCACGCGTCGGCGGGGCAGAGCTCGAAGCTGCCGGCGCTGGTGTCGACGCGGACCGCGTACACGAACTCGCCACCGACGAACTCGACGCGGGTGATGAAGGGCTCGCGGGCCGTCAGGTACTCCTGCAGCAGGGTGATGCCGTCGACCGGGGCCTCGAACTCGGGGCTGTCGACGTAGGCGTCGAACTCGGCGAGCGAGTCGAACCGCCGCACGCCCAGGCCCTTGCCGCCCTGGTTGTGCTTCGTGATGAAGGGGACGTCCTGCCCGTCGGTGAAGGTGCGGGCGGCGTCCTTGAGCGTCGTCGTGCCGAACACGGCGGTCGTGCGGGGCACGTCGAACCCGGCCTGCTGCAGGAGACCGTGCTGCGCGACCTTCGACACCTCGAGCTCGAGCACATGGCTGCCGCCGACGACCTGGCGGCCGGCACGCTCGAGCCAGCCGAGGATCGCCCGGGTGTACTCCTTGCTGTGCTCGTGGCCGCGGGTGTGGGAGCTCGCGGACATGCGGCTCCAGTAGACGCCGGGGGCCGGCTCGGCCGCGAGGTCGATCTGCCCCTCGGTCAGGAGGATCTCCTCGACCGGGACGCCCTCGGCCTCGAAGGCAGCGGCGAGCGGGGGGAACCACTCGGGGTTCTCGTGGATGACGTACACGCGCGGAGTGCTCACGCCCCCACCCTAGGCACGGTATACCGCACGTGCCCAAGTGTGTGACGTGGCGTTGCTTCTCGGGGCGGGCGGGGCGCGGGGCGCGGGGGCGGGGGCGGGCGGGCCGCACGGTGCGCGCTTGTCCGGTCGGTGCGAGGTTGGTCGCTCGGTGGCGGACTGTAGGGCGGCACCAAGCGGTCAACGATGCACGGGCTGACCAACCTCGCACCGTGCGGGGTCGACCAACCTCGCACGAGCCGAGCGAACTCGCACCGTGCGACGCGTCAGCCGGCGAAGGTCTGCTGTCCGACGACGCCGAGGAGCTCGAGCTTCTGCGCGTCCTCTGATCCTGGAGGCGCGGTGAAGAGCAGCAGGGCCTGCGCCTGGTCGTCGGTGTGCAGCACCTGGCAGTCGACGGTGATGCGGCCGAGCTCCGGCTGCACGATCGTCTTGTTGTCCGACCAGCGCGTGGCCACCTCGTGCTTGGCCCAGAGGTCGCGGAACTCGGCACTGCGCGTCTGCAACTCGGCGATGAGTTCCGTCGCCCGACGGTCACCCGGACCCGCGAGCCCGACAGCCGCGCGGAGCGATGCGACCACCACCCGACCCAGCCGCTCGTGCTGCTCGGGCGCGTACTTCGCGAGCTCCTCACCCGTCACGAACCACCGCCACGCCTGGTACCGGCGGTTGCCCGGCAGGCCGACCGAGCTGCTGAGGAGCGCCGCCGCGAGCCGGTTCTCGACCAGGGTCTCGCCCAGGTGACTGACGACGATCGCCGGGGTGTCCTCGAGCCGGTCGAGCACCCGCAGGATCGCCGGGTCGACATGGTCGGCGCGGTGCATCCGGGTCGGGGCGTTCTGCCCGGACAGGTGGAACAGGTGGTCGCGCTCGTCGAGGCTGCACCGCAGGGCCCGGGCGATCGCGGCGATCATCTGCTCGGACGGCTGCGGTCCGCGCTGCTGCTCGAGTCGCGTGTAGTAGTCGACGGACATGCCGGCGAGGGCAGCGACCTCTTCACGGCGCAGCCCCGGGGTCCGGCGCCGTGGACCCTGCCCGAGACCGACGTCCTCGGGGCGCAGCAGCTCACGGCGACGGCGGAGGAAGTCGGCGAGCGCGGCACGGTCCATGGGTCGATTGTCGTCCGCTTCCTGCACGGGTGCCAGGGATCGCCGATCCCCCGATGACCGCGCTCTGGTTGCGTCCCTGTCCACGGAGCACCGTGGTGGTCATGGACATCACGAACTCCACCGTCTTCATCCCCGGCGCGACCTCGGGCATCGGTCTCGCGCTCGCCCAGCGCCTGCAGGCCGCCGGCAGCACCGTCGTCATCGGCGGCCGTCGCCAGGCGCTCCTCGACTCCCTCGCCGCCGAGCACGGCTTCGGCACCGTGCAGATCGACGTCGCCGACGCGGCGTCCATCGAGGCCGCCGCCACCTCGGTGCTCGAGGCGTACCCGTCGCTCGATGCCCTGATCACCATGTCCGGGATCATGCGCGACGAGGACCTCCGCGACCCCGAGCACATCCACGACGCCCTCGAGCTCGTCCAGACGAACCTGGTCGGCACGATCCGCCTCATCGACGCGTTCCTGCCGCACCTGCTCGCCCAGCCCTCGGCCACCCTGATGACCGTCACCTCCGGTCTCGCGTTCGTCCCGCTCACCGCATCACCGACGTACAGCGCGACGAAGGCCGGTGTGCACGCCTACACGCAGGCCCTCCGTCAGCAGCTCGTGGGGTCGTCGCTCGAGGTGCTCGAGCTCGCCCCGCCGGCTGTCATGACCGACCTGATGGGCGGCGCCGACTTCGGTGGGATGCCGCTCGACGCCTTCGCCGACGAGGTCATGGCGCTCATCGAGTCCGGCGCTGCCCCGGAGATCCTGGTGCAGAACGTGCACCCGCTGCGCTTCGCCGAGCGGAACGGCAACCACCAGCAGATCCTCGAGATGATGGCGTCCCGCGAGCACTGAGTCGGGTGCCTCGAATGGTGCGAGGTTCCGTGTTCGGTGCGAGGCACTTCAGCTCGCACGGAACACGGAACCTCGCACCATCGCGGTCAGCAGGTACGCAGCACGCAGGCGTCAGGGCGGGGCCGTCGCCGGGCGAGGAACGAACTACTCCGCGGCCGCCAGGACCGTCCGCCCGAGCCGCACGAAGTCGTCCACACCGATCGCCTCGCCCCGGGCGGTCGGGTCGATACCCGCCGCCGTCAGGACCTCGGACGCGTGCGCACTGCCGCCGAGCACCCCGGACAGGCTCTGCCGCAGCATCTTGCGCCGCTGCTGGAACGCCGCGTCCACCAGTGTGAACACCCGAGACCGCAGGAGCTCGTCACCCGGGGGCTCGTGCCGGTCGAACGCCACCAGGACACTGTCGACGTTCGGCACCGGCCAGAACACCTGACGGCTGACCAACCCGGCGGTGCTCCACGACCCGTACCAGGCGGCCTTGACGCTCGGCGACCCGTAGACCTTGCTGCCCGGACCGGCGGCGAGCCGGTACCCGACCTCGGCCTGCACCATGACGAGCGACCGCTCGATCGACGGGAAGGTCGCGAGCAGGTGCAGCAGCACGGGCACGGAGATGTTGTAGGGCAGGTTCGCGACGAGGTGCGTCGGCTCGACGTCGAGGTCCGATGCGGCGACGGTCATGGCGTCCTGCTGCACGACCGTCAGCCTGGCGTCCGGCTGCATCGACGACACCGTCGACGGGAGCTTGGCGGCCAGGCGCTTGTCGATCTCGACCGCGGTGACGGGGGCGCCGGTCTCGGTGAGCCCGAGCGTCAACGACCCGAGCCCCGGCCCGATCTCGAGCACCCGTGCCGACGGGGTCACACCGGCGACGGACACGATGCGCCGCACGGTGTTGGCGTCGTGCACGAAGTTCTGCCCGAGCTTCTTCGTCGGGGTGACGTCGAGTTCGGCCGCGAGCTCCCGGATCTCCGCCGGGCCGAGCAGTGCGCCCACGACTACTCGTCCACCGTCACGGGCTCGGCGTCCCACGCGCCGTAGACGAGCTCGGTGTTCGAGGCGATCTGGGCGGCGAGCATCGAGGCGTCCGTGCCCAGCGTCTCCGCCATCGACCGCAGGGTGAGCGGGATGAGGTACGGCGCGTTCGGGCGACCACGGAACGGGGTGGGCGTCAGGAACGGTGCGTCGGTCTCGATCATGATCAGGTGCCGCGGGGCGACGACCAGGGCCTCACGCAGCACGGCGGCGTTCTTGAACGTCACGGTGCCGGCGAACGACATGTACCAGCCGCGCTCGGCGCAGAGCCGGGCGAGGTCCGGGCCGCCGGAGAAGCAGTGGAAGACGGTGCGCTCCGGCGCCCCCACGCGGTCGAGGACCTCGACCACGGCGTCGTGCGCGTCGCGGTCGTGGATCGTCAGCGCGAGGTCGTGCTCCTTCGCGATGCGGATGTGCTCCTCGAACGAACGGACCTGGGCGTCGCGGCCGTCCTCGCCGGTGCGGAAGAAGTCGAGGCCGGTCTCACCGATCGCCCGGACCCGCGGCAGCGCGGCGAGCCGTTCGATGCCGGCGAGGTGCTCGTCGAGCAGCCCCTGTTCCTGCAGCACGGGCGCTTCGTTCGGGTGCAGCGCGACGGCGGCCAGGACCCGGGGCTCCCGAGCGGCGATCGACGCGGACCACTCCGAGGTGGCGAGGTCGGTGCCGACCTGCACGACACCGCGCACGCCGACGCTCGAGGCACGGTCGAGGTGCTCGCGGTACTCGAGCGGACCGTCACCCCCGTCGCCGACACCGTCGGCGATCTCCATGTGGGTGTGGTTGTCGTACACCGGCACGACGAGCGCCTGCGGCAGCGGCGGGTACGTCAGGTCGCGCTTCGAGCCACCGGACGCCCCGTCACCGCGGGACCGGACGTGCGACTCGGCGTCGGTCACGCGGAGACCTGCTCGATCCGGGGGAACAGCCCGCCCTCGAGCGGCACCACGTGCGACGCACCCTGCCACTCGAACGCGCGGTCGACCCGCTGCTCGGCGACGGACCCGCCGGCGCCGATCGAGGCCCAGAGCTTCTCGGTCGCCTTCGGCATGACCGGGGACAGCAGGACGGTGACGGTGCCGAGGCCGCGGAGCGCGGTGGTCAGGACCGTGCCGAGGCGCTCGCGGTTGGCGTCGTCCTTCGCCAGGGCCCAGGGCGCCTGCTCGGTGATGTAGCCGTTCAGGGCGTCGACGAGCTCCCACACGCTCGCGATCGCCTCGTGCGGGGCGAAGGCGGCGATGGCGGCGTCGGCACGCTCGGTGACCGAGACGGCCAGGGCGTCGATCGTCTGGTCGGATTCGGTCAGTTCGCCACGCGCCGGAACTTCGCCGTCGCAGTACTTCTGCAGCATCGCGACCAGGCGCGACGCCAGGTTGCCGTAGCCGTTCGCGAGCTCGGCCTGGTAGCGCGCCGAGATGTCTTCCCAGCTGAAGTTGCCGTCCTGCCCGAAGGTGATGGCGCGCAGGAAGTAGTAGCGGAAGGCGTCGGACCCGAACGTGTCGGTGATCTCCGACGGCGCGATGCCGGTCAGCTTCGACTTGGACATCTTCTCGCCGCCGACGAGCAGCCAGCCGTGACCGAAGACGCGCTCCGGCACCGGCAGCCCGGCGGCCATGAGCATCGCCGGCCAGATGACGGCGTGGAAGCGGGCGATGTCCTTGCCGACGATGTGCACGCTCGGCCAGAGGCGCTTGAAGGCCTCGTCGTCGTCGGTGCCGTAGCCGAGCGCCGTGACGTAGTTGAGCAGGGCGTCGAACCACACGTACAGCACGTGGTCGCTGTCCCAGGGGATCGTGATGCCCCAGTCGAAGCTGGAACGCGAGATCGACAGGTCGCGGAGCCCCTGCTTGACGAACGAGATGATCTCGTTGCGGACGCTCTCGGGCTGGATGAACAGCGGGTTCGACTCGTACAGGTCGAGCAGGCGCTGCTCGAAGTCGGACATCCGGAAGAAGTAGTTGCGCTCGGCCAGCACCTCGACCGGGATCGAGTGGATCGCGCAGACCTGCTGGCCCTCGTACGCACCGGTCCCGGCGACCAGGTCGCTCGGCTGCTTGTACTCCTCGCAGCCCACGCAGTAGAAGCCCTCGAACTCGCCGGCGTAGATGAAACCGTCGTCGTACAGCTTCTGCAGGAACGCCGTGACGCCGCGCTCGTGCCGTTCGTCAGTGGTGCGGATGAAGTCGTCGTTCGCGACGTCGACCGTGTCGAGCAGTGGCTTCCAGGCGTCGTTGACCAGCCGGTCGGCCCATTCCTTGGGCGAGACGTCGTTCGCCGAGGCGGTGCGCAGGATCTTCTGCCCGTGCTCGTCGGTGCCGGTGAGCAGCCAGGTGTCGTCACCGCGCTGCCGGTGCCATCGTGCGAGGAAGTCCGCGGCGACCTCGGTGTAGGCGTGCCCGATGTGGGGCACGTCGTTCACGTAGAAGATCGGCGTGGTGATGCTGAACGAGGACCCGGCGGACATGCGGACCATCCTACGGGCGCACCGAACCCTGATGACGCGTGCGGCGGTGGACTGTGGAGAACCGGGTCCTGGAGGCCCGTGACGGGCCCGCCCCGCGCCTCCAGACCGGCGGATGCGAACGTGACGAGCCCCGCTCAGCGCGCCGCGAGCGCCCCTTCGTACAGGTCCCGCTTCGACAGCCCGGTCGCGTCCGCGACCGCCGCGGCGGCCTCCTTCATGCGCATGCCGGCGGCCACCCGCTCGAGCACCAGGCGCACGCCGTCGTCGAGCGTGGCCTCTTCGGTGGCCTCGGCGGCGCCGGCGACGACGATGCAGATCTCGCCCCGCACGCCCTCGGACGCCCACGCGACGAGTTCGTCCAGCGGCCCGCGACGGACCTCTTCGTACAGCTTCGTGAGCTCACGGCAGACCGCGGCGCGTCGGTCGCCGCCGAACCCGACGGCCATGTCCGCCAGGGTCTCGGCCAGCCGGTGCGGCGACTCGAAGAACACCATCGTCCGCTGCTCCCCCGCCAGCGCCTGGAACGCCCGACGGCGCTCCCCGGCCTTGCGGGTCGGGAACCCCTCGAACGTGAAGCGGTCGGTGGGCAGCCCGGACACGGCGAGCGCCATGAGCACGGCCGACGGCCCGGGCAGGGCGGTGACGGTGACCCCGGCGGCCGCGGCGGCCTCGACGAGGGGGAAGCCGGGGTCGCTGATCGCGGGCATGCCGGCGTCGGTCAGGACCACGACGTCCTCGTCGCGGGCGAGCTCGACGACCTCGGACGCCTTCGCCCGCTCGTTGTGCTCGTGCAGGGCGATGAGCCGCGGACGGTTCTCGATGCCCAGGGCACGCATCAGGTGGATGGCAGTCCTGGTGTCCTCCGCCGCGACGACCGTGGCGTTGGAGAGGGTCTCGACGAGACGGCGCGAGGCGTCCCCGAGGTTGCCGATGGGCGTTGCTGCGAGGACGATCACGCACCCATTGTCCCCGCACCCCAGTCGCAGCGCGGACATACGGTCGATCCGTAGGATGCTCAGCGATGACCAGCGAGCTGACCGACGACCGCACGGCCGTGCCCGACGGGCCGGTCGGCTCGCGCCTGGACGACTGGTGGGGGCGGGTGCTCTCCACGTCGCAGCGCGTCGCCGTGTGGCGGTGGACGGGTCCGCTCGCGGTGACGCTCCTCGCCGCCGTGCTGCGGCTGGTGAACCTCGGCACCCCGCACTCGCTCGTGTTCGACGAGACGTACTACGTCAAGGACGGCTGGTCGATCGTGCACCTCGGGTACGAGGGCACCTGGCCCGCGAACCCGAGCGGGGACGGCGCCCCGACGACCGACGACCGGTTCGTCCGCGGTGAGACGGACATCTTCACGAGCGCCGCGGAGTTCATCGCGCACCCGCCGCTCGGCAAGTACCTCATCGGCCTCGGGATGCTGCTGTTCGGGGCGGACAACTCGTTCGGCTGGCGCTTCACGGTGGCCGTGCTCGGCATCGCGACGGTGTTCCTCACCGCCGTGATCGCCCGGTCGCTGTTCCGTTCGACGATGATCGGCACGCTCGCCGGGTTCCTGCTCGCGATCGACGGGCAGGCGATCGTGATGTCACGGGTGACGCTCCTCGACGGCATCCTGACCTTCTTCGTCATCCTCGGGTTCGGGGCGCTGCTGCTCGACCGCCGGCAGAGCCAACGACGGCTCGACGAGTGGGTCGCCGCCCGCGCCGCCGCGGGCCAGACCACCCTGTGGGGGCCGGTGTTCTGGTGGCGCCCGTGGTTGTTCGCGATGGGCCTGGCCCTCGGGTTGGCAGCGGCGACGAAGTGGTCGGGGGTGTACTTCCTGGCGTTCTTCGCCGTGTACTCCGTGCTGAGCGACATGATGATGCGCCGCCGCGCCGGGGTCGAGTTCTGGTCGTCGAGCGCGCTGCTGCAGCAGGCACCGGTGTCGTTCCTGCTGACCGTGCCGATCGCCGCGGTGACCTACGTGGCGTCCTGGACCGGCTGGTTCGTGTCGAAGGACGGCTGGGACCGCAACTGGCTGTCCTCGGGCGGCGACCGCTGGACCGGGCTGCTCGCCTGGGTGCCGGACAGCCTGCAGAACTGGTGGCACTACCAGTCGGAGATCTACGCCTTCAACATCGGGCTGCACACCCCGCACTCGTACCAGGCGAACCCGCTGCTCTGGCTCGTGATGCAGCGCCCCACGTCGATGTTCTACGTCGGCACGGACGCCGGACAGGACGGCTGCTGGGCGAACCGCTGCGGCGAGGCGATCACCGGCATCGCGAACCCGTTCATCTGGTACGCCTCGGTCATCGCCACGGTGGCGCTGCTCGTGCTCTGGGTCCTGCGCCGGAAGTGGGAGTACGGCTTCGTCCTGCTCGGCGTCGCGGCGGGGTACCTGCCCTGGCTGATGTACGTCGACCGGACGGTGTTCCAGTTCTACACGATCGCCTTCGAGCCCTACATGGTGATGGCGCTGGCCGCCGCGATCGGGTTGGTGCTCGGCAGGCGGAGCGACGAACGGTCACGCCGGTCACGGGCGATCCTGTGGGTCGGCGTGTACCTGGGCGTCGTCGTGCTGGCCTCGGTCTACTGGTACCCGATGTGGACGGCGATGCAGGTGCCGTGGGACTTCGTCCGGTCGCACTACTGGATCCCCAGCTGGCTGTAGCCGGTCCGGCAGGGCTGGCAGGTCCGGCCGGTCCGGTCGCGTCCGTCGCGCTGGGCGCTCTGGTGGCGACCACGTCCGGACTGGAGGCCCGTGGCGGCGCCGCCACGGGCCTCCAGCCGGTCCGTGGTCAGGACTGCGCGTGCAGCGCGCGCTCGATCGACTCGCGGTCCAGCGGGTCGCCGAGCATCGGCGCGGTGTCGTCCGAGCCCGGCAGGACGCCCTGGATCAGGAGTTCCGCGTAGCGGCGCCAGGCGTCCGGGTCGTGCTCACGGGTGGCGTCGGCGACCGCACCGACCATCGCGGTGAGCATCGGCAGGTCCCGGTAGTCGAAGCCGGGGCGGACGACGCCGGCGGTCTCGGCACGGCCGATGATCGCGGCGACCTGCCGTTCGAGCCGGTCGCGCTCCTGCACGATGGACGGACGGGCCTTGCCGGCACGGACGATGGCGTCGGCGAGGGCACGGTCGCGTGCACGGAACGCGAAGACGCCCATCAGGTACACCCGGAGCGCCTCACGCGGGTCGGACACGTCCGCGGCGCGCGCTGCGGCGTCGTTCATGGCCTCGAACTTGGTGGAGAGCAGCGCCTCGATCAGGGAGTCCTTGTCGGCGAACCGTCGGTAGACGGTGCCGACCCCGACGCCGGCCTCGTGCGCGATGTCGTTCAACGTGACGGAGAGCCCGCGCTCCGCGAAGCACTTGCGCGCCGTCTGCAGGATCAGCTCGCGGTTGCGCGCTGCGTCGGCGCGCAGCGGTCGCTCGAGGTCGGACGCGGACTCGGTGGTGCTCACGATCCGACCGTAGTTGCACTTTCTGGGAACAAGTGGATGCCCTCCTTCCGTTTCGGTCTACACTGGCCACAAACGGATGCCTCGCATCCGGTTTCGTCACCACCACATCTCGGGAGTGCCCGACGGCGCGCACCTCCACCCCACCCTCCAACCTTCTCGAAGGAGGCTGCCGTGACGGCAGAACACACCGTGCCGACCCCCACCGGGACAGCACCCACGACTCCGGGCACCACCCCCGCCAAGAGCAACCACCGCTGGATCGCCCTGGCGGTCATCGCCCTCGCACAGCTGATGGTCGTGCTCGACGCGACCATCGTGAACATCGCCCTGCCCTCGGCCCAGGCCGACCTGGACTTCGGCACCGACCAGCGACAGTGGATCGTCACCGCGTACTCGCTGGCCTTCGGTTCGCTGCTGCTGCTCGGCGGTCGCCTCGGCGACCTGTTCGGGCGCAAGAACACCTTCATCATCGGGCTCGTCGGGTTCGCCGTCGCCTCGGTGCTCGGTGGCCTCGCCGACTCGTTCGGCCTGCTCGTCGCGGCCCGCGCACTGCAGGGTGTCTTCGGCGCGCTGCTCGCCCCGTCCGCGCTCGGCATGCTGACCACCACGTTCCGCGACCCCAAGGAACGCGGTCGCGCGTTCGGCATCTTCGGGTCCATCGCCGGCTCGGGTGCGGCCATCGGCCTGCTGCTCGGCGGCGTGCTGACCGAGTACGCCTCGTGGCGCTGGTGCCTCTACGTCAACGTCGTCTTCGCCGTGCTCGGCGTGATCGGCGCACTCGTCTTCATGGAGAAGCCGCCGAAGGTCGAGCGTCCGCGCATCGACGTCCTCGGGGTCATCACCATCACGCTCGGGCTGGTCGGCGTCGTCTACGGGTTCTCGAACGCCGAGACGAACGGCTGGGACTCCCCCGTCACGATCGCCATGCTCGCCGGCGGTGTCGTGCTGATCGCCGCGTTCGTGTTCATCGAGACCCGCGTCGCCCACCCGCTGCTGCCCCTGCGCGTCGTGCTCGACCGTGACCGCGGCGGCTCCTTCATCGCGATCGGCCTCGTCGCGATCGGGATGTTCGGCATCTTCCTGTTCCTGACCTACTACCTGGAGCAGACCCTCGGCTTCAGCTCGCTGCAGACCGGTCTCGCGTTCCTGCCGATGCCGCTGTCGATCATGATCTCGGCGACGCAGATCGGTGGCCGCCTGCTGCCGCGCGTCGGGCCGAAGGTGCTCATCTTCGCCGGTGGCCTGGTCGCCGCGACCGGGCTCCTGCTGCTGCTCCGCACCGACCTGGACAGCTCCTACGCGGGCACCGTCCTGCCGGCGCTGATCGTGATCGGCCTCGGCATGGGCACGATCTTCTCGTCCGCGATGAACACCGCGACGACCGGGGTCGCCCGGGCCGACGCCGGTGTGGCCTCGGCGACGGTCAACACCATGCAGCAGATCGGTGGCTCGATCGGTACGGCGCTGCTGTCGACGATCTTCGCCGACGTGGTGTCGAACAGCCTGTCCGGGCTGACCGCCGCCCCGACCAAGCTGCAGCAGGCCCAGGCGACGCTCGACGGGTACCACGTGGCGTTCGGCATCTCGGCCGGCGTGCTCGTGCTCGTCGCCCTGGCCGGCGGACTGCTCATCAACCGGCAGTCGGTGCGGGTCGAGCGGCTCGCACGAGCCGGGTCCGCCACGACCGGGAGCATCCCCGCCGCAGCGCACTGACGCTGGCGGTTCGCTCCGCGTCTTCGGCCCGTTCCGGTTCTGCCGGGGCGGGCCGTCGTGCGTGTGGGTGGGGGCGGCGACACCCGTTCCACGACGATCCACCTGTCGAACGACGCGTGCATCGTCGATCGATGCGCACGCACTCGGTGCCTGCGGTTGCGCCGTGTGTCCACGTCCCTGGCCCACGTCAGGGGTGCGGATTATGGTGTGCGACATGGCCCCCGTCCTGACCTCACCACTCGTGTCGACGCAGTGGCTCGCAGACCACCTCGGTGCTGACGAGCTCGTCGTGCTCGACGCCTCGGTGCACACCGTCGGGGCCGGGTTCGACACGAGCTGGCTCCCCGGGCGGGACGCCCACGAGCAGCGCGGCCACGTGCCCGGCGCCCGCTTCGCCGACCTGATCGACGACTTCTCCGCCGCCGACGCCGACGTCCCGTTCACCCGCCCCGGCGCCGAGCGCTTCGAGGTCGCCGCGGCACAGCTCGGCGTGACGAACACCTCGACCGTGGTGGTCTACGACGACAGCGTCGGCGAGTGGTCGGCACGCCTGTGGTGGATCTTCCGTTCGTTCGGCTTCGACTCGGTCGCGGTGCTCGACGGCGGCTTCACGAAGTGGCGCGACGAGGGCCGCCCGGTCCGCGTGGGCGCGCTCCACACTCGCGCGACGCCGTCCGACCCCGATGCCGGTGCGTTCCTGGCCGGCGAAGAACGTGCGCTCTGGGCCGACCACGACCGCGTCACCCGCGCGGTCTCCGGCGAAGAGCCGGCGTCCCTGGTGTTCGCCGCGCCCTGGGCGGCCCTCGGCGACGACCACCCACCGATCGTGCCGGGCAGCACCCCGATCACGGCGGACACCCTGGTGGACCCCGAGACGAACGCGTACCTGCGCGGCGCCGAGCTCGAGCGGGCCTTCGCCGCGGTGATCGGTGCCGACGAGATCGTCACGTACTGCGGGGTGGGCAGCGCCGCGTGCGTCGACGCCCTCGCCCTGACGGTGCTCGGACACGACCGGGTGAAGGTCTACGACGGTTCGCTGGCCGACTGGTGGCGGCACGAGCAACTCGCCTCCTGACGGAACCGATCGAGGACCGTCGGCCGTGCCGCGCCGCACTACCGTTGCACCATGAGCACCAGACGCGCGGTCATCCTCGGCGGCACCGGCGGCATCGGCTCGGCCGTCGCACGAGAGCTCCTCGACGCCTCGGGCCGCGGCGGCGACGACTGGCAGGTGGACGTCCTCGCACGCCGAGGCGGCCCCGCAGCGGATTCGCTGACCGCTTCCGGCGCCACGTTCACGCCCGGCGACCGCCGCGACCGGTCCGTCCTGCGTGACCTGCTCCGCCCCGGAGCCGACCTGCTCGTCGACACCGTCGGCCTGACCCGCGACGACGCCCAGCAGCTCCTGCCGTTCCTCGACGACGTCGGCTCGACGGTCTTCGTCTCGTCCAGGTCGGTGTACGCCGACGAGCAGGGGCGGCACGCGAACTCGCTCGACAAGCCGGTGTTCGGCGGTGCGGTCACCGAGATCCAGCCCACCGTCGCCGCCGGGGACGGTGACCCGACGAGTCGTGACGGGTACGGCGCCGCGAAGGTGGCGGCCGAGCAGGTCCTGCTCGACCACGGCGCCTCGGTCACGGTGCTCCGCCCGTCGAAGGTGTACGGCGTCGGCATCGGCCGCCCGCGGGAGTGGTTCGTCGTCCGCCGTGTGCTCGACGGCCGGGAGCGCATCCTGCTCGCCGACCACGGCCGCGGCGTGGACCACACGACGGCGGCGAGCGGCATCGGTTCGCTCGTCCGTCTCGTCGCGGACGCGCCGGACCGCCGGATCCTCAACGTCGCCGATGCTTCAGCCCCGACCGCGCTCGAGATCGTGCGGACGATCGGCGGACACCTGGACCACCGGTTCGACGAGGTCCTGCTCGACGAGGACGCGCCCGCGTTCGTGGGTGGCACGCCGTGGTCCTCACGACCGCCGTTCGTCCTCGACACCACGGCGGCACGCGCCCTCGGGTGGGAACCACCGGAGTTCGCGACCGCCGTCGCCCCGGAACTGGCATGGCTGGTCGAGACCGCCCACGCGACGCCCGCCGACGGCGACGTCCCGTGGGCCGACGACCCGTTCTGGGAGCACATGTTCGACTACGGCCCCGAGGACGCCGCACTCGCACTCCTCTCCCTCAACCTGGGCTGACACGGTGCCCCGGTCCGAGGTCCTGTTCATCGGCGGGCGCTCCGGCGTGGGCAAGTCCACCGCCGCCGAGGCCCTGCACGACCTGCTCGTCGCGGCGGACGTCCGGCACACGGTGATCGAGGGCGACCTGCTCGACCTCGCGCACCCGGCACCGCACGTCGAACACCCCGAGGCGCGCCTGGCCGAGCGGAACCTCGCCGCGATCTGGGCCGGCTACCGGGCGATCGGGCACCACCGGCTCATCTACACGAACACCGTGTCCGTGCTCGAGCACGAGCGCCTCGCTGCGGCGATGGGCGACGATCCGCTGGTGCGCGTCGTCCTGCTCCGCGCATCCGACGGCGCGACCGCCGACCGGCTCGCACGACGAGCGGGTGGCGCGGTCCCGCAGGCGCAGCTCGCGCACAGCACGCGGACGGCCGGGAGGCTCGACTCGGCCACCGCGGACACGGTCACCCGGGTGGACACCGACGGCCAGAGCCCCGCCCAGGTGGCCGCACGGCTCGCGTCGATCACGGGGTGGCTCGAGCGCTGATCTCCCCGCACGGCCTGTGCAGAGTGGGCGTTCCGTCCACAGTTGTCCCCGGGCGGTGGTCCGCCCAGTCGGGGGCGGGCACGCTGGAGCCATGAACGACAACCGCCTCGGCACCTCGGTCAGCCCCTACCTGCGTCTGCACGCCGACAACCCGGTGGACTGGCGCGAGTGGGGTCCCGAGGCGTTCGCCGAAGCGCGCGAGCGCGGGGTCCCGGTGCTGGTGTCCGTCGGGTACGCCACGTGCCACTGGTGCCACGTCATGGCGCGTGAGAGCTTCGCCGACCCGGAGATCGGCGAGCTGCTCCGGCGGGACTTCGTGTCGGTGAAGGTCGACCGCGAAGAACGGCCGGACGTCGACGCGAGCCTGATGGCCTCGGCGAGTGCGTTCACGCAGCAGCTCGGCTGGCCACTGACGACGTTCCTGACGCCCGACGGCCACGTCTTCTTCGCGGGGACGTACTTCCCACCCACTCCCGTCGGGCAGGTCCCGGCGTTCCGGCAGATCCTGGCCGCGGTGCTCGACGCCTGGACCGAGCGTCGGCACGAGGTCGACGCGAACGCGTCGGCCATCGCGACGGCGATCCGGCAGGGCGCCGTGGCGGACGCGACCGCCCGCTCGGGCGAGGGCGGTGCCGGAGCCGACCCGGGCCTCCCGTCCGTCGACGCCATCCGGGCCGTCACGGACCAGCTGTCCCAGGCAGAGGACACCACCTACGGTGGTTTCGGCGGCGCGCCGAAGTTCCCGAGCACACCGCTGCTCGAGTTCCTCGCCGACGCGGCGGCCGACGGCGACGCCGAGGCCGACGGGTTGCTCGACCGGTCGTTGCACGCGATCCGCGCGTCCGAGCTGACCGACGCCGACGGCGGCGTCTTCCGGTACGCAACCAAGCGCGACTGGAGCGTGCCGCACTACGAACGGATGCTCTACGACAACGCGGGGCTGCTCGCGGTCGCGGGTGCCGAGCAGGCCCGCGGCATCGCCGACTTCCTCCGCGACACCCTGCGCCGGACCGACGGGGCCTTCGTCGCCGCGCAGGACAGCGAGTCGACCATCGACGGCCGTCGCGTCGAGGGCGAGTGGTACCGCCGGCCGATCGCCGAGCGCGCCCAGCTCGACCCGCCACCGCTGGACGACCAGGTCCTCACGGGCTGGAACGGCCTGGCGATCCGGGGGCTCGCGATCGCCGGCGCACGGCACGGCGACCCGGTACTCGTCGCGCTCGCGCGGGGCGCGGCGGACGCGGTCCTCGCCGCCCACGTGCAGGACGGCCACGTGACGGTGCGGTCCAGCACACCGCGCGGGGCGTCCTCTGCTCCGGCCACCGTCGAGGACGTCGGACTGCTCGCCGAAGGGCTGCTCGAACTGGCCCTGGTGACGGGCGAGGTCTCCTACGCGACCGTCGCACGTTCGCTCGTCGACGACGGCCTGGCCGAGCGCTTCGACGTCGACCCGGTGCTGGCCGCGGCGGGGACGGCCACGGGCGAACAGCCGCAGACGGCGATGCGGTCCGGCACCGTGGCGCTGGCGTCGGCTGCCGCGACGCTCGGGGCGCTGACGGGCGACGAGGCACTGCGGGTCGCCGCGGCACGACTCATCGCCGACCGCGCCCGCACCGGGACCGAGCGACCCCTCGGTCACGCGGATGCCCTCGGTGTCGCCCTCGCCCTGCAACGGCCGTCGCGCGAGATCGTCGTCGTCACGAGCGGCACCGACGACCCGATGCGTGCCGTGGCACACCGCGGACGGCGCCCCGGTACGGTCGTCGCCACCACCACGCCTGAGCAGGCACGCGACTGGGCCGAGGCGGGGTTCTCGTTGTTCGAGGGACGCGACGTGCTCGACCCTGCCGCCTACGTCTGCCACGACCGGGTGTGCGAACTGCCGTCCCGGTCGGCGGACGCCCTGGCCCAGCAGATCGCCTGACGCGCCTCCCGCCCGGCGCGCCTGTATCCTGGAATGCTCATGTCTTCTCCGCTGCCCGTCATCACGTACCCGCCCGAACTGCCGGTCTCGCAGCGGCGGGACGACATCGCGGCTGCCATCCGTGACAACCAGGTGGTCATCGTCGCCGGGGCCACCGGCTCGGGCAAGACGACGCAGCTGCCGAAGATCTGCCTCGAGCTCGGTCGTGAGCACATCGGGCACACCCAGCCCCGCCGGATCGCGGCGCGGACCATCGCCGAGCGTGTGGCGGAAGAACTGGGCGGCGGGGAGCTCGGCGGACTCGTCGGCTACCAGGTCCGCTTCACCGACAAGGTGAGCTCCGAGACCCGCGTGAAGCTGATGACCGATGGCATCCTGCTGAACGAGATCCACTTCGACCGCGACCTGAAGCGGTACGACACGATCATCATCGACGAGGCGCACGAGCGGTCCCTGACGATCGACTTCCTGCTTGGCTACCTGAAGCGGCTGCTCCCCCGTCGCCCCGACCTGAAGCTCATCATCACGAGTGCGACGATCGACCCGGAGTCGTTCTCGAAGCACTTCGACGACGCCCCCATCATCGAGGTGTCCGGCCGGACCTACCCGGTCGAGATCCGGTACCGCCCCCTCGTCGCCGAAGACCAGGACGACGACGCCGACGACGAGTCCGACTCCCGCACCGGTGACAGCGGCAACGCAGCCGACGACCGCGACACCCTGCAGGGCATCACCGACGCCCTCGACGAGCTGGCGCAGGAGGACCCGGGCGACGTGCTCGTGTTCCTGTCCGGCGAGAACGAGATCCGCGACGCGCAGGACGCGATCGAGGGCAAGCGCTACCCGGGCACCGAGGTCCTGCCGTTGTACGGCCGCCTGTCTGCCGCCGACCAGCACCGGGTCTTCGAGCGCCGGCACACCCCGGGCATCCGCCGTCGTGTCGTCCTCGCCACGAACGTCGCCGAGACCTCACTGACCGTGCCCGGCATCAAGTACGTGATCGACACCGGGACGGCACGCATCTCGCGGTACTCCCCGCGGGCCAAGGTGCAGCGCCTGCCGATCGAGGCGATCTCCCAGGCCAGCGCCAGTCAGCGCTCCGGTCGAGCGGGCCGCACGAGTGCCGGCATCGCGATCCGGCTCTACTCCGAAGACGACTTCGGCCGACGCCCCGAGTACACCGACCCCGAGATCCTCCGCACGAACCTCGCCGCGGTGATCCTGCAGATGATCTCGCTCGGCTTCGGGGACATCGAGTCGTTCCCGTTCCTGCAACCGCCGGACAGCCGGGGCGTGAAGGACGGCCTCGACCTGCTCCGCGAGCTCCGCGCCGTCGACAAGGACGGCCGCATCACCAAGTCCGGGCGACAGCTGACCCGGCTGCCGATCGACCCCCGGCTCGGTCGCATGGTGCTCGAGGCCGGGCGGCAGGGCGTCGGACGCGAGGTCATCGCCATCGTCAGCGCCCTGAGCATCCAGGACCCCCGCGAGCGGCCCCTCGAGAAGCGTGCGCACGCCGACCAGCTGCACGCCCGGTTCGCCGACCCGACGAGTGACTTCCTGACCCTGCTGAACCTCTGGAACCACATCGAGGAGCAGCAGGAGGAACTGTCGTCGAGCGCGTTCCGCCGGCTGTGCAAGGCCGAGTTCCTGAACTACCTGCGCATCCGCGAGTGGCAGGACCTGTACCGGCAGCTCTCCCGTGCAGCGAAGCAGGTCGACGTCCGAGTCGGGCAGGCCCGCTCCGACGACGGCGACGCCGTGCACCGCGCGCTGCTCTCCGGACTCCTCAGCCAGATCGGGCTGCGCGACCGCGAGAAGCGCGACTACCTGGGCTCGCGGAACACCCGGTTCGTGGTGTTCCCGGGCAGCGTGCTCGCGAAGAAGCAGCCGGACGCCGTGATGGCCGCCGAGCTCGTCGAGACGAGCCGGTTGTTCGCCCGGACCGTCGGCCGGATCGACCCCGCCTGGGTGGAGCCGCTCGCCGGTGACCTGCTCAAGCGCACCTACGGCGAACCGCACTGGGAGAAGAAGCAGGGGGCGGTCGTCGCCTACGAGCGCGTGACCCTGTTCGGAGTCCCGATCGTGCAGCGCCGCCGCGTGCAGTACTCGCGGATCGACCCGGAACACTCCCGCGAGCTCTTCATCCGGCACGCCCTGGTCGAGGGTGAGTGGGAATCGCAGCAGGCCTTCGACCGCGCCAACCGGAAGCTCCGCAAGGAACTCGAGCAGCTCGAGGAACGCACCCGCCGCCGGGACATCCTGCTCGACGACGAGAACGTCTACGAGTTCTACGACGCCCGCATCCCAGCCGACGTCGCCACGACCCGCGACTTCGAGGGCTGGTGGCGGACCACCCGCCGTGAGCAGCCGGACCTGCTCACGATGCGCCGGTCGGACCTGCTGGACGAATCAGCGGCCGAGGCCGCCGAAGACGACGTCGAGTACCCGACCCAGTGGCGGAGCGGCGACCAGCGTCTCGCCATCCAGTACCGCTTCGAGCCCGGCGCACAGGACGACGGCGTCAGCGTGCAGGTCCCCCTCGCGCTCCTGCCCCGGATGCGTGAAGAGGGCTTCGACTGGCAGGTGCGCGGCCTCCGCAAGGAACTCGTCACCGCGCTCATCAAGTCGCTGCCGAAGCAGATCCGCAAGAACGTCGTGCCCGCTGCCGACTGGGCCGAGAAGATCGTCGCCGAGCTGCCCGACGACGCCCCGACCGAGCCGACCGAGTCGTTCCGCGCCACCCTCGCCAAGGCGATCCAGCGCATGACCTACGTCCCGGTCTCCGAGTCCGACTTCGACCTGTCCCGCGTCCCCGCGCACCTGCTGCCGACGTGGGCCGTGGTCGACGAGCGTGGTCGCCGGGTCGAGACCGGCAAGGACCTGTCGGCCCTGCAGACCAAGCTCAAGGACCGGACCCAGCAGAGCGTCGCCTCCGCCACGGCGAAGGGCGCAGGACGGACCGGAGGCGCGGCTCGCGTCGCGTCCGCCGGTACCGGTCGCCCGCTGGAACAGTCCGGGCTCACCGCCTGGCCCGACCAGGACCTGCCGCAGACCCTCGACACCAAGCAGGCGGGCGGCGTCATCCGCGCGTACCCGTCCCTGGTGGAGGAAGGCACCGGTCCGAAGGCGACCGTCGGCGTGCAGCTGCTCGCCACCCCGTCCGACCGCGTCGTCCGGATGCCCGCCGGGGTCCGCCGTCTGGTGATGCACGCGGTGCCGTCGCCCGTGTCGTACATCCAGTCGCACCTGACCGCGCAGGAGAAGCTCGCCCTCGCGGCCAGCCCCTACCCGTCGACCGCCGCGCTGTTCGACGACGTCCTGGCCGCCGTGGTCGACGCCGGCATCCGACGGGCCCACCCGGACGGCCTCGTCTTCACGAAGGCCGAGTTCGAGTCGGTCCGCGATGCCGTGTCGGCCTCCGTCGTCGACACGATGTTCACCGCCGTGTCCGAGGTCGCGGCGGTCCTGGCAGCGCAGCGCTCCGCCGAACGGGCACTCAAGCAGGCGAACTCGATGTCGCTGCTCGCCGCCCTCAGCGACATGCGGCAGCAGATGGAGCGCCTGGTGTTCCCGGGGTTCGTCGCCGTCGCGGGGCTCGACCGGCTGCGCCGCATCCGCGTGTACCTGCAGGGCATCGAGGCGCGCGTGCAGAAGCTGTTGCAGAACCCCGGACGCGACGCGACCTGGATGCGCGAGGTGACCGTGGCGACCGACCGCTACACCGATGCCGGCGGCACCTTCCCGCCCGCGGTCGGGGCGCACCCGGAACTCGTGCACGCTCGGTGGATGCTCGAGGAGTTCCGGCTCAGCCTGTTCGCGCAGGAACTCGGGACCGCCGAGACCGTCTCGTTGCAGCGGATCACGAAGGCCCTGACCGCCGCACGATGACCTTCCGTCGTTGAAACTCACCAGCCTCCATCTCGTACCGAGAAGTGCATCTGGAGCGCTCTTGATTCGTCGATGACGATATCATTGCTGAGTCTCTCGAAGATCTCCTGCAACTGATCGGCGTGCTCGTCAAAGAATTCACCGAGGGGCCTATGAAGCTCGAGACTTGTTTCGCGAAGACCGCCTTCAATCAGGCCAACCGGGACAGGTTCGTTTCCATCGCGTCTCGCCCCGAAAATTGTATATTTCAACCCCCATGCACTGAGCAATTCATTGTTCAACTCACGTTGTGAATTAAAGTAGCGCGCCCCTCCCCAATCACCTGGAGTTGCATAGGATCTAACCAAGCCGCTTTTGAGGTCAACCGAAGCACCGCTCCAAGTAAGACATCCGAAAAGTGCGGGGAACTCCACCTGGTCCGAGTCTGCTGCAGCGATCAGCTGTGGTAGTAGATCTGCAAGATTCGCGGTATACCCTCCGTGCAAAAGAGACTGAACAATGTCCCCTTCGTCATAGATGCCAACCTTGACGACATCGGAGAATTTGACAGCTTCTAGTTCATTCAGCCATGCTTGCAATATATTTCCCCAGGCAGAATTGAATCGAGTAACGCGCTCTACACCGCCTCGGAATTTCCGCCAGTGGCCACGATGGCTTCTACGAGAATCTATCTTTAGAGTACTATCCGAAAGGGCCCCGCCCCACCCATCGAGCATGTCGGCGAGGTCCGATTCCGGGTAGATTAATTCATCCTCGAAAACACCTGACCGCAGCCACTTATCGGCCACCCACCCATGATGCCCAAGTAGTGCACTCACTCGAGATGGATCGGAGGGAAGAAGTGAGTGATCTGACCATTCAAGGCCCGTCCGGACGATTTCTTCATCTGTATAGTCCTCTAGGTCTTCTCGCTCAAACTCTTCCTGTTTCATGAGAAGTTCAACCATGTATTCTCGAACAGATCGATCCGTCACCGCGCCCATGGCTACAACTATCATTTTGCCATGAAGGGGATTACTAAGTGAGTAGCCCACAAAATCGGGGGCACCGAGGTCAACGAGAGCCGTCCGCATCTTTTCCCATTCATCCTCCGGCGTGGCCCCACTGAGCCCCTCAAATCGCCATTGCGTCTCTGTGATCGTTCGCGCCTCCGGAACAGGGAGTGGCTCAACTCTTGCGGCCGAAACAGGTGTAACGCCATCCAAGCCGACGGTCAACTCGTAGCCTTCTAGGGGAAAGTCAGCAGATTCGACATAATAGCTGAACGGCACTAGAAGCTCTCGCCATGTCGTCGACACAATGATAGTTCTAAGCATGTCAGGGGATAGACCGCGAGATTGCGTCAGGAGACGCGCGTACTTGCCAATCTCGTGAAGCGCTTCTCGGGCTGCATTGTCAGAACGTTTCAGTTCAATGACAATAAA
This sequence comes from Curtobacterium sp. MMLR14_002, assembly GCF_001864975.1. Taxonomy (NCBI): domain Bacteria; kingdom Bacillati; phylum Actinomycetota; class Actinomycetes; order Micrococcales; family Microbacteriaceae; genus Curtobacterium; species Curtobacterium sp. MMLR14_002. Next base: position 107,204 of record NZ_MJGT01000127.1, read on the forward strand.
CACTCCAGTCGAATCCCTAGCAAGAATGTCGATAAATCCACTGGAGCCGCTATCATTGTTCAGTTTGTAGTTATTCTTGACAAGCTGGAGGCCGGGTTCGATGAGGTCCAACTTCTTGGATAGCTGGTCGCGGATGAGATCTTCTAGGGCAGGCATGACGCATTCTTACCATCGACAGAAGCCTTTCTCTATACCGAGAGCGTTCAAGTCACAGCCCACGAACCTACGACCGGGTGGCCGGCCTTCGACCTGGCGGCCATTACAGGGAGCTCAACATGAGAGACAGTTCCCCGATCTGCGGATCACGAAGGCCCTGACCGCCGCGCGCTGATGGGTCTACCGTGTCGGCCATGATCGGCACACTCGACGTCGTCGTCCTGGACTGCCCGGACACCCGCGCCCTCGCCCGCTTCTACGCCGAGCTGCTCGGCGGGGAGATCGTCGGCTTCGACGAGGACTGGGCGGAGCTCGCCCTCCCGTTCACCGACCACCGTCCGATCCTGGCGTTCCAGCAGGTCGACGACTACCGGGCGCCGGACTGGCCGGGGCAGACGGTCCCGCAGCAGAGCCACCTCGACGTGAAGGTCGACGACCTGGACGACGGCGAGGCCGCGGTGCTCGCGATCGGTGCGACGGCCACGGGGTCGGGCACGGAGACGTTCCGCGTCTACCTCGACCCCGCGGGGCACCCGTTCTGCCTCATCCGGCCGTCGGACTGACCGGTTCGGTCGCCAGGCCCTCGACCACGGTGACGTTCGGCAGTGCGGTGAGTGCTGCGCCGGGCAGGAACAGCTTCGCGGCGCGGCGCCCGGCGCCGATGACGACCTCGGGGGCGTCGAGGACGCGCGCGTCGATGTAGAGTGGCCACGACGACGGCAGCCCGATCGGGGTGATGCCGCCGTACTCCATGCCGGTCAGCTCGACCGCTTCGTCCATCGGGGCGAAGCTCGCCTTGCGGACGTCGAGCAGTTGCTTCACGACCCGGTTCACGTCGAGCTTCGTCGATGCGAGGACGACGCAGGCGGCGTAGCGGACCTCGTCGCCGCGCTTCCCTGCGACGACGATGCAGTTGGCACCGCCGGCGAGCGGGTAGCCGTACGCCTCCGAGAACGCGGCCGTGTCGGCGAGGTCCGCGTCGATCGGGGCCCCCTCGATCTTCATGACGACCTCGGTCGGCAACGCGACGAGGGCTTCGGCGACGGGGATCGCGAGGAATCCGGTGGCGACCAGGGCGGGAACACGTTCGAGCGTCGGCATGGCTCCACCGTAGGGAAGCGATCCCGCACGAGGGTGGAGCCATGACCGAACTCCGGGCGATCGACGTCGACCAGTGGCCCCGCCGGGAGCACTTCGAGCACTACCGGCACCGGGTGCCGTGTGCGTACGAGGTGACCGTCGAGCTCGACGTCACCGCCTTCGTCGAGCGCGTCCGAGCAACCGGCCGTCGGACCTACGCGTCACAACTCTGGGCCATCGCGACCGTGGTGAACCGGCACGACGAGTTCCGGATGCAGCTGCTGGACGACGGCTCCCCCGCCGTGTGGGACTGCGTCCACCCGATGTTCACCGTGTTCCACCCGGACACCGAGACGTTCTCCGCCCTCGTCGTGCCGTACGACGACGACTTCGGCACCTTCCACGACGCTGCGGTGTCGACGATGACGGAGTACCGGGACGACACCCGGATGTTCCCGCAGGACGACCGGCCCGGCAACGTGTTCGACGTCTCGACCCTGCCGGGGGCGTCGTTCACCGGCTTCTCGTTGCAGGTGCGCGACGGCTGGGACCACCTGCTGCCGATCATCACGCTCGGCGGGTACCGGACCGCTGGTGACCGGACGCTGCTGCCGCTGGCGCTGCAGGTCAACCACGCGGCTGCCGACGGCTTCCACACGACCCGGCTGCTGCGCGAGCTCGAGGAGCTCTTCGCCGATCCCTCGTGGCTCAGGTCCTGAGTTCGGTCCGGCGGGGCTTCAGGCGGTCGGGTGCGTCCGTTGCCGGTACCCACTCGCACGTGAAGGTCCCGCGGTAGCCGAACAAGAACCCGAACAGCGCGTTGCGCACCTCGAGGTCGACGTGGAACGACTCGTCCTCGTCGGACCAGTACTCATGCAACGTCGCCCGGCCGCTGAAGAGCATCGGGAACCGGAAGGCGATCGGCCCCTCGTAGAAGCGCTGAGCGTCCGAGGTGAGCACCAGCCCACCCCGGTCGTCGACGACGAGGTCGAGGTCCACCGCCAGGTGCTGGTGCGAACCGAGGTAGTCCAGCACCCGCCCACCGACGAGGACCATCGTGGCGTCGAAGCGCGCGGTGCGCCCCGGGCGGGTCGTGTAGGTGCGGACGAAGGTGACGGTCTCGCGTCCGTGAGCATCCCGGTAGGGGTAGTTCTCGATGGTGAAGGGCACGTCGTCGCCGACGTCGGGAACCAGGATGTTCCGGAGCCGCCCGATCTGCAGGAACGGAACGGTCCACCACGGACCCCGGCGGATGGAGGTCATCACCCCGCGCCCGATGCACGCTTCGGCGGCATCCAGGCCGACGCCGAAGCGCCGTTGCATCATCGGGTGCAACCGGTGGAAGTCTGCGCCGAGCGCCGCCTGGAACACCGAGGTCATCGCTGCTCCGCCGGGTCCGGTAGAGCGGCGAGAGTCGCGGGCGCGTCGCGCAGGTGGTCGCCTCGTCGGGTGCCCCCACGCGGTGCTCTTGACGACCGGGAGGCCCGTGGCCGGTCCCGGCGCCACACCTGCAGCACACTCGCCAACTGCCAGGTCTCGGGGTCGCCGCCGCCTTCCAACCAGACGCGGAGCCGGTCGAAGCTCCATGCAGTCGCCCAACCGAGCAGCGGCCGGACGACCACGTCGAGTGCTCCCCATCCCGGGTCGTAGTCGTACCCCGTGATGAAACGGGTGCGGCCGTCCTCGGTCGGGACGTACTTCCAGTACCCACGACCGTGTCGGATCGGCGACAGGCGGTCCCGGGTGGAGAAGCGCAGAGCCGACGTCCGTGTGCCGTCCAACCGGAGTCGCTCGCCGAGGCTCACGCCCGTGCCGTGGACGTCGTGCACGGCGGACCGCCGGACGTACGTGAAGCGGGCTGCTCCGTCGGCGTCGGCCGGTTCCGGGACGATCTCGGAGAACCGGACGTCCCACCGCACGTGCTGTCCCGGGGTCTGCGTCGCTTCCCAGACCCGCTCGACGTCCGCGTCGATGATCGTCTCGACGTAGATGCCCCGGTTGCCCACACCCCGAGCGTAGGACACCACTGGCAACCGGTCCCCGCTGGCGCACCCCGCCGTCCCACCGCATCTCCTACGCTGACCCCATGACGTCGCAGTCGGACTCCCCCGCCCGCAAACGCATCGGGCTCGTCGGCGCGGGCGGCATCTCGGTCGCCCACCTGCCCGGGCTGCTCCGCCTGGGCGACGTGGTGGTGCACGCTCGCGAGGGCGCCCACGAACTCGTCGCCGCGTTCACCGACACCGCGCGGGCCGAGGGCAGCACGATCACCGTCGCCGACAGCCTCGACGAGCTCCTCGCCGGGGTCGACGTCGTCGACGTGGTGGTCCCGACGCACGCTCACGCCGAGGTCGTCCGTGCGGCGATCGCGGCCGGCAAGGACGTCGTCTCCGAGAAACCCCTGGCCCGGACCGACGCGGACGCGGCGGACCTGGCGGCCCGCGCTGCTGACGCAGGCGTGCAGCTCTACCCGGCCCAGGTGGTGCGCTGGTTCCCTGCGTACGCGCGCCTGCACGAGGCCGCGACCACGGGCCTCCTGGGCGACCTGGCGGTGTTGCGGTTCTCGCGGTCCGGCGCCTTCCCCACCCACGTCCCCTGGTTCGGCGACCGCGCCCTGTCGGGCGGGATCGTGATGGACCAGATGATCCACGACCTCGACATCGCACGCTGGGTGGCGGGCGAGGTGACCCGCGTGTCAGCGGTGAGCGTCCGCGCGGGTTCCGAGGCGGAGCCGGTCGAGGCGGCGCACGTCCTGCTCACGCACGAGTCGGGCGCGATCAGCCACGTCGCCGGGCTGTGGGGGCCGCAGCACCTGGCCTTCACGACCGAGTACTCGGTCACGGGGACGCTCGGCAGCCTGTCGCACTCGTCCCGGGCAGAGGAGGACACCCGGAGTGACCTGGCGGCACCGGCTTCCGTGGACGGTTTCCTGCCGACGGTCGACCCGGCGGACGACCCGTACGCGCTGGAGCTCGCCGACTTCCTCGCCGCGTTCGACGGCGGTGCACGGCCCCGGGTGACCGTGGACGACGGCGTCGCCGCGGTGCGGATCGCGAACGCGGCGATCGCCTCGATCGAGTCCGGCCAGCCGGTCGAGGTCGCGCGGTGACGCTCCGGGTCGGGGTGCTCTCCTTCGCCCACACGCACGCCATCAGCTACCTCGGCGCCCTGGCGGCGATGCCGGACGTCGAGGTGCGCGGCACGGACCCGGGCGGGACCTCGACGGGGACGGAACTCGGCGACCTGCGCGGCGCCGAACTGGCACGCGCGCTCGGCGCCGGGTACGCGGACTCCGTCGACGAGCTGCTCGCCTGGGGCCCGGACGCCGTGATCGTCACGAGCGAGAACGCGCGGCACCGCGAGCACGTCGAGCTCGCGACGGCAGCGGGGGCACACGTGCTCTGCGAGAAGCCGCTCGCGACCTCGTGGCAGGACGGCCTCGCCATCCGCGAGGCGGTGGACCGCGCCGGGGTGCTGCTGATGATGGCGTTCCCGGTGCGGTTCGCGTCGGCGTTCGACCGGCTGCGCGCGACACGGGACTCGGGCGCACTCGGCACGGTGTTCTCGGTGCGGGGCGCGAACAACGGCATGCTCCCGCTCGCCCGGGACTGGTTCACCGACGTCCGACTGAGTGGAGGCGGCGCCCTCGTCGACCACGTCGTGCACGTCGGCGACCTGATCGACGGGCTGACCGGAGCGGCGCCGGTGTCGGTCACCGCGGTCGCCAACCGGGTGCTGCACGCGGACCGCGCGAACGCCGAGACCGCGGGCCTGGTGACCATCACGTACGACGACGGCACGATCGCGGCGATCGACTGCTCGTGGAGCCGACCGGACACGTCGCCGGTGTGGGGTGGGCTGACGCTCGACGTCGCCGGGACCGGTGGCACGGTGTCGGTGGACTTCTTCGGAGCGGCTGCTCGCGGGCTCGACGCGGTCGGGGGCCGTCCGATCGAGCTCCGGTACGGACCCGACCACGACCTGCCGATGCTCCGGACGTTCCTGGCGGCCGTGGAGTCCGGGGAGCAGCCGCAGCCTGACGTCGGGGTCGGACTCCGGACGCTGTCGATCGTGTTGGCGGCGCAGGAGTCGGTGCGGACGGGCAGGACGGTCCCGGTGCAGGTCGCGGGCTGAGCGCTGCCCTGCTCCGCACCGCCGCCACCGCCCCGCGCTACGCTCGTCCCGATGCGCGCAACCGTGCGGGACGTGGCCGCCCTCGCCGGGGTGTCCCCGAAGACCGTCTCCAACGTCGTCAACGGCGGCGTGGTCGTGCGCCCGGAGACCCGCGAACGCGTCGAGCGGGCGGTCGCCGAGCTCGACTACGTGCCGAACCTGTCCGCCCGCGGGCTCCGGAACGGCCGCTCCGGAGCCATCGCGTTGACGCTGCCGGAGATGGGCAGCGCCTACTCCGCCGAACTCGCGCAGTCCTTCGTGGAACTCGCCCGCGAACGCGGCTGGGTCGTGCAGCTCGAGCAGACGGGCAACGACCCGGCCCGCGAACGCGAGCTGGTCTCCCGTGCCCGGGCACACCTGGTGGACGGGCTGATCCTCAACCCGGTGTCGCTCAGCGCGAGCGTCCTGGCCTCGACCGAGGGGCTGCCGCCGACCGTCGTCATCGGCGAGGTCGAGCCCGAGCACGTCGACCAGGTGCACGTCGACAGCCGCGCGGCAGCCGAGCAGGTCACCGAACACCTCATCGCCCACGGGCACCGGCGCATCGCGATCGTCGGCGCGTCACCCGAGGGCGCCGCGACGGCGACGAGCGAGCTCCGCGAACGCGGGTACACCGCCGCGCTCGCCGCCGCCGGCATCACGCCCGACCCCTCGCTTCGTGTCCCGCTGCCGTCGTGGACCACGAGTTCCGCGGCGACGACCTTCGCGGCCTGGCTCGACGAGCACCCCCTGCCCGACGCCGTCTTCGCCTTCACCGACTCGATCGCGTTCGGGGTGCTGCACGTCCTCGCCGCTCGCGGCGTCCGCGTGCCCGAGCAGGTCAGCGTCATCGGGTTCGACGACGTCGACGCGGCCGCGTACGCGATCCCGTCGCTCAGCACGGTGTCGTTCGACCGTCGGGCCTTCGCGACGGCGGCGCTCGACCTGCTGACCCGGCGGATCGCGGACCGCACTGCCGCGCCGGAGACCGTCGTCGTGCCGCACCGGATCGTCGAGCGCGCGAGCGTCGGCGACCGCCCGCGCTGACGCCGCCGCCGCGCCGCTGCGGCCGCCGCGCCGTTTCGCGCTGGCCGACACCTCACGCGGTCGCGCGCCCACGAAGTGTCGTTCAGCGCGAAAGACCGCCAGCGCCGCCGCCGCCAGAGCCGCCGCCCCCGCCCGGATCCGCCGCCGCCAGCACCGCCGACCGCGTCCGCGCATCACCGAGGATCCGGAAGTGCCCACCCACCGGCAGCCGCACGTTCGTCGCCCCCTGGAGCTCGCTCCCCTCGGGGATGAGCGTGTCGAACACCCCGTACACCGAGGTGATCCGCGCGTTCGCGTCGAGTTCCCGCGCCAGCCCCGCCAGCACCGGGTCGGCCGCCCGGAACGCCCGCAGGTGCGGCACCGGCGCGAGCCGCGCGTAGACCGACCCCGCGAAGGGCGTCGAGACCGCGACCATCCGGTCGATCCGCTCGTGCTGGTCGAGCTGCGTCATCGCGTACTTGCCGATGAGCCCGCCCTTGCTGTGTGCGAGCACGAGCACGTTCCGCAGGTCCTGTTCCTCCAGGGTCGCGATCACCTCGCGCGCCGAGTCCGGCACGGGTCGCAGGTTGTGCCGCAGGACGGGCAGCACGTGCACCGGGTGTCCCCGGTCGTGGAGCGCGTCCATCAGCGGCCGCATGAAGTGCCAGGTCTCGTAGACGCCGGGGACCACGACGACGGGCTGCCCGGCGCCGGTCCGGTAGTCGTCCGCGGTGGTCGGGCCGAAGCTGCGCACCTGCCAGCGTGCCGCGTACCCCCAGTCGAGTGCGGCCCACCACGCGCGTCGCACCAGCGGGACACGGCCTGGAGGCCCGGATCGCGCCGTCCGCGCCGCCTCCGTCCCCGACGTGGTCGGCCGGGTCATCGCAGCCCCTCCAGGCGCTCGGCGTTGCGGAACGTCTCGAGGAGGCGTGCGAAGGCGTCCGGCTGCCGTTCCTGCACGTGGTGCGGGCCGGCCAGTTCCACGAAGGTGCCGTTCGGCGCAGCGGCCGCGACCCGAGCCGACCAGTCGTGCCGCGCGATCGGGTCCTGGGCGCCGCGGACGACGAGGACGGGCTGCATCACCTCGGCGATCGTCTGCTCGGTCGGGTAGCGGAGCATCGGCCCGAGCTCACGCGTGTACTGCCGCATGCTCCGCAGGTAGTCGGTGACCAGGACGCCGTTCATCCGGACCCCCTCGACGAACCCGTCGCGGCCCAGGTCGAGCGCCTGCAGCGGGAGCGATCGCCGCTCGGAGTCGATCACCGGACCGACGAGCACGATCGCCGCGACGGTCTCCGGGTGGCGCCGGGCAGACTCGACCACGACCTGGGCACCCATCGACTGCCCGACGAGCACCAGGTCGCCGTCGACCAGGTGGCGGACCGCCCGAACGACCACGTCGCCGAGCTCCTCGATGGGCAGCCGCCGACCGGCCGCGGGCAGCCAGCCGAACCCCGGCAGGTCGACGCTGATCGTGCGGTGCTGAACGGCGACGGCGCGCTGCGACCGGGCGAAGGACCGGTGCGACATCCCGATGCCGTGGACGAACACGACGGTGGGGTCGGTGTCGTCGCGGACCGGCTCTCGCGCCGCCATGGTGTGCAGGCGCACGGGCAACCCGTCGATCCGGACGGTCTCCACAGCAGCGCGCACGAGCCGAGGCTACGCGGCGGTTCGCAGCACCGGGTCAGCCTCGTCATCGGCTGTGCATAGCCGCGCCGTGTGCACTCCTGGCATGAGCGACACCACTCCCACCAACGGCCACGGACCGGACGGCTCCGACCCGGCGAACCGGGCGACCACGCCGACCGGCTGGGGCGCCGCCCCGACCCCGACGTCGACCTCCACGCTCGACGCCCCCGCGCCGCAACAACAACAGCAGCAGCAGCAGCAGCAGCAGCCGTACCGCGCGGATGCCGGCGCCAGGAACCCGGGCGCCTGGGACTCCACCGCCCCGAACGGTGCCACCCCCTGGTACGGAGCCGCAGCTGGCGCCGCGAGCCCGACCAACCGCCGCAGCACCGGCCCGAAGCCCCCGTGGTTCTGGCCGCTCCTCGCCGCGATCGTCGGACTCGCCGCACTGCTCGTCGGCGGAGGCGTCGGGTTCGCCATCGGCCACGCGATCGGTGCAGACCGGACGCAGTCGACGACGCAGGTGCCCGGCACGAACCGGTTCCCGGGCAACGGCACCGGCCAGGCCCCCGGGTACGGCTCCGGCAGCAGCGACGGGAGCAGCAGCGACGGCACGAGCGACGGCGGCAGCACCGACGGCACCGGGAGCTGACCGGCGGGTACGATCCGTCCCATGCGGAAGACCACTGCCGGTCTGTTCACGTCGGTCGACGGCGTCGTGCAGGACCCCTACGAGTTCCAGTACGACAGCTTCGACGACGAGCTCGGCGCCGGGATGGGTGCCTTCATGGCCCGCACCGACACCGTTCTGCTCGGCCGGAACAGCTACCTCGAGTGGTCCGAGTGGTGGCCCGCCCACCCGGAGGACCCCTTCGGGCAGTGGATCAACCCGATCGAGAAGCACGTGGCCTCCACCACGCTCGGCGACGACCTGACCTGGCAGAACAGCACGCGGATCCCGGGCGACGTCCCCGCGTTCGTGCGCGACCTGCAACAGCGCGAGGGGGCGGACATCGCCGTGTGCGGCAGCGTCACGCTCGTCCGCAGCCTGCTGTTCGCCGGGGTCCTCGACGAACTGCAGCTCATGATCCACCCGGCGATCGCCGGCCGTGGCCGGCGACTGTTCGAACCGACCGATCCGCCCACGCGCCTGCGTCTGGTCGACAGCACCGTGACGAGCAAGGGGAACGTGCTGAACACCTACGGGCGGTTCGACGCCTGACGGACGCACCACGGGCCTCCCGGCCTCTGCCCGTCATGCGCCCCGGCAAACCGCGCGTACCCTCGTGGGTGACCATCCGCACCCGAGGAACACCGGAGCAAGCATGACCCAGGACACCCGCCCGCACGTCGTCATCGTCGGCGGTGGATTCGCCGGTGTGGCCGCCATGCGGGAGCTCGCCGACGCGCCGGTCCGGGTGACCCTGGTCGACCGTCACGTCTACAACATGTTCCAGCCCCTGATGTACCAGGTGGCGACGGGCGGCCTGAACGCCGGCGACGTGACGTACTTCCTGCGCTCGCTCCGGGCCCGCCAGTCGAACGCCGAGTTCCGTCACGGCCTGCTCACCGGCATCCGCACCGACGAGCGCATCGCCGAGATGTCCGACGGCGAGCACCTGCACTACGACTACCTGATCCTCGCCAACGGCGTGAACACGAGCTACTTCGGCACCCCCGGTGCGTACGAGTACGCGTACTCGATGTACTCCCGCTCGCAGGCACTCCGCATCCGCGACGAGCTGTTCACCCGGCTCGAAGAAGCGGCGGCCAACCAGGGCCCCGACGAGATCCGCATCGTGATCGTCGGTGGCGGTGCGACCGGTGTCGAGATGGCCGGCGCGCTCGCCGAGCTCCGCGACCAGGCACTCGTCGGCGCGTACCCGGAGATCGAACGCGGCAACATCTCGATCACGCTCGTGCATCGCAGCGGCGAGCTCCTCAAGCCGTTCGCCCCGCGCCTGCGCCGCTACGCAGCCAAGGTGCTCCGCAAGCGCGGTGTCGTGCTGCGGCTGAACACCGGCGTCTCCGAGGTCAAGCGCGACGGCGTGATGACCGCCGACGGCGAGTTCATCCCCGCGTCGCAGGTGATCTGGGCGACCGGTGTCGCCGCTCACAAGGAGGTCTCCGGCTGGGGCCTGCCGCAGACCCACGGTGGCCGCATCCAGGTGAACGACGACCTGAGCGTGAAGGGCGCCGAGCGGATCTTCTCCGCCGGCGACATCGCCGCGCAGGACGACGCCCTCGCCCAGCTCGCCCAGCCCGCGCTGCAGGGCGGCCGGCACTCGGCGCGGCAGATCGTGCGCCTGCTCGAGGGCAAGGCCACCGAGCGCTTCAAGTACTTCGACAAGGGCACCATGGCGACGATCGGCACGAACGCCGCGGTCGCCCAGCTGCGCGGCGGGATCACGATGGTCGGCCCGGTCGCCTGGCTCGCTTGGGTGTTCGTGCACATCACGAGCCTGCTCGGCGCCGGCAACCGGATGTCGACCCTGACCCACTTCTTCGTCCGCTACGTGTGGTTCATGCGGAAGCGCTCGATCCCGATCGTCGGCGACGTGCGCCCGGTGCGCCCGAACGGCGACCGCGAGCCGGACCCCTGGCAGCTGCAGAAGGCCGAGTAGCCGCGCGCGTTCGCTCGCACGCTCGCTTGGTGAGCAGGAACGGTCGGGTCCGCACGTCGGACCCGACCGTTCCTGCTCACGGTGTGCGTGCGGTGGACGCGGGGCGCGACGGCCTGGAGGCGCGCTGCGGGCCGGCCACGGGCCTCCCGGCCGGCGCGTGGTGCGCGGGGCTGGCGCCGACGCATGGTGCGGACCGCGGGGCCGGCCGACGCGGAACGACCATGTCGCTGTCGTAC
>NZ_MJGT01000127.1:118559-128808 GCF_001864975.1 Curtobacterium sp. MMLR14_002
GTCGCTGTCGTACGACAGCGACATGGTCGCCGCGCGCGCTTCGCAACAGCGCGCGCGTGCAACGAACGACGTCGACGCTGTCGTTCGGCGTCGGCGCTGACGAGCCTGGTGCGCCCCGCTCGTTGAGACTCCTCTTACCCGCGAGGAGGACCCTGGTCGGCGACACGCAACCGAGCAGCGCGGGGAGGGACCATGGCGACGACCACGCTGACCCACGCGCCGACGCAGGCGCAGCCACAGCACCGCACGGCCGCCCCGGAGCGCTCCGGGGCGGGGACGCAGCAGGCTCCGCCACCCCCGCTGACGCACCGCGCACCCGCGCTCGACGGACTCCGGACCCTCGCCATCCTGGTCGTCGTCCTGTACCACCTGCACGTGCCACAGTTCGAGGGCGGCTTCATCGGCGTGACGGTGTTCTTCGTGCTGTCGGGCTTCCTCATCACGACGCTGCTGCTCGGCGAACGGCGTCGCACCGGGCGGGTGCGCCTCGGCTCGTTCTGGGTGAAGCGGCTGCTCCGCCTGTACCCGGCACTGCTCGCGTTCGTCGTCGTCGGGCTGCTGCTCTGGAACTGGGTCGGTGACTACAAGGGCGCCTCGCTGTCGTCCGGCGAAGCGGCGTTCATCGCGCTGACCTACACGGGCAACCTGTTCCGCGCCTTCTGGGACACCGCGCAGGGCGTCTTCGCGCACACGTGGAGCCTGTCGATGGAGGAGCAGTTCTACCTGGTGTGGCCGCCGGTCCTGGTCCTGCTCGCCGCGCTCCGGGTCCGCCGCCGCTGGCTCCTGGCGGGGCTCGGGGTCCTGGTCGTCGGGGCGTCGGCGGCGTCGTGGGCGAGCTACCGCAGCCCGAGCGGCGGTGCCACGCCCGACGTCTACTTCTCGCCCGTGCTCGGGGTCGTGCCGCTCGCGATCGGCTGCGCGCTGGCCCTGGTGCTCGACGACGAACGGGTGCGCGTGCGGGCCGCCGGAGTCCTCGGACACGTCGCGACCTGGCTCGGTCTCGTGCTGCTGGTCGGGGTGTTGCTCTGGATCGACGACGACTGGACCCAGCACGCGTCGACGTTCGGCATCGTGCTGCCGCTGACCGGGCTGATCGCGGCGGTGGCGATCGGCGGGCTGGTCTCGGTCCGCTCCCCCGTGTCCGCCGCCCTGGCCTGGACGCCGGTGTCGTGGTTCGGCCGCCGGGTCTCGTACTCGGCGTACCTCTGGCACCCGCTGGTGATCGCGCTGCTCGGCACCTTCGCGATCGGCGCCTGGGGCACGGTCGGCCTGGTCGGCGCGGTGGTGATCGTGTCGATCGGTGCCGCCTACGCCGTCGAGGTGCCCGTCGAGCGGTTCCGCGCTCGGTTCCGCGCGGGTCGCAGGGCCGCAGCGCCTGCCACGCCCGCGCTCGCGCACGCGCCCGCGGCAGCGCCCGCGCCCGCGCAGCGCATCGAGTGAGCAGAAGACGTCGAGTACAGCCCGCTGACCCGACGCCTTCTGCTCACTGAACGCCGCGGCGATCGGTCACCGTAGGCTCGCCCCGTGCCCATCGAACGCGTCGACGTCCTCGTCGTCGGCGGCGGCCCCGTCGGACTGTTCCTGGCGGCACTCCTGGCGGCGCAGGGCGTCGACGTCCGGGTGTGGGAACGACGGGCCGAGCCGCCGACCGGTTCGCGCGCCATCGGCATCCACCCACCGTCCCTCGACGCGTTCGCCGCGATCGGCCTGGACACCGCCGTGCTCGCCGAGGCGTCACTGGTGCACGCCGGCGTGGCCCGGAGCCGCGGTCGGACCCTCGGCACCCTGCGCTTCGACCGCGCGTCGCCGACCCACCCGTACGTGGCCACTCTCGACCAGCACCGCACCGAGTCCCTGCTCCGCGACCGGCTCCGGGCCAGCGCACCGAGCGCTCTGCGGACCGGCACCACCCTGACGGCGCTGTCCCGGCACACCGACCACGTCGACGCCACCGGGACCGGACCGGACGGCGACACCGTGACGGTCCGTGCGGCCTTCGTCGTCGGGGCCGACGGTGCCCGGAGCGCCGTCCGCGACCTGCTCGGCATCGGCACCACCGGGCGCGAGTACCCGGACCGCTACGTGATGGGTGACTTCGCCGATCCCGAGGCGCCGTCGGCCCGGTCGTCCGCCCTGGTCGACGTCGGCCCGGACGGCGTCGTCGAGTCCTTCCCGCTGCCGGGTGCGCGTCGCCGGTACGTCGCCCTGGTGCCGGACGACGACGCGTTCGCCTCGGCCGAGGGCAGCTGGACGAGCACGCCGGATCCCGCGGTCGTCGCACGCCTGGCCACGCTCGTCGCCGAACGCACCGGTGTCGTCCCCGACCCCGCGACCTGCTCGATGACGAGCGGGTTCCGGGTGCGCCGCCGCACCGCCGACCGCGTGGGCGTCGGCCGAGCCGTGCTCGTCGGGGACGCCGCCCACGAGATCAGTCCGATCGGCGGGCAGGGCATGAACCTGGGGTGGCTCGACGCCGCCGAGTTGGCGCCGCTGCTCGCCGGAGCGGTCCGCACCGGCACGGCCGGTCCGTGGCCGGGCTACGCCGCCCGCCGCCAGGCAGCCGCCCGCCGCGCGGCTCGGCAGGCCGAGGCGAACATGGCACTCGGCCGTCCGCTCGGCCCCGTCACGGCGACCGGCCGGGAGGCGCTGCTCCGAACCGCCCTGTCCCTGCCGACCGCGCACGGCTTGGCCCGGCTCTACGCGATGCGCTGGGCCTGACGGCTCACGTCCGGCGCACAGGCGCACCGGCGCACCGGCGCAGTCGCGGAGTCGCGTTCCGCGTCGTCAGGCGACGAGTCGCGCGCCCGCGAAGCCGAGCTCGACGACGAGCACGAGGGACGACGCGATGACCAGCCGGAACAGGGTGCGTGAAGCCCGTCCTGCGAGCACCAACCGGACGCCGACGACGGCGAGCACCGCCACCACGACGGCACCGAGGACCGCGAGCACGACCCCGAGCCCCTGCACGGGGTCGTCGCCGAGCACCTGTCCGCCGAGCACCAGGGCGGCCGCGACGACGAGCGAGGCGAACGCGACGATCCCCGCGCCGCGGAGCCCGAGGCGATGTGGGAAGCCCCGCACGCCGGTGGCGGCGTCGTCGACCAGGTCGGGCAGCACGTTGGTGCAGTGGATCGCGATGCCGAAGACGGCCCCCGTGGCGATCGCCCACCACGCCGGCCACTGTCCCTCGGGCCCGGCCGCGACGGACACGACGGGCAGCAGCCCGAAGGCGACGACGAACGGCGCCACCGACCACACCGAACGCTTCAGCCCGGCGTCGTAGGCCCACCCCGCGGCGACGAGCACGAGGTGCGCGACCGCGGCGACCGGCCCCAGGAACAGCGAGAGCACAACGGCGGCCCCGGCGGTGGCGTACGCGGCGGCACGGACGGTGCCGACGGCGATGAGGCCGCGGGCGACGGGCTTGTCGCTCCGCCCGACGGCCCGGTCGCGGTCCGCGTCGATCCAGTCGTTCGCCAGCCCGATGGACAGCTGCCCGGCGACGACCGTCAGCGCCACCAGCACCACGAGCCACACGGGGTGCCCCACGGCGGCGGCGATCACCGCGGCGAGGACGGTCACGGTGACCGTGGGTCCGGGGTGCGACGACGCGAACAGCAGACGCGCGGTCGACGGGGTGCGGCTGGCGGTCACCCGGTCAGCGTACGGATCGCCCCTGCGCGGTCGTGGGGCGGATCACGGAACCGCCGTCACCTCGACGCTGAACCGGTCGACGAGCTCACGCTTGAGCACCTTGCCGCTCGGGCCGAGCGGCAGCGCGTCGAGGACGTGCACCACCCGCGGGTACTTGTACGCGGCGATCTCGGCGGCGACGAAGTCGACCAGGGCCTGCGCCTCGACGGTCGCACCGGCGTGCAGGACGACGGCGGCCTCGACCTCCTGCCCGTGGACCGCGTGCGGCACGCCGAAGACCGCGGCCATCGCGACGTCGGGGTGGGTGGCGAGCACTTCCTCGACCTGCCGCGGGTACACGTTGTAGCCGTTGCGGATGATCATGTCCTTCGTGCGGTCGACGATCGTCAGGTACCCGTCGTCGTCCTTCGTGCCCAGGTCACCGGTGCGGAACCACCCGTCGACGATGGCCTCGGCGGTGTCCTCGGGGCGGTCGAGGTACCCGTTCATCAGGTTGTGTCCGCGGATCACGAGTTCCCCGATCTCGCCGTGCGGCAGCATGACGATCGCGTCGCGGACCTCGGGGTCGGCGATCTCGACGTCGATGCCCCACACCGCCGTGCCGATCGTGCCGGGCCGCGGCGGTTGCCCGACGTGGTTGAAGGTGGCGACCGGCGAGGTCTCGGTCAGCCCGTACCCCTCGTGGATCGGCGCGTCGAAGACCTGCTGGAACCGCTCGAGCACCGCCAGCGGGAGCGACGCCCCGCCGGAGATCGCGTACCGGAGCGTCGGACGGGCCTCGGACCGGGTCGCGGCGTCGAGCAGCGCCATGTACATCGTCGGGACGCCCATGAAGATGCCGCAGCCGTGCTCGACCATCGCGGCGAGCGCCGTGTCACCGTCGAACTTCGGCAGCATGACGAGCGTCGCGCCGGTCCGGAACCCGGTGTTCATCGTGCAGGTCTGCCCGAACGTGTGGAACAGCGGCAGGGCGCCGAGCAGGACGTCCCCGCGGTGCATGTCGAACGTCGTCATCAGGTTGGTGTTGACCTGTTCGAGCAGCGCGAAGTGCGAGCCCTCGGCACCCTTGGGCTGGCCGGTGGTACCGCTCGTGTACAGGATCGTGGCGGTGTCGAACGGGTGCCGCGGCACGTAGGTGTCGAGCGGTTCGCTCTGCGCGGCCAGGGCCTCGAGCCGGTCGGGGCCGGCCGCGGACCCGTCGTCGGTCGTCGCCGGCGCGAGCACGGTCACGACGTCGACCCCGGCGAGCTCGGCACCGGCGGCGCCCTCGCCGAGCAAGGGTGCAGCACAGACGAGCAGCGTCGCGCCGCTGTCGCGCAGGACGTACTCGATCTCGCGGCGCTTCAGCAGCGCGTGCACGGGCACGGCCACCGCGCCGAGGGCCAGCGTCGCGTAGTACACGCGGGGGAAGTCCGCGACGTTCGGCACGAGCATCGCCACCTTCGACCCCTCGGTCACGCCCCGCGCGCGGAGTGCCCCGGCGTAGGCCAGGGTCTGCGCCCACAGCTCGGCGTAGGTGGTGCGGACGTCGCCCACGATGACGGCGACGTCGTCCGGGTAGCGTGCCGCCGACTCGGCGAGGATCGCTGCGACCGACGCGGTCGCGCGGGTGGTGTGGGTGTCGTGCATACCGGTCTCCGTCTTCGTCGACGACCTCGTCGTCGTCACCGCCGATCCTACGGCTCGACCCGGCGGACCGGTCAGGCGGCGGACGCCGCAGGTTCCCGCCGACGGACGAGCACCCCGGACGCCAGGGCGATCCCGAGCAGGACGACGAGACCGCCGACGGGCTCGTTCCACCGCACCCGCTCCCCCAGCACGAGCACACCGAGCGCCACCCCGACCACCGGCGTCAGGTACGTGACGGTGGAGGCGCGACCGGCGCCCCACGCCTGCACGAGCCGGGTGTTCCAGGCGTAGGCCAGCCCCGTGCCGACGCAACCGAGCGCGATCATCGCGGCCACGATCCTCCCGTCCAGCTGCACCGGACCGGTCGCGATGACGGGCGCGACCAGCAGGAGCATCCCGGAGGCCAGCGTCAGCTGGACCGTCGCCAGCGTGACCGGGTCGTACACGCTCGCCACCGCGACCCGGCGCAGGTAGGCGAGCCCGATGCCGTAGGACGCGGTCATGCCGAGCAGCGCGACCTGCCCCGGCACGCTCGCCAGCACCTCCGGGTCGGTCAGCACGTCCCACGGGCCGACCAGCACGAGCACCCCGACGATGCCGAGCACGATCCCGAGCACCTGCCGTCCGCGCAGCCGTTCGGACGGCACGAGCACCGCGAGCGCGGCCAGTGTCATGATCGGCGTCGTCGCGTTGTAGATGCTCGCGAGCCCGGACGGCACCGTCTGCTCGGCCCACGCCATCAGTGACGACGGCACCGCGTTGAGGAAGACCGCGACGACCGCCAGGTGCGCCCAGGTCCGCGGCTCCCGGGGCCACCGGCGACGGGTCGCCAGGAGCACCACGACCAGCGTGACCCCACCGAGCACGGTCCGCACGGTGGCGACCTGCTGCGGGGCGAGACCGTCGAGTCCGATCTTCGCGAAGAGGAAGCTCGATCCCCAGGTCAGTGCGACGAGGGCGTAGAGGAGGGCGTTCACGTGGCCTAGTGTCGGACCACCGGGCGACATGCGGCAAACGCATGTCGCTCATGCCGACATGAGGAGGACGCATGACCGTCTCGGTCCAGCAACTGCGCGCGTTCGTCGCAACGCTCGACGCCGGGTCCTTCACTGCGGCGGCCGCCGCGCTGGGCGTCGGCCAGTCCGCGGTGTCCCACGCCGTCGCCGGGCTCGAACGCGAGGTCGGCGGCCCCGTGGTGCGCCGCGGCACGGTCGCCGCCGCCACCCCGCTGGGCGACCGCCTGCTGGCCCACGCCCGGAGCGTGCTCGCCTCGGTCGAAGCCCTGGAGGCGGTGGTCCGGCCCGCCACTGCGCGCGGCACCGTGCGCCTCGCCGCCGTCCCCACCGTCTGCCAGGGCCTGCTGCCGCGGCTCCGCGAGCTGTGGGCGGTGACCCTGCCCGACGTCGACGTGCAGGTCTACGAGGGGGACGACGACGAGATGCCGGAGTGGCTCGAGGCCGGCACCGTCGACGCCGCCGTGCTCGTCGACCCGTCGCCGGTGCCCGACGGCGGCGTGGTCGTGGCGCGGGACGAGATGGCCGCCGTGATCCGCCGCGACCACCCCCTCGCCGAACTGCCCGCGCTCACCCTCGACGACCTGCACGAGGACGGTCTGGTGGCGGGCGGCGGTGGCTGCGAGTACCAGATCCAGAAGCTCCACGAACTCGACGGCCGGCCGTTCCGGTACGCCCACCGGGTGCGGGAGATGAGCACGATGTTCGGGATGATCCAGCGGGGCGAGGGCGTGTCGATCGTGCCGACCCTGGGCCGCGGGATGCTGCCGCCCGACCTCGTGATGATCCCGATGGCCCGGCGGCTCGAACGGACCCTGGTGCTGAGCGGGCCGTCGTCCCGTGCGTGGCACCCGTTGGCGCGGGCCCTGGTGGACGCGGTCTGAGACACGGGGCACCTCCGACCGCCGACCTCCGACCTTCGGCGGATCCGCTCGTCGACCCGGCTCCCTAGGCTCGGGGCATGACCTCGACCACGCTCCCCGCCGTGCCGCTCGGGCAGCGTGTGTGGTCCCAGACCTGGCGTGTCGCCGTCGCGGCCCTGACCGGGCTGCTCACCGCGGGGCTCGTGTGGCCGACGATGGACACCCGTGGGTGGAGCGACCTGCACGTCGGCGCACTGATCCTCGGCGACGTGGGTGCCGGTCTGGCCGCCCTCGTCCTCCTGCCGTTCCGGCACCGGGCACCGTTGCTGATCACGGTCGTCATCGCTGCACTCAGCTCGGTCTCGACCCTGGCGGTCGGGGCGGCCGCGATCGCCACGGTGTCGCTCGCCACCCGGCGCCGGTCCGTCGAGCTCGCCGTCGCCGGTGCGGTGCTGCTCGGTGCCACGGTGCTCTACGACGTCGTCCTGGCGCCCGCGGCCGACGACATGCCGCTCTGGCAGATCTTGGTCGCGGGCGTCGTCGGCATCGCCCTGCTCGTGGTCGTCGGCATCGCGATCGGGCAGCGCCGGGCGCTCCTGCTGTCCCTGCGCGAGCGCGCTGCCCTGCTCGAACGCGACCAACAGCTGCGCGAGGACCGTGCCCGCGAGCAGGAGCGCGCCCACATCGCCCGTGAGATGCACGACGTCCTGGGCCACCGGCTGTCCCTGGTCGCGCTGCACGCCGGCGCGCTCGAGTACCGCGGCCCGGGGCTCACCCCCGACGAGACCGCCGCGGCGGCCGGGGTCGTGCGGGCCGAGGCGCACTCCGCGCTCACCGACCTGCGCGACGTCCTCGGGGTGTTGCGCGACCCCGCGGCGATCGGCGGCGACGAGGTGACCGGCACCGCGCCTCCGCAGCCGACGCTCGTCGACCTGCCCGACCTGCTCGACCAGGCGCGTTCCGGCGGTGCGACCGTCCGGGCGCGCGTCGACACCGACGGCACGGCGGTCCCGACGGCCGTGGGGCGACACGCCTACCGGATCGTGCAGGAGTCGCTGACGAACGCCCGCAGGCACGCCCCGGGAGCGCCCGTCGACGTCGTCGTCGAGACCGTCCCCGGCCCGGCGATCCGGGTGGTGGTGTCGAACACGCTGGTCGACGGACCTGCGCACTCGGGCACGTCCGTCCACACGGCCGGGCACGGCCTGCGCGGGCTCGCCGAACGCGCCCGGCTCGTCGGCGGGAGCTTCCGCGCCGGCAGCGACGACGGACGCACGCACGTGGTCGAGGCGGTGCTGCCGTGGACCCCGTGACCGCTCCTGTCCGCGTCGTCCTGGTCGACGACGACCAGCTCGTGCGCGTCGGGCTCCGGATGCTGCTCAGCGGCGACGACGGCCTGGTGGTGGTGGGCGAAGCGGGCGACGGGCTCGAAGCCGAGGGCGTCATCGCCGCGACCGCGCCCGACGTCGTGCTCATGGACATCCGGATGCCCCGGTGCGACGGACTCGTCGCCACCGAACGCGAACTGCGCCGACGACCCGACCTGGCCGTCCTGGTGCTGACGACCTTCGAGGGGGACGACCTCGTGCTCGGAGCGCTGCAGGCCGGCGCACGTGGGTTCCTGCTCAAGGACACCCCGCCGCACGAACTCGTGCAGGCCGTGCGGACCGTGGCGGCCGGGCGCTCGATCCTGTCCCCGTCCGTGCTCGACCGGGTCATCGCGTTCGCGGCCGGATCCCGCTCGCGCCAGGCGGCCGGTGGTCCGGGCGGCGCACCGGCAGGGCCACCGGTCGATGCCGCTGCGGACGACACCGAGGCACGCCGGCTGCTCGCCCTGCTGACCGAGCGGGAGCGGGAGGTCGCACTCGCCGTGGCGAACGGGGCGTCCAACGCGCAGATCGCCGCCGACCTGTACGTGGGCCTGGCCACCGTGAAGACGCACGTCGGGCACGTGTACGAGAAGTTCGGCGTCGAGAACCGGGTGCAGCTCGCACTCGTCGTGCACGCGGCCCGGCGGGGAGAGCCGAGCGCGTGACCGGGCGCCGGGCGACCGGGCGCCGGGTGACCGGTGCGCCGGGTCGCCGGGTCGCCGGGTGACCGTCGGCTGAACGGGCGACGGTGCCTCCTCGGCAGGATGGACCGATGGCCGAGACGCACGTGAAGACGTTCACCACCGCGGACGAAGCGGCAGCCGAAGCCGCCGGACTCGCCTGGCTCGCCGAGGCCGAGGACACCGGCGGCACCCGCATCGCCCGCGTGCTGGGGCGTCCGGGCCCGACCGTGCTCGACCTCGAGCTGATCTCCGACGGTTCCCCCACCGCGGCCCAGGCGGAGCGGTTCGGCCGCTCCCTCGCGCACACGCACGCGGCCGGTGCCGACCACTGGGGTGCACCGCCCACCGGGTGGACCCGCGGTGCGGCGCTGCGGATGGGCCGCTCGCGCACGCCGTTCGTCACGGCCGAGCAGGCACCGGCGACCTGGGGCGAGTTCTTCGCCGAGTACCGGATCCGCGACTTCGTCCGCCGCATCGTCGATGCCGGCGGGTTCGACCACGCCGAGGCCGCCGTGCTCGAGCGGGTCGCCTCGCGCGTGGAGGACGGCACACTCGGGTCGCCGCAGCCCGCGCTCGTCGGGGACGGACCCGCTCGCCTGCACGGTGACCTGTGGGCCGGCAACGTCCTCTGGCCGACGGACTCGTCCGAACCGACCGGCGCCGTGCTCATCGACCCCATCGCCCACGGCGGGCACGCGGAGACCGACCTGGCACTGCTCGGGCTGTTCGGGCTCCCCCGGCTCGAGACGGTGCTCGCCGCCTACGACCGGGAGTCACGGCTGGCCGACGGCTGGCAGGAGCGCGTCGAGCTCCACCAGCTCGCGCCGCTGCTGCTGCACGTGTTCCTGTTCGGCGGCTCGTACACCGGGGCCGCGCTCCGGGCAGCGCAGCGGTACGCCTGACCCCTCGCACCGTGCTGCCTCGCTCACCACGTGCGGGGTCGCCCGCCCCGGTGCCGTCGCCGCACCGTGCGGCCTCGCTCAACCCGTGCGGGGTTGCCCGCCCCGGTGCCGTCGCCGCACCGTGCGGCCTCGCTC
>NZ_MJGT01000128.1:0-387 GCF_001864975.1 Curtobacterium sp. MMLR14_002
GTTCCGAACGGAGCGCGCAATGAGCGCGCCTGGAACCAAACGCCCTCTCACCGTTGTCGCGCTGTCGATGCGAGACCTGTACGCCGGCTTCCGCCGCGGAACGAGCCGTGTTGCCGCGTGGACGAAGGTTGCGATGGCGAATGCCTTGAGCTCTGGGATGTCGGCGATAACTTCCATTCCGCTCGCTGACGGTGGCCTGGTGCCCTTGACCGGGACTGGCTTTTGCCCGCAGCTGAGGAGCAAACCCCACATCGCTGTGACATGACCTCGTTCGACCTCGCCTCGCCCTCTCAAGACGTTCCTCCTCACCGGCTCTCGTGACCAAAGAGCGTCCAACGCGCCGCCTGCAACCTGTCGTCAGATGCAGAAGCTTCCGCGGTGCTGGAG
>NZ_MJGT01000129.1:0-452 GCF_001864975.1 Curtobacterium sp. MMLR14_002
CTCAAGAGCGGGCTCCGCGACAACAGCCGAAGAATCTCGAGAGCTGGCGAGATCGTTCTGACCCTGGCAACCTGATCGGTCCCCCGCGTGAGTCTCGACCTGATCGACGCCCCTCTGGCTCCGGGCACGATCTTTGCCAGTCCGCTGGTCAACCCGCGTGACGGAAGCCAGAAGGACACAAGGTTCCCGCAACGCTCTGCCCATCGGGCGTATTCGACGATGGCGCCTTCCGCGTAGGGAGCCACGACGGACACGCGGAAGCCGCTCTCCTGCTCGCTCAATACGCTCCGTTCTTCCGGACGACAGCTTTAGCGGTGCGCCACAGGATCACCAAGTCACCGACGAGGGACCAGTTCTCCACGTAGTACAGATCGAGCCGCACCGAATCCTCCCACGACAGGTCGGACCGACCGCTCACCTGCCACAGGCCGGTCATGCCGGGCTTGACGAGG
>NZ_MJGT01000130.1:0-221 GCF_001864975.1 Curtobacterium sp. MMLR14_002
CTGTGCAACGAGCGGCTACTGCTCTGAGTAGTCAAGTGAAGAATCGAACCGGTCGATACGAGCTGGGGGACTCTGACCTTATGTCCCAGGCGTTCTCGTTGGCCGAGCCTGCCGAAAATAAGCCAAGATTGCGTTGGCCAGGAAGTGACGACGACCTGACAGTGAAGGCGATGAGGGTAGGTATTCTCAGTATGGCACAAGGAGCGTTCGCGGCTATACGT
>NZ_MJGT01000131.1:0-288 GCF_001864975.1 Curtobacterium sp. MMLR14_002
GAGGAAGTCGCCGAGAGTTGTTCGGTAACGCATCAGGGATGCTCCTTCAGCTGCTCGTCGGCTCGCGGATTCGGGTCGCGGCGACGAGAGGGTTCGTGCGGAGATGACGGTCATCAGGTCCGTCGAGTGCGATGCGCGATGAGCGGCGCGTCATGATCAGCGGTGTGACGTTGATCGTCACGACGCGACTGGTTCGAGGGGCTGACTCGTCGGTCAGCGACGACATCCACAGCCGAAAGCGGCTGCCGTTGCGGGGTCCGGCCGGTGCCGGACGGTGCGTCGTACTGC
>NZ_MJGT01000132.1:0-406 GCF_001864975.1 Curtobacterium sp. MMLR14_002
CCGTTACTTCTCCTGCTGGTCACGGCCGCTACGCTCCTCCTCGTCGTCAACCCGATCAGCAGCGCTCGCTACGCAATTGGAACCGTCTACCTCGCCATCTTGGCGGCGGTCGGAGTGTGGGGAACTCTCCGGCGCTATCGGGTTGTTGGGCTGAGCACCCTCGGAGCCTTGTTCTTCCTATTCCCAATCGCATCGACGTTCCGCAACAGTCTCGACACGAAGGTTTCACTCAAGAACCCTCTCGAGTCGCTCCTCTCGGGTGACTTCGACAGCTTCAACCAGATCAACAACACCGTGTACTTCGTAGCCTCGAAAGGCATCACCTGGGGTGACCAGCTCCTAGGAGTGGTGTTCTTCTGGGTTCCTCGGGCACTGTGGCCCGACAAAGCCATAGATACTGGTGTCC
>NZ_MJGT01000133.1:0-399 GCF_001864975.1 Curtobacterium sp. MMLR14_002
GTAGGGATGCGGCCTGAGCCCGGGTTCACGCGGACCGTCATGTTGGCCGAGCCGTTCGGAACCACGTCGAGCCCCTTGAAGACCTGCCCGGAGAAGGCGTCGTTCAGCGCTTTGAAGGTGGCGTACTCGTCAGATGCTCCGCCGTTTAAGTTTGCAACGATCTTTGACACGCGTTGTTCTCTGTTTAGTTTTGCTTATGCCATCAATATAAATCACGGCACGTCTTTTGGCTAGGCGATTTGCACGGCATTCCAGGTGCCGTCCGAGACGGCCTGAAAGACGAACCGGTAGTCGCGCACTCGATCAGTGGAGCTGGTATTGGTGATCCAGACGTGCCACTTCTGAACGCCGTCGATCGGAGGCAGAGGTGTGACAAATGTGCTCCCGCCGCCCGCCGAC
>NZ_MJGT01000134.1:0-492 GCF_001864975.1 Curtobacterium sp. MMLR14_002
GCTTCGACGAGGCCCTTCGCGTCAGCGAGCTCCAAGCGTCCTGTCTGATCGACATCGTTGGCGGCCCGGACCGCATCGACGCGACAGCTATTAGCGCATTGCCGCACGTTCGCGTCGTCTTGGAGACGATCGCCGTATCCGGCATGAGCCTCTGGACGGGCAATCACTGGCTGATCGCGATCAACAGCGGCGACAGCCTCGCACACCAGCGTTTCACGCTGTTGCACCAGTTCAAGCACGTCGTGGACCACGGCCACGCGGCGGCTCTCTACAGCGGCAGCCCCATCGCGACCTCCACCGTCCAAGCTGAACGTGCCGCTGACTATTTCGCGGGCTGCGTGCTCGTGCCAAAACGCGAACTTGAAGCGCTTTGGGACGGCGGCTTACGGCAACCCCAGACGCTCGCCGCGCACTTCGGCGTCAGTGTCGACGCCATGCTCGTGCGCCTCGGTCAGGTCAAGCTCAACGCCGCCAACGACCGCCTGCCGCACG
>NZ_MJGT01000135.1:0-286 GCF_001864975.1 Curtobacterium sp. MMLR14_002
CCCCGGATCCAGTAGGACACCCGTCACGCCGGAAGAGGCCCACTCCGTCGTGGACGAGTGGTACGACATGCCGGGCATGCGCGGGAACGAAGCGTTCGTCGACTACGACGCCCGCATGGCGTCGGCGGCCCGCGAAGCGGGTGAGAGCCCGTTCGCCCTCGAGTACGAACTCGACTGCGGTCGACTGGTCTACACGCCGGCCCCCTGACCGCCGCTTGGCCGGACGAGCGCGACGAGCTGTTGTTGCTCGCCGACGGCATCCCGCGATTCGCGGGCCAGATCATCC
>NZ_MJGT01000136.1:0-422 GCF_001864975.1 Curtobacterium sp. MMLR14_002
GTTCAGGATCGTCATCCGAGCACGCCCCTTGTGGACGTAGCCCATCTCCGTGGTGACGGGGTGCCAGTGCGGCTCACGCATCCCATCGTCGGTGACGTCGAGGGAGTACATGCTGATGCCTTCGAGGATCGGCCAGAACTGCTTCCGCGCGGTTCGGGCACTGCCCGACGGGGAGTTCACCGGCGGCGTCATCGCGTCGACGTCGAACCGGTACTGGCTGGTCCGCAACGCGGAGTGGGGGACGTCAGTGGGCTGAGTGCGGACGCTGATCTTCCCGGGACGTGTCGCCGTGCGCAGCGGCGTGAAGGTGTCCGCGGGCACACTGTACGTGTTGCCGAGGACCGCATCGCTGAAGGCGGTGAAGGAGTCGGCGATGCCGAACTCTTGCGGGTTCGCGTCCGTGAAACCGACGATGAATTCCG
>NZ_MJGT01000137.1:0-331 GCF_001864975.1 Curtobacterium sp. MMLR14_002
AGTGTCCACCGTGACCACTGACAGGTCGTCTCGGAGGAAATCGAAGAGCTTCCCGCGTCGGTCTGGCGGGTAGAACGCGCCGTGGTTGGCTGCGAGGAGGTCCTCGAAGTGCGCGACAACGCCGTCCAGATTCCGCTTGGTGTCGGCGAAGAACTTCCCGCTCATCCGCGCAGCCTTCGCAGTCGCGGCGTCCCACCCCGGGTCGATGGTCCAACCGAGCGTCGTGTTGAAGTGCAGCTGCGCTTCGTAGGCGGCCATCGCCCCGTACTGCACCAACGCGATCTCGGCCGCGATGACGTCGCCGGCACGTCCGACCAGGGCAGTGGACACG